>SOHZ01000035.1 GCA_004377365.1 Anaerolineales bacterium | reverse complement strand
CAAAGCATTCAAGAATTCGGTTAACTTTGGTTTCTGGCGAGGGGTCGACATCCAAGATCCGAAAGGATTGCTCCAGGGATCCGGCGAGAAAATGCGCCACGTCAAGCTGACGAGTGTAGAAGACATAGATGAAGAAGAGTTCGCATCGTTTGTCCGGCAAGCGGTGCAGTTGAATCTGACCAAGGGAGATCCAACGAAGGGCGGTTGACGTCGGAGGTATTATTCATCCCCTTTGCTATATGAAGAAGAGGTGAAGCCAAGTGAAGCCAGTTCATGTAGTTACTCCCCTGTGGCATTCCCCCGCGATGAGTGCCGCTGCTGGCCTGCCAGTCTTTCTCAAGATGGAGGCACTCCAGCCCGTGGGCTCATTCAAGGCACGCGGTATGGGAGCCGCCTGCCGCGCCAGCTATGACGCCGGCGTCAGCCATGTCGTGTGCGCCTCAGGCGGAAACGCCGGTTACGCCGTGGCCTATGCCGGACACCAACTTGGTCTTGAGGTCACGATCGTTGTTCCTCAGACTACGTCTGCCCGCGCTAGAGATCTCATACTCGGCGAGGGTGCAACTCTCATTGTTCACGGGGAGTCGTGGGACGACGCTCACTCCTATGCTGTCGAACTCGCCCGGCAAGAGAAGGGAGACTGCATCCATCCCTTTGACGACCCTCGCGTATGGTCTGGACACTCCAGTATCATCACCGAAATCGTCGAAGCAGGAATCAAGCCCGGCGTGCTTGTGGTCTCAGTGGGCGGAGGTGGCCTGCTCTGCGGGCTTCTCCAAGGTCTCCATGCTGTGGGATGGAGCGATGTCCCTGTCCTCGCGGTGGAGACCGAGGGCGCTGCCTCCCTTGCGTCCTCAGTCCGAGCCGGGCGCCTGGTGACGCTTGACAAGATTTCCTCCGTAGCTACCTCTCTCGGAGCACGAAGGGTTGCGCCCCGCGCGCTTGAATGGACCCGCGACCATCCCATCACCCCGTGGGTGGTCACTGATCGTGAGGCCGTCGATGCCTGTTTGCGGTTTGCCGATGATCACCGCGTACTAGTAGAGCCAGCCTGTGGCGCCGCGCTCTCGACTGGATACAACCGCGCCCCAGCTCTTGAAGGTCGAGGGCCTGTTGTCATCATAGTGTGTGGAGGCGCAGGGGTGACTCGACAGCTCATGGAGAAATGGAGCCAAGAAGTGCAGTAGCGGCTCCCTGGCCATCAGCGAACACGACGGCTCGACCCGCCGCCGAACAACTCGCTGAAGCCGACCCGGCCTGCTGCCGCGACCCGACCAGTTCTGATTTTAGCGGAGGATGACATGTTTCATGAAGATGGCACTTTCAACTTCCATAATGAGATCATGACCTTGGCCGAGGAATTCTGCCAGGAATGGGTGCAGCGTCGAGGGCCATTCAAGAACAGACTGGAGAGCGCACTTGTTCTGAACTTTGCCCTTTGCACCATCAAGCATGATCTGGAGGAAATACTAGATCAGCTAGAATGGCAACCTGTCTTCAAGGGAGTGTCGCCCCGAGAAGTCTACGAGCGAGGCGGATATGGACATGAACCTCCAAAGGGCTTGAGTGACAGGGATGTAATCGAACTCGTGGAGAAATCCTTGCGACGGATTCGGCGCAACTGATTGAGCCCTTTTGAGAACGTAAGGAGCATTGAATGCCAGACAAGGTTGGGAGAAACGATCCTTGCCCCTGTGGTAGCGGGAAGAAGTACAAGAAATGTTGTATGCACAGTTCCGAGCAAGAACCTCAACCACGCCCTTCCCCCAGATTCCGATTCGAGCCTGGTTCCTACGGCGGCTCTGGCACCTTTGTGCCATCACTTGCCTGCTTGGAGCAAACAGCCCCAGACAGATGGGAGTATTACTTTGTCCTGGTGGACCCCAGCAGGGTTTATGCCGCAGAGGAACTAGCTGTTTCACAAGCGGAAAAGGACTTGGAGGCGGCTTTCATCCAAAAGGAGCAATCTGGCTCCGACTATGTCGTGGGTGAGTATCTCCGCGACAAAGGATACATGAGCGTCACAGACTTCAAGATTGTGAAGGAATAGGCAAATAAGAATCTCTCGGCCAGGGTTGTGTAGTACGGGGTGCTTTCTCATACTGTTAGGAGATGGCCGCATAACCGGCGCATGCACCCGCCGTTAGCGCGCCAACCTTCAAAGTCGTAAGCTGTGACAAGTGCTTTGAATCGAAATGCGCAAATACAATAGGGACTGGGAGGGTGTAAGTGAAAGGAATGCATCGAGTGACCTGCAAGAAGGTAGTCATCGTGAGTGTGGTGGTCCCGATTGCGCTACTCCATTTCTTTACGGGTAGCAATTACAGAGGTCCATACCCGGGATTTGTCAACGGCTATTTGCTCGACATCCTTGTTCCCTTTGCTTTCTACTTCTTATTGTGTCTTAACAAGTTCTCTCTATTGAGGTCCTGGATTGTCAAGAGTATCTTGGTCTTCGGAGTTGGTTTTTCCGTGGAGACTGCACAATTCTTTGGTGTCCCAATATTCGGCCGGACCTTTGATCCTGTGGACTTTATCATGTATGGAATAGGGGTCATATTAGCAGCTATTCTTGATACCACAGTGATGCCCCGGATCTTTGAGTTTTGGACACCCAAAGCCGAAGGATCCACGTAAGAGATTCGTGAATTGTTACTATGTTCGAAGGAGCTGTATCAATGACACAAGTGATTCCAATACATCTGCAGATGTCGAACGCTTACCTTGTTGTGGGAGAAAAGGCCATTCTGGTTGACACGGGAAGTCCAAATAAGACACGTAACCTTGTGAATGTTATGCAC
>SOHZ01000660.1 GCA_004377365.1 Anaerolineales bacterium | reverse complement strand
TGCTCAGCTTTCTCTTCCAGCACCATTTGCCGAAAGCGCTCCTGGTTGTCTAGCCGGACGGTGAGCAGCACGTCGCGCAAAATAGCCAGCAAGTCATCGGCCTGGGCCGGTATGGCTTTGCTGCGCAAAAAGAGCCAGACCACGCCCTCTTTGGTCTCTCTGATTACCGAGGTGAAGGATTCGGGCCGGATCCCCCCTGTTTTGCGGCCAATGCGCTGCGAAAGGGTCACAAAATCTTCCTGCTCCGTGCCTATTTCGAGCAGCGCCCGGCCAAATAGAGGCACGTAGGGCAAGTATTCCTGCGGCAGAGTGTGCAGGTTAAAGCCTACGTCCAGGTAGGCAATGCCATTGCTGAAGAGATCGTGGTACAAAATTTGGGTCCCGTTCCGCTCAAGCAGTTCCAGGGGGATGATTTTGTTTTTTTTGTCCAGGTCGGATAGTCTCAGCCTAGGGATGGTGGCCAGCGCTTCGGGTGGATCAGGGGTTTCTTGCATCTTCTTGAGTTGGCGGGTGTTGGCGATGACTGCTCTCAGATCGGCCCGACTCATGATGGCGCGAGCCTGGGCCAGCCGCTCCTTTTCGGCGGCTTCTTCTCGCCCGCTCAAGTCGGGGTCGGGCTGGAGGATGAGGGTGGTGCGATGCGGGTTTTGCAAGAGGTACTGACAGACCATGTCTTCAAAATAAGTCTCGTCGGTGGCCAGATGGGTTTTGATGGCAGCCAGAGGGGCTTCAAAGGCTGGGAGAGCCAACGGGTCGCCGTCATACAGCCAGGTGGTCAGCGAGCGGAGCATGAGCAGCAGTCCACGCGGGAAGTTGCCGGTGTTGTTCTCGCGCAGGCGAAATTCGATGGTGTTGAGGGCTGCCTCGAGCGTGTGAGGGTCAATACCTTCCTGGGTCAGAGTAGTGAGTGTCTGCAAGGCGAGAGCCTCGATCCTATCGGCATCCTTAGCATCAATACCCTTCAACCCGGTGGAGAAGAACATCTGACGTAGTTCGTCCTCAAGCCCCACGCCGGCCAAGTCCTCGCCTAACCCAGAGTCGATGAGTGCCTTGCGCAAGGGGGAGGCAGGTGTGCCAATGAGGATGTGCTCGAGGACGTGCAAGGCCAGGTTAGTTTCTGGGTCGGTGGTCTCGCTCAACAGCCAGTTGACGGTCACCATGCCTTTCTTGTGGATGTCGGCATCTTGGCTAACAGCGTAGGAGCGGGTGAGGCGCTTTGGCTGGTCGAAGCGGGGTTGCAGATGGACAGCCGAGTCGACTGCCAATGGTTCAAAGTTTTTGAGATAGTCATTCACCGAGCGCAGACGTTCATCTGAGTGATCATCACCGTAAAAGAAGATACGAGCGTTAGAGGGGTGATAATAGGTTTGATGAAAGGCTTTGAATTGCTCGTACGTTAGGTCTGGAATATGCCTGGGGTGCCCGCCGGATTCGAGGCCGTAAGTGGTGTCTGGGAAGAGCGAGTACTGTGAGTACTCGGCAAGCACCCGGTCGGGCGAGGAGTAGGCGCCTTTCATCTCGTTGAAGACAACTCCTTTGAAGATGATCGGATCATCGGGGTTCTCCAGCTCGTAATGCCAGCCCTCCTGCTGAAAGATGTGGGGCGTGATGCGTGGGTAAAAGACGGCGTCGAGGTAGACGTTAATCAAGTTATAAAAGTCTTGCAGATTCTGGCTGGCTATGGGATAGCAGGTTTTGTCGGGGTAAGTGAAGGCGTTGAGAAAGGTTTTTAACGAGCCTTTGAGCAACTCCACGTAGGGTTCTTTGACCGGGTATTTGCGCGAACCGCACAAGACAGAGTGTTCCAAAATGTGCGCTACCCCGGTGGAATCGGGGGGCGGGGTGCGGAAGGTGATGCCAAACACTTTGTTCTCATCGTCATTTTCCAGCGAGAGTAGCTCAGCCCCGGTTGTGACGTGGCGGAACAGTTGCGCCTTGGTATTCAATTCAGCGATATTCTGCTCCCGGAGCAATTCAAGGCTGTGAAAGTTTGTCATCTTGGCCTTTCTTTGTGGTAGACGTTCAGCTAGACTTCCGAAGTCTCCAAAGAACCTTGCAAATGAAGACCGGTTGGTCATTTTGAGTGCGTGCTGTTGGGCAAAGTTGCGCCCTAGACTTCGGAAGTTGGGTGTGTATAATACAGGGGAGGTCCGAGTTTCCGGCTGGAAACCTCGGACCTCTTGACTTGTTACCCGTCGAACTGGCACTCTTTGGCCAGTTGCCTGCTCCTAGGTCAGTTTCTCTTCCTCGACCAACACGCGGCGCAGGATCTTGCCCACCATGGTCTTGGGCAGCGACTCACGGAACTCGATGAACTTGGGGACCTTGTAGCGGGCCATGTTTCCGCGGCAGAAGGCGATCATCTCTTCTTCCGTCGCCGTCTCGCCTGGTTTGAGGACAATATAAGCTTTGACCCGTTCGCCCTTCTCCACGCCCACGGGGATACCGGCCACGGCCACTTCCAGAACCTTGGGATGCTGATAGAGCACGTCCTCCACCTCGCGAGGGTAGATGTTGTAGCCACTCGCTCCCAGGATCATGTCTTTCTTGCGGTCAACGATCTGGAAATAGCCCTCCTGGTCCATGGTGGCGATGTCGCCGGTATGCAGCCAACCTTTACGTAGTGAGTTAGCCGTCTCCTCGGGTTTGTTCCAGTAGCCTCTCATGACCTGAGGACCTTTGATCACCAACTCGCCGACCTCACCGGGCGGCAAGTCCTTCTCCCCCGTCTCCACGTCCACGACTTTGGCTTCCGTGTCAGGGAAAGGCACGCCGATGGTGCCGATCTTGTTCTGGCCGAAGATGGGGTTGGCATGGGTGACCGGGCTGGCCTCGCTGAGTCCGTATCCTTCGACCAGCTTACCGCCAGTGATGGCCTCGAATTTCTCCTGCACTTCCACGGGCAGCCCCGCCGCGCCACTGATACAGGCTTTGATAGAGCTGACGTCAAACTGGCTGATCTCCGGGTAGTTGTTGATGGCCACGTACATGGCCGGCACACCGGTGAAAATGGTAGGATGGTGCTTGTTAATTGACTTCAAGGTGTGGATCAGGACGCGGGGGTTAGGGATGAGGAGCATAGTTCCCCCGATGAGGACGCCCTGGTTCATACACGTGGTCATGCCATAGCTGTGAAACAGGGGCAAAGCGGTAAGCAGCACCTCCTTACCCTCCTCGGTTTTGGTGAACCAATGGCGACACTGAATGGCATTGGCTAACATGTTGCCGTGGGTGAGTTCGGCGCCTTTGGAGATGCCGGTGGTCCCGCCAGTGTACATCAGCACCGCCGTATCCTTTGGGCCGACCTCGACCGGGGTCGGTTCGGCCGGGGAGCTAGCCAGCAGGTCCTGAAACCAATAGGTGTCGGCGTCGCCCGAGATGTCCTGGTAGTGACCCTCCTTCTTCTCCACGGCCAGGGTGAAGAGGAACTTGAGCAGGCCCGGGAAGTACTCCTTGATGTTGGTGACGATGACCCGCTTGAGGGGAGTCTCGGCCCGGATTTTCTTGACGGTGGGGTACATCAGGGAGAGAGAGATGATCGTCTCGGCCCCAGAGTCGTTGAGCTGGTGCTGGAGCTCGCGGGCCACGTATGCGGGGTTGCAGGGCACAACGGTCCCGCCGCACATCAGGGTGGCGTAGTAGGCGATGATAAACTGGGGGCAGCTTGGCAAATAGATGGCGACCCGATCCCCCTTCTCCACCCCAAGCTGTTGCAAGGCTGCAGCGAAACGTTTGGTGAGATCGTAGAGTTCACGATAGGTCATCTTGGCGTCGAGGAGCATGTTGCCCAGAGGCTCGACGACGTTGCCAAAGATGGTAGCCGTGTTGTTGGGGTACTTGCGAGCAGTGTCCACCAGAATCTGGTGCAAAGGGATATCAGGGTAGGCGATGGTTGTCGGAACACTTTCCTCGTAATGCTTAAACCAGGGCTTTTCCATGATTTATCTCCTCCTTTCCCCACTTGGGTGACCTGCGTAGCGGGTTGAGGCTCCCTTCGTACGCCACAGACTTTCGCGGCGCAAGTCGCTGATTTCAGCGTGGACCTAAAACATCCGGAAAATCCGCTCTGGCCCCCGTCCGCGAGGGCTGCCCACCCCGAGGACAGGGCAGGAAGCACCTTTCGGATATGCTCTAAGGGCTGACAAAAGGGCCAAGAGCGTTTCTGGTCTTTGCTCCCTCTTGGATTGCATGGAGTACCCCACGCTGACAGCCGTTAACGGTTGCATCTTTAGTATAATGCATTTGGAGGCGGTTGTCAAGATCGAAGTGCAAAAGTGGCGTTTTTCACAAGCAGGCTGGCCAGATTCGCCTTGTTCATTTCTTCATGCTCAACCCGATACGCCCCCGTTCGGGATCGAGGCTGATGACTTTGACCTCCACCACGTCGCCCACTGAGACCACTTCCAGGGGGTTTTTCACATAACGGTCGGCCATCTGAGAGACGTGCACCAGGCCATCTTGCTTGACTCCAATGTCCACGAAAGCGCCAAAGTCTACCACGTTGCGCACGGTGCCTTTGAGGATCATTCCTTCTCGCAGGTCTTCCATTTTCAGAACGTCACTCCGCAAGATAGGTTTGGGCAGTTCGTCGCGGGGGTCACGGCCGGGTTTGATGAGGTTGTCAAAGATGTCCGTCAGCGTGGGCAGGCCCACTTCCAAAACCTCAGCCAGTTCAGCCAGGTCGTTCTCGGCCCGGAAGGCCTTGACCCTCTGAGCCAGGTCTGGCTCGTCCCCCTGCACGCCCATCAAGGCGAAGAGACGCTCCACCCCGGGATACGACTCTGGGTGAATGAAGGTGTTGTCCAGGGGGTTCTCTCCGGTGGGGATTTTGAGAAAACCGGCCGATTGTTCGGACCCCTTATCCCCTATCCCTTTAACCTTCTTTAGTTCCTGGCGGGATTTGAAAGGCCCGTGCTCATCTCGATGCCTGACAATCGCTTTGGCCACCCGTTTGTTGATGCCCGAAACGTACTGCAAAAGGGCTGGCGAAGCGGTGTTGAGGCCAACACCCACGTGGTTGACGGCCGACTCGACCACCGCGTCCAGGGTCTCGGCCAGCTTTTTCTGGTCTACGTCGTGCTGGTAGAGGCCCACGCCGACGGAGCGGGGCTCGATCTTGACCAGCTCGGCCAGGGGGTCTTGCAGGCGGCGGGCAATGGAGACGGCACCACGCATGGAAACGTCCATGTCGGGCAGTTCCTCCCTGGCCAGTGGGGAAGCGGAATAGACCGACGCCCCAGCCTCGTTGACGATGACGTAGGCCCCCCGCCCGGCTTCAGCAATAACCTCGGCAGCAAGGGCCTCCGTCTCACGGGAGGCGGTGCCGTTGCCGATGGCGATGACGTCAACGTTCCCTTTGGTGACCAGGCTCACCAGAACCTTTCTGGCCTCATCCCACTGCTTCTGCGGCCCGTGGGGATAGATGGTCGTACCGCCCAGGAATTTGCCCGTCTCATCCACCAGGGCCACTTTGCAGCCGGTGCGGTAGCCCGGATCAATGCCCATCACCCTCTTGCCCTGCAGTGGCGGCTGGAGCAAAAGGTTGCCCAGGTTGGTGGCAAAGACCTTGATGGCGTGGTCGTCTGCCTCATCTGTGCAGGTGCCTCTCAACCCACGTTCGATGGAAGGGGCAATAAGTCGCTTGTAGCCATCGGCGGCGGCCTCTCTTACCTGAGCGGCAAAAATGGAGCGCTCGTTCTTCAAGTAGCGGCCTTTGACCGCAGCCATAATCTCATCCACCGGCGCTTCCACTTTGACCTTGAGCACGCCTTCTTTGTCCCCACGGTTGATGGCCAGCAGGCGGTGGGGCCGGACGGCTTTCAGCGGCTCGGAGTATTCGTAGTACATCTGGTACTTGCCCTGGGGGTCGAGGGGGGCGTCGGCCACGGCGCAGACCAGAAGGCCCTGGTCGAAGGTACGCTCCCGCACCGCCTTGCGCAGGTCAGCATCTTCGGAGACGCCCTCGGCCACGATGTCCCGCGCCCCGGCGTAGGCGTCTTCCACAGTGGGCACCTCTTCGCTCAGGTAGTCCTGGGCGAATTGCTCCAGCGTCCCCTCGGTGACCTCCTGGGCCAGAATGAGCTCTGCCAGCGGCTCCAGCCCCCGCTCCCTGGCGATGGTGGCTCGCGTGCGCCGCTTGGGCTTATAGGGCAGGTAGAGGTCTTCTACCTCTTGCAGCACCATGGCTGCCCGTATCCTGGCCTCCAGTTCCGGCGTCAGTTTGCCCTGCTCGGCGATGCTTTTCAGCACGGTCTCCTTGCGCTCTTCCAGGTGTCGCAGGTAGTTCAGGCGGGTCTGGATGGCCCGGAGTTGCTCCTCGTCCAACCCGCCAGTGACCTCCTTGCGGTAGCGGGCGATGAAGGGCACGGTGTTGTCCTCGTCCAGCAGTTGGGTGGTGCGGGCGATTTGATTGGCTTTGAGGCCCAGTTCGTGGGCGATGGTGATGATAATCAGATGATTGGTCATGGTTCCTCAATTCATCAGACCTGACAGGTTTCCAAAACCTGTCAGGTCTAGCTATCTATCTCCTGCGCCAATCGTACCACCTCCCACAGCGCCTCGTCGCCGCTGGCGGCGCGGCGGGGCAGGCGCTCGAACAACTCCCGGAAGCGCACCCCCTCCACCGCCTCCACCATGCGGCACAACTCGTCGAAGGAGGCCGGCAGCGGCGGCGGGTCCGGGGCGAAGCTGGCCAAGTGTTGGGCCAGAGTTGGGCGTGTTGAGAGCAAGTGCCCAGATCCGCTCTGGAAATCAATCACCCCGGCCGCTAGCCGGTGTGCCAGGGCCGGCTCTGGTGAGCCTCCACCCCGCATCAGGAGTTCCCCCAGGTTGAAGTGGCCGATGGCACAGTCCTCGGGGGCGCCGGCCAGGTAGCTGTAGCGCAGGGCCGTGTCTGAGAAGGCGATGGCCTGCCCGCCGTGGCCCAGTCTGTTCTCCAGGTCGGCCAGGGCGCCGAAGACCTTGCCCAGGTAGGCCACGTCCCCCTCCTGCTCAAAGACGGCCCGGCAGGCGTGCAGCAGGGCGCGGGCCTCCTTGTAGCGGCCCAGGCGTAGCAGGGGGCCGTAGTCGTTGAAGCGGGTCTGGGCCACCTCCAGTGCCAGTGCGCCCCGGGCCTCCACGCTGGCGGCGGCCTCGGCGTTCAGGGCCAGCATCGTTTCCCACTGCCCTAGCCTCGTCGCGACCATGTGGCCGGCGTTGAGGATAGCCTCCCGCACGTTCCAGGGGATATACGCTTCTTCTTGCTCGCTCTCCTCCGGCAGGGCGCGCATCTGCTCCCGCAGTGTCTCCACCTCCGAGAGCACCTCTTCGTAGCGGCCCAGGACGGTCAGCAGTTGGAGGCGTTGCACTTCGTCGCTAAGCTGCGACCAGGGGCCCAGGCCGGCGCGGCGGGTGTAGCCCTTCTTCTCCCCGACCAGGGCCAGTGCCTCCTTGGCCTGGCCGGTGTCCCGGAGTATGTTGATCACGTAGCCCATCGCTACCGAAGCTGTACGGAAGTCTCCCCAGCCCGCGGCCCGGCGCACGATGTCCCGCATCATGGCCTCGGCCTCCGGCCAGCGGCTGGCCATCAGTAGCGCGTTGGCCAGCACGCCAGCGCTTCTCAGTCCTTCTTTCGTGCCCTTCGTCTCGGCGGCGATACGGCGCAGTAGCGGCAGGACCGTCGCCATCGTCGCCGGCGAGGAGTCTCGATGAATGGCCTCCTCCAACAGAATATATGCTTCATCCCACCGCTTCTGCCGCAGCAGGTAGGGAGCCACGCTCCGCCCGGCCTGCACCACCAGCCAGCCCCCGCCGTGCATCTCCGCCTTTAGCCCGTGCTGCCAACCGGACATCCAGAAAGCAGCCAGTTCGGTGTCCACGGCGGCCTGGAAGTCGTCGCCAGCCTCGGTTCGTCCCGCCTCAGCCACGCCGGGGTGGAGGTTGTACAGGAACCCAATCTCTTTCCCTTCTTCCTCTAGGGACCGGGCCTCCACCAACCCGGCCGTTGCCAAGGGTTTCAGGGTCGCCGCCAGGTCGGGCGCTTCCCCTGGCCGCTCCAGCCGCTGCCACAGGTCGCCCCAGTTGGTCTCCACAATCCAGCTCTGGCGGTCGGCCTCCTCCAGGCAGCACAGGAAGTGGAACAGGGTGCGCGAGGCGGGAGGCAGGGCCACGGCCAGGCCCTGCGTCCAGTTGGCCAGCGCCGCCAGGAATTCCTCGGCCTCGAAGGGGGATTCCCCTTGTTGGAAGAAGGCCCGCAAGCGTCCCTCGCCGCCGGCCCAGGCTGCGGCGGCCCGCTCCAGGTGGGCGGCCAGCGCCTCGGGGTCGCCAGCCTGCCCCTCGGCCAGCTCGATCAGCTTGGGATGGCCCTGCACCACGGCCAGGGTGCGGACCACCAGCTTGCGCCCTTCGGTCAGTCCCACTTCACTCTCGCCGCGCAGCAGTCGCCCCAGGTTGGGCAGCTCCCGCGCCAGGAGCGCCGCTTCGCTCAGCGACAGGGCGTGGATGGGCTCTACCAGCATGCGCCCTTCCTCACCCAGGTCAGCCGGGCGGCGACAGGAGGTCAGCACCGTGCGCGATAGCCCGTGGTGGGCCAGCAGTGCCTTCACCAGGTGGCCCCATCGCTCGTCCCGCCAGCGGCCGGTGGGCGTCAGCAGCGACTCCAGGTTGTCCAGCACGAAAAGGATGCTGTGCCGCTCCAGCAGTTCCGTAAGGCGGGGCAGCCAGGCGGCGAACTCTTCGGCCCGGTCCACCAGGTGGGCCATCTGCAGGCCGGGGAGCTGCCTTTCCATGTCCAGGGCCAGGTTCAGCAGCGCGCCCTCGATGTCGCTGCCCTCGTCGGGGGCCTTGTGCCAGACAAAGCCTTGGAAGCGGCCGCTCTCGTAGCGGTAGGCCAGCTCCAGGGCGCAGGCCGTCTTGCCCGCCCCAGCCATGCCGTGGAAGAGGATGCCCGTCTGGCCGCTATGCGGTGCCAGGGCCGCGCTGGCCCGCGACATGGGTCCCACCCGTCCGACGAAGCGCTCCGGCTCGGGCGGGAAGTAGGCCAGGCCGGTGGGCGGCGGGGCAAAGTCGGTCGCGGCAGATGGGGGCGGTTTCAGCGCCAGGCCCACTGCCCGCCGGCCGAAAAGGGCTGGCGTGGCCACGGAGAGGGATGGGGTGCCGGGCTGGGGTCGCTCGCCCAGGGCCTCGGGCAGGGCCAGTTGCAGGGCTCGCGCCAGCCGCTGCCGCTTGCCTAGCAGCCTCTCGTACAGTTCGGCGGCCAGGGTGATGGCAAAATCGTCGCCCACCGGGTAGCGCATGGCCAGCACGGCGCAGTCCAGGTCGCGCACCA
>SOHZ01000120.1 GCA_004377365.1 Anaerolineales bacterium | reverse complement strand
AGCCTATATTTCGCACCTTTCCAACTGAATAGAGAGCAGGACTCATCTGGCTATGGGGCGTGAATGCCCCATCCGACGCAGGCAAAGTGAGAGTTTGGGCCACGACAGGGCCATCGTGGCTGACGTTTGGGTTGAGGTTGGCTATCCTGTTGGTTCTGAGCGCACCTCACCCTTCCCGCCAGCCCGGGCCTAGGCAGCCATCCCCCATTCTTTGGGAGGTGGCAGGGCTGAAGAGGGAACATCCCCGGCCCCAGCAGGGAGCAGGGAATGCGGCCAGCGAGGAAGTCGGAGTTCCGCCAAGATGTGAGCCAAGGCCTCCAAGAGAGCGGCCTGCTCTGCATCGACAGGGACCAGCCGGTACAGACGGCTCCCATCCCAACACTGGGTTTCAATCACGTCCAGGCTCTCGAGTTTTTGGATGATGCGCCGGGTGGTCATGTGCAAACCACCCTGGCGGACCTGACGTTCCAGCAGGCTGTAGACGAGCAAGGCCAGCATGTTGATGAGCAGCATGGCCTCGATGCGTTCGTCTTTGTGCAAGTAGACGGGCGAGACCTTCAGGTCACTTTTGGAGACGGTGAAGCGTTTTTCCACGCCATCTTTCTGCCGGTAGAGAGCCAACATGCGCTGGGGCGAAAGGGACCAGTCGTTGGTGACCAGCAGGTAACGGCCATCGCGTTGCATGGCTTGCCAGAGGGCGTAACCGTCTACCCACCAGCGAAGATGAAGCTGACCCTCTTCGTCGGCGTAGGCCTCGGCCCGCATGAACTTGCCTGCGGGTGATTTCTTGAGTTGCGTGTTGGCCCGTTTCTGGACGGCCTCGAGCGTGCGATGATGAGGCTGGCCGATCTTGGCCTGAACCTGACACAGGGTCTGGCGCAATTCTCTCAACTGGACTGCCCGCGTCTGTCGCCAGGAAGTGCACATCGGCCCGCTGAGAACCACCAGGCCGCGATGGGTGACCTGACGTCCTTCGTGCTCGAAGACTACCTGGCAAGACATGCCCCAGTAGCCCTTGGAACCGCGCTCGTCGGTCAACGGATGAGCATAGAACTGCTGTTCAGGAATGGCCACTAGCAATTCCCGGTGTCTCTTCTTCTGGGGTTGAAGTCCGGCCAGATAGCGCAAGCCGTGGTCAACGTAAGCGATGGCCAGTTCGTCGTTCAGGTTGGCCCGGTCGCCGATGATGAGCACCTCGTTCACCGGCCAGCCGCGCCGCTTCAGGAGGCGACACAGGCGCTCCATGTTCTCCTGGACGGTGGCCAGGTCGGCCACTCGCCCAGACCACAGCCCATACGCCGTCGGGATGTTGCCATCGGCGGCTACGTCCAAACCGGCCTTGAACTTGCGTTTGTCCATGGGCGTGTTATGAGCAAAGCCAAAGTCGACGTGTTGGCTATCGGCGTAGCTACCATGCACGACGAAAGCCGTCAAGTCATAAAAAATCAGCGAGAGGTCTATCTCGGCCTGGGTCAGCGCCCGGTGCACAACGTCTTGCCAGATCTCACGTTTGCAGTCGCTGATGGCATCCAACGTCCGCGCCAGGCGATCATCGTTGAACTTCTCGGCGGGGACGCCCAAGGTATAGACCAGCACCGTCCGGGCCAGCCAATCCGCCACTTGATACAGGGGACGGGGTGCCGTCAGCCGGTTGAGGATTAGCACCATGGCTACGCTGCCGTGATCCACCTCAGCTGCTGTGGGGCAGTGGCGATTGATGATTTCGCGTATGTGTAGCACTTCCAGCAGCGCGTACAACACCGGCAAAGCGCCCAGATGCCGACGCAATTGCGATTGGGTCAGCATGTCTACTAACTGGGCCAGCGTCAGCGCTCCCATCAACGCCAGTCGGGCCAAGCGCGCCACCCATAGCGCACGCCGATGGGCTCGCCGCCAGGCATAATACCGCCGCCAGGCCCATTTGCGCCAGCGCAGCCTCGACAGCCACGGGAAAAGTGGCCCATTTCGCGCGTCATACGTTATCACGCCCGCCAACATCGGTGACCCGGACCACATACCCTCATTCGCTACGGCTCGCCCCGGCACAACCAGGAAAACCAGGCAGGCAATGGCCCAGATCAGCCACACCAGAATTTGCGTTCGTCGGGACCTCGTGGCAAAGTGCATCGCGAATCGCTCCCTTTTAAGTATAGTCGTCGCTTTCTATACTTTGCCACAAATGGAGCGATTCCGCCTCTTTTGCTCTCTATTCATTTCTTAAGGTGCGAAATATAGGCTTAGTCTGGAATCATCAGGTGCCAGACACCTTCCGCGCAGCCCCTTGTACAAGACCTCGCATTGCGCCTGGCACCTAGAGAAAGATGGCACGTTACACCTATCTGGTTTTCGTTAGCCGGATGCCTTTCCCCTACTCCCCTACAATCTGCTTAACTAGACGTCGTCCACAACGGCCGTCCCGCCACGGAACCGCCCCGCGCCAGGAACTGAAAAACGCGACGCACGTCGGTCGTCCAGGCTGATCAGACCCTGGAAGAAGGGGCCATCGTAGACGGCAGCGACGCGGCTGGAGCCGTGCTCCAACTTGTCCTGCAGCTCCGAGAGCGACGTATTCGGCGTGACCCTGGGTATGTCGCCCGCAGGTCGCATGATGTCCGACATTGGGGTGTACCACTGGTTGCGCTCCACCGCCTGGGTCACGTCGCCGCTGCTGACGATGCCCAGAAGCTGGCGACCAAACGGGTCCACCACGGCGAAGTCGGGCTGGTTGCCACGCATAACGGTTGTCGCTGCTTGACCTACTGTTGCGCTGGGTGATATGGAAACCGTGTTGCGGCTTAGAGCCT
>SOHZ01000268.1 GCA_004377365.1 Anaerolineales bacterium | reverse complement strand
TGGGGTAGTTTAAGAACTCAGAGTGTAAGCCATAGTGCTACGCGATGCCGGTTTCATAGTGATAAGTGAAGCAGCGAATTGATGGCGCTGCGTTCGCAGTAGGGGCTCAAACTTCGGCAAGCTTACTGACCCTGCGGTCAGCACGGGCAGTCGAGCCGCCGAGTCTCGAGCAGGCACTTTTACAACGCGATGGATAGTCCCGTCGGTCGGCAGTGGACGGTGCTCTGGGCCGGTGTGTTCTCTGGGCAGGGGTGATGGACGAACCGTCACCTGTGCCGAGAACCAGAGGACGACAGTATGATGCCAATCTGAAAGTTGGTGGGTTGCCGTCGTCGTAGTCAGGTCTCATCGTAGAGCAAGCGCATCAGCCAGCGTTTCAAGCGCTGCTGCTGGGGAGTTTGAGGCAGCGCTTCGGCCAACCGATCTCTCCCAGCGGGGATACGATGCAACAGATTGGTCATATCCAGGATGAAGTCCACCACTTTGCGGAGTAACAAAGCCAAGAGGCTGAGGTGTGTCCGGGCGAAGAAGGCTTCATCTCCTCGCACGCGGGGTGCTTTGAGGCTGGTACAGAGCTGGGCATAGCTGTTGATGCTTTCTGACGGGCTGCGCAGCCCCTTCACCTTTTCTCGCTCCGGCGTGCCCCGGATGATCTCCGCGACCAGACGGGGGTGATCGGCTATAGACATACGCTTCACCTGGCCCAAAGGATGACACAGATGGGGACAGGAAGGCTGACGCTCATCGACCTCATCCTGTAGGCATTGGTGGTGGCAGGCGTGCACGGCTTCACCCGCCTGAGACATCGGTTCCAGCCAGGGCATAAGCCGCCTGCAATCGGCGTAGGGCCAGCCCTGTTCGTCATAGCCGCGTGTCTGCAGAGCCTTGGGGCTGAGGTCTTCCCGCCGGGAGTTGTAGTCGATGATTGGCAAGCAATCTTTGGCTCGCAGGTGGGCGTAGTTGGGTTCGTTGTCATAGGCTCCATCCAGCACGTGCACCCGTTCGGAGAGCTCGTGTTGCTCGACTTGCTCGTCGTGCTCGATGAAAACCGTTCCCTCATTGACGTTGGCCGGGTAGAGGGAGAGGCCGACCGGCAAAGTCAAACCGCCCAGCCGCACTTCGACACTGGAGGTGGTCACCACGTCGCGGCCAAAGATGTATTCCTTCTCGCCGGTGCGTGGGCTCACGTGAACCCCCAGCCGGGCCTGGATATCGGTCGGTACGCGGGGACAGGCGATGTGCAAGTCATCGCCTTGACGCACCACGTGACAGTGCACGACTTGCAGGAAGATGTCCTCTTCCCGAAGGAGGCCTATGGGTGCTAACTCGACCTCCAAGCCCAGGCGACGGAGCACTTCTCGACCGTCGGGGCCATCGGGACGCGGCAGTCCTCGCAAAGGATAATACAGGCGCAGGTGTAAGAGCAACACCTTCTTGGGTTTCTTGGCTCGCAGGTAAGGATGGGCAGCGACCAGTTCTTGCCAGCGAGGACACTCGATTTGGACGTAGCCCCCCTGGATTGGGGTTTGGGCTGAGAGATCAGATGCCAGTTTATCTATGCGCGACTGCACCAGAGATGCCAGGGTCTCCGGCACGGCCAACAAGGGGCAGATGGCGGGGTCGAAGTAGTTGCAGCCCCGATAGCGACTCCAGGTGGACACCAGCATGCCATCCGTGGTCAGCGCCCGCCCACTGATGAAGCCTACCTGCCGCACAATCTCGACAACGGTGTGGAAAACGACATCGAATAGAGAGCCGCAGCGCCCAATGAAGTTAGTGAAATCGGCCTCCTGGGGGATGCACTCATCGCTGACCCCGGCCAGAACGCGGTACTGGTGACCCCGATACGAATCGTGCAGATCAGTAACGAAGTCAGAGATGTACTCATAGCCATCGACGAAGGCGAAGACCAGCAGCACAAAAAGAGAGGCCGGATCGTAGCAGTGCCCCCCTTGAGTAGAGTAGATCGAGGCGAAGATGCTGCGCACGAAGGTGAAATCGAAGAGAATAGCCACCAAGCGCACCGCTCCCCCTCGCCATCGCCCCCGCCGATCCCGAGAAAGGGAACGTGGGCGGTACTCGTAGAAAGACTTCAGCCTTGAGCGGTCTTTCGGGAAAGGTGTGGTGTGTTGACCAGCAATCTGAAGCTGTATGGGCAGCATCTTGCGCCGTATCACATCCAGCGTGTACTGCTTGACAACCGAGACCGGCAGTGATAGCCTATGGCGGGTCATCATCGGTACCTCCTGCGCAATAGAATGTTTTGGTAGACACCTATTATCGCGCAAGAATCCGATGTGGCCCAACTTTGTTAAGGTTCAGATGGAACAAGGAGTTCTTAAATTACCCCATTAACCGTCAGATATCCTACTTAAATTCTGAGAACACGCACCCAGTGGTTGGCACTCTCCCGTTTTTGGAAAAGCACTCTCGCTGACGGCGCCACATGCACTAAATTGATGGTGGAGTGGGATTCTACGTCGCCGATCCTGATTCACGCGTGGTCGTTGATTATGATATGTCGAATTGCCATCTCGTAAGTAATGCAGAATAGCGAGTTCCCCGAACAGCGATTCATCTCCGACCTGGACCAGCGGCTTCGACGTGTAGGTTTGAGGAAGCTCGCTATTGGTTAGTCTCGGAGGGTTTGCGCTGGGGAAACGGATGGCGCAGCACAGTAAATGGACTCCACGTCCTGGCGGAAGGACCTTTTGACGCAAGTCGACTTGTTCCGCAAGTGCTTTGAGCGATCTCATCCTTTCGATTCCTCATGTCGCCATCGATTGGCTTTAGACTTAGCTTCAGCACA
>SOHZ01000249.1 GCA_004377365.1 Anaerolineales bacterium | reverse complement strand
CACATAAAACAACTGAAATCCTATCATGTAATGAGAGTTTAATGCTTAATTCCCTCTTTCCTGTGCACCTATTCCAAGCGTTCCGTATAGTTAGATTCCCATGTTCCTGAAACCGCCTGAAATCTGCTGCAAAAGAATCCCAGTCAATCCAAAGTATCGGATTTTCTTCTCTGGCGATGCGCTCTGAGTCACCGGAATTAAATGCATTTTGAATCCTTTGTCTCCTCTCTTCGGTGGCAAATTTAATATACCAGTCTAATTCGAAAATGACGCATTCTCCATCGAAAGACGCCGCTAGTGATTCGCAGAAAGTCGACTTTCCTGCCCCGGGGCAACCACATACGAAAACAACAGACCGCTTCCGTTGCACTTTGAAGTCACTGATGATTCTCTCAACTTCTGTCAACTTGTGTGATGTGCACCCCGTGGATTGTACCATGTTGGACTGCGTGAGTTGTGATCCTCCCGGCATAGCATGAGTTCCGAAAGCCCTTCGTCAGGCTTAGGGTGGACATGAGTCGAGGGAGAAAGACTCCCAGATGTCTTCTTATGCCCATTCGCGGACGGTGTTCGCAGCGGTCAATCTACCGTCAGTGCCGTGGGGGGCCCAAGCGTATATGCCAGTTGTACCTGTTTCGGGTCGCAGCCAACAGTATACCACCAACGGGCAAAATTCGCGAGTCCAGTATCAATTCCAGTGAAACTGATGTGTGATGGGATTTCAGAGCACTATGGCTTTAAACATGTAACGCGTTCCAGAAGTTGCCCCTGAGCATCAGTTATTTTGAGCCTGGCGATTTTTTCTTTAGATGTAGGGTTAAGCCACCTGTGCCACCTAACTCGCCACCAACCGCCATAAGGCTTACATTCCCTCTGGAACTAATCTCCACACTTATATCCATTGACTCCAGTTCATAATCAGCCAACTTATCAGGAAGGCCGTCCAGAATTTCTTGCATGCTGGAGAGGAAGTCAGAAAGTTCGGATTTTATTTTTTCAACAGAGATCTCTTCCTGACTGTATAACCACTCTTTGACCGGTCCCAACAGACCTCCTCGTTCCTCCGTCGTATCCTGTCTTCCAATTACTGTGATTTTACTTTCAGTCATGGTGCCCCCTTTCAGATGCTATCTGCTGCTCTTGCAACCTTCAAATATGGATCCACGTAAGATGTGTATAGAATCCCTAAGGGATTATTGTACCTCCTTAACATCGTATGGCGTGCCTCGAAAATCGCCTCGCCGACCCCGCATCCTCTGAGTAAGTGTAAGTAGAATTGCTGGCAGAACTCGCTGGCAAATGAGCCCGGAATGCCAGTTTCAGTGCCGATAAATCCACAGTTCTTATTGTCGAGCAAAAAGTACTGCGGAAAGGAAATCATACCTTTGGGCGTCATCTCTGCAGTTTCACAAGCATTAAAGAAAACCAAAGGCATCTCTTTCGTTTTGTGTTCGGTTCCAGAGCATTCGAGATCTGCTAGATGCTCCTCCATTTCCTCCAGTGTAATTCGCTGATTTCCCGCCAATCGCAAACTACTTTTCCATGGGTGCTTTTCGTCGGTATGAGCATGGCAAGATAGGTGATGGATCTCGTCGAGTGGTCGTTCTCCCGTGTCAGTTTTGCCGGTCTGGCCAAATCCAACATCTGGTCGAAAAAGGTACCGAACAAAATCCTCTACGGTGAACTCGGTATCTTCTTGTGGCCATGGGCCATCCAGGCAAAAGTACCCTTTATCTCTATATCTCTCAAAGAAAGCGCGTTCATCCTTTGCACCCTTGATTGAGTTATTAGAAAAGTACTTTAGAGGTAACCTGGGAACATTGTTGAGCACTCGCTTCTGACTTTGGCCTGCTATCCCAATAACTCGCTTAATGATGAATGAAAACCCTAAAACCCTTGACGCAGTTCTGATCACATCTGGTAAACCCCTCACTTCGGCTTTTAAGCCTGGAATCACCAAGCATTCTACCGGAATAATATCTGTAAAATTTTCCATTATTACTTCAATTACGCCTATTTGAGAATATGAGTGGTGCTCAGAAACATAAGGAGGTTCTATATAGTTTCTTAGATAATTGGTAATCTCTCGGAGCTTAGCCATGCTATCTGTGCTATCTTCACTATCTTGAAACAATCTTCTAAAGAGGGCTTTACCGGTTGTAAAGAGTATTGTGAAAGCTTTTGTTAATACCTCAGTATCCTTTCTAAGGCTATCACTCCTCTGGAGGTGGCCCTTAAAATACTCTAGCGCCTGGTAATAGCGTTGATAGTAACCTGCCAGATTTGCATGTCCCCAGCGTGTCTTCTTGACAACCATGTCAGGAAGATCCGGCCGCATGAGTTTAAGGGTACTCGATTGATGACCCGACTTGAGTACCTGAATTGTTAGAACAGGTTGTTTACGCTCGGGTTGGTGTTTCACGGCTACTGAATCTCCAGTTTTAGGGGAATAACTTGTACAAGTGTATTCCTTTGGAAAATCATGACGAACAGGTTGTGAATCCCCTCCACAGCTACTACATGAGCGGTTTTGGTGGTAGCTTGTGTTTCTTGGGTTTTGACGATAAGCCCAAGCTCATTCGGTTCAAACCTAAGGCTATCACAATCCAGAAATACCACAAAGTCAACACTTGGGACATCCTGACCGTCCGTCAATCGAATGAAGTCGAAAATGCCCTCCGGAGGTTCTTCAGATTGAAGGGTGACTAGTAGCTGATAAGTTTGCCCCTCTGATAGGACATAGGACTTTTCTTCTGAAGGGGGGATGAGGTTTCCCCGGTTATCGGCAACCTCTACTAGCGCAAATCCTTCAAAATTGCTGAGCACTTCTAGGCCAGCAAATGGAAGGTGCTTAAGCATGCTTTTGATTTCTTCAGTTGAGGACCGAATGACTTTCTCAAGGGAGGGCAGGACAGACGCGGTATATTCCTGGTCAGCCTCTACCTTCTTCCTCTCCTCAGCAATTTCTTCTGCGATCTTTTCATAGCCAGAATCGCCCAATGAGCTAGCTTGCTCGCCACTCAGCAAGCGTTCACTTGGTTTCTTCATCTCTTCAGCAATTTCTTCAGCGATCTCCCTGAAGTCAGAATCATCCAATGGACTGAGTTTCTCCCCCCTCATTCTCATTTCTCCGCTTCCGGTGAATTCTGATGCCGAACTTTTAATCGATTAAGGATGACAAGTTTCATTCCCATCTCTATCGTCGTAATCAAAATCATCCAGTAAGCTAAATTGCTCGTCACTCACTCTCACTTCTCACCTTCATCTTTTCGACGTGGCGCTGAAATAATCTGAAGCAGACCTTTTGCAACCAGTGGGGGTGCCCTTTGGAAATCTCGTAGGCGAACTCTTTATCTCTGTCGCTAAATACAACACCGGTGCCCTGCGTGTATACGTCTATCAGTTTGTTGGCCTCCTCCCAAGAGAAGGGGCCCAGAGATAGCAAGGCAAAGCTTGCGTAAAAAGGAGAACCCACAAAGCGCATGTTTTGACACAATTCCGTTAAGGGTTTACGACTGGCGAGCACCAGTGCTAATCCATGCGCTGGGCGATTGATCAGCGCCCGCAGCCGGTATAGAAACTGTGGATCGTCAGAGTTGACGTGTTCGACGATGTGCTCGAACTCATCGAGCAAGAGTACGACCAGCTTGCCGTCTCCTGCGATGCGATCAAAAAGCTCACCTAGTTCAAAGCCCCCAACATCATCCTCTTTGAGCAAACTACTAATGTAACCCGTGTCATGCACTTTGCGCGCTGCCAGCGATTTCAGGACGTAATGCCAGAACCCCATTGGGCTGAAAGGAGCAATGGTCTGGCTATCCACGAAGATGCATGTGCACTTTTCCGGCGAAAGCTCCCATTTTTCCGCTGTTTTGGGGCTGGAGATGTAATGCAGAAGCGAAGTCTTGCCAATCCGCACCTCACCACTGACCGCTGTGCTATCGGGAGCGGGGCCGGCCAGCCGGTCGAGGATGGCTTTTACATCCCTCTTTCGCCCGATGAAGCGTTCGAGTGGTACAGGGCTGCTGACGATAAACGGGTTTCTATAATCTAGCACTTCTGCCTCCTGTCAGGAAATGCGTCCGGGCAAAGTTCATGGTATTCGTGTCCCAGGACTTCCCACCGTCGATAGATTTAACGTCCACCTGTCCATAGTTCTGAGCCTTATGGCCAATAAAAGGCCCAGGTTTCGCTTGGGGGGCTCTGGTTTATACTCGTCTCCTTCCCATCGGGGTCCTTGTCCACTCGTACGACCGTCACATCCCAGTAATAGGCTCGCTCCGGTTGATCTGCCTGGCCGTGAAAGTATTCTGGTATTTGCCACTCGGTCTCTTTTATTCGGTTTCCTGTATATTGAATTCCTGGCTTGAAGAACCTCAGAACAACCTGGTACCACTCATTCTCTGCCAGAGGACCGACAGGTTCCCATTGCAGTATGATCCTTGCTGCATCCCCTTCAAAGAATTCATGCCCGTCCTCTGGTCCAATCAACCGTGGGGCAGGGAAACGTGGGGTAGGGCAGGGAGTTGGGGTCGGAGTAGGGCCTGGAGTGGCTGTTGCGACAATAATGATGGGGGTCGGAGCAGGGCCTGGAGTGGCTGTTGTGACAATTATGATCGGTGTCGGTGTGGGCTTCGGTGCCTCTATAGATGTCACCGGTGTTGGGTGAAGTGTATAGGTTGGATAAGGAGTATAAGTGGGGTATGGTGTATTTGTGAGCAATGGAACAGGCGTCGGCGGTGTAATGGGAGTCGGCGTTCTGATAACGAGAGCCAGTCGGCCAGCGCCGATCTGGCCACTGGTTACAGCCGAGCCCCACCCGAGCCAGAGAATCAGGACTGCAACCACTACGGCCAGGACAGACGAAACAAGAATGAGATGTCGTTGACGGCGTTTGGAAATGCCCTCGCCTTTCTCAACCGCCTCTGCCAACAGGACGGCAACTTTTTTGCCACCTCTCCTGGCATAGTCTCGGTCTTTCCTGTATAGCTCCGCCCATTCCTTCTCCGCTGTGGCCCAATCTCTGGCTTTGTGGGCCCTCATCGCCCTATCGTAGTCAGGTACCAGTTCCAACTGACGACGGCGTTGGGCCAATACCCGTTGCTTCTCAGGCTGTATGCTCTCCGCCTGATCATAAGCCTTCGATGCTTCATCGCAACGCCCCTCTTCTACATACCTGTCACCTCGCCCTATCAGGCTGTTTGCGATCCACTCTCTCACTCTCTCGTCATCAGGTGCTATGCCCAGAATAGCGTCATATTGTTGGTCGGCTTCACCTACCTTATCTTCTCTTTCCAGAGCCTCGGCCCAGCCCCGCCGGGCTGCGATCAGCCCCTCCCGGGCACCCGATACGTCAAGGGCAACGGCCTTATCATATTCTGCAACCGCATCCTCGTAGCGCTTTCCTCCCAGGCATTTCTTCCCGCGGGCCATCCAGCAACTGGCTACCCACTTTTTCAACTTATCATCATCGGGGGCTATGCTCAGAATAGCTTCATATTGCTGGTCGGCTTCATCTGCCTTACCGTCTCCTTCCAGAGCCTCGGCCCAAGTGCGGCGGGCTGCGATCAACCTCTCCTGGGCGCCTGATACGTCGAGTTCAGCAGCCTTTTCGTACGCTGCAACCGCCTCCTCGTAGTGCTCTCGTTTCAGGTATTTCTTCCCACGGGCTATCCAGCAGCCGGCTACCCACTCTTTCACCTCATTATTATCAGGGGCTATGCTCAGAATGGCTTCATATTGCAGGTCGGCTTCATCTGCCTTACCGTCTCCTTCCAGAGCTTCTGCCCAGGCCCGCCGGGCTGCGATCAGCCCTTCTCGGACACCTGGTACGTTGAGTTCAGCAGCCTTCTCATACTCTGCAACTGCCTCCTCGTAACGTTCCTCTCCAAGATACTTTCTCCCGCGCGCCATCCACCTGTTAGCTACCCATTCTTTGACCCTTGGATCATGCAGCGCTGTGCCCAAAATAGTCTCATATTCCTGGTCGACTTCATCCACCTGGCCTTCTTTTTCCAGAGTCTCTGCCCAGGCCTGTCGCGCCTCAATCAGCCCATCCTGGGCCTTTGCTCTGTCAAGCGCATAGGCTCCTTCAAACTCTGCGATTGCCTCTTCTATTTTGTCCTGTTCAAGAAGGACCCGAGCCAGTCCCAGTCGCGCCTCCAGATGGTAGGGATTGGCTGCCAAGGCATATTTGTAGTAGGCCATCGCTCTATCCCACTCACCAGCCCGATGGGCTTTGAAGGCTTGCTCATACAATTGATTAGCCCTGGAGCTAGGTAATTCCATCTCGCGCCTGGCCTGTTCCAGGGAATGTTCCCTAAGAATCCAGCGCTGCAGCAGTTCCACCACGAATTCATACCCATCAGCGGTATGCCGGAGCAGACCCCATCTGGCTAACGTATCTGGAGCCTTAGTCAACTCCGGACCCGACAATGGGATGCGGTATTCTCCCAGGATGCGGCTGATCCCGTCCTGGGTTGCAGTACGCCCCTCCTTTGCAGCGTGGGCCACAGCGGAGAGGACAAAGCGCTCAGCCATGGGTAGACCATCCCATAGCCAGGCCAGTCCCGCCCCGCCAGCCGCTATAGCCCTATCAACCACTGTCTCCACGTCACCGACTGTCACGCGGGTTTTCCCCTCTGTTTCCATGTAACTGAAAAGCTCAAGGCAGATGAGCTGGGTCAGATAGGGGTAGCAAGCGGTGATGGAGATAATTCGCTCGATGGCCTCCTCATTGTACTCAAGAATGCCCGAAGCCGGCTCAACGATAAGCCGCTTGGCTTCTGCTTCCTCCAAGAATGAAACAGCTATGGCTTTCGCCATCTTAAAGGTCGATAGGAATAACTCGTCCAATTCATCCAAGCGACGGCCTACGGCGAAGATGAAGGTCAGTTGCCTGTTGCCCACCAATGCTCTTCGAAGATAGGAGAAGAAGGTCCGAAAGGCCACATCCCTGTCTGCTAGCTTCTCCGCCGGTATGTCCACCCTTTCGAATTCGTCAAATAGGAAAAGCAAGCGTCGCGTACCTAAGCGCTGATAGACTTGGGGCAAGAAGCGCTCATGAAAGTAGTCACTTTCTTGAAAGTTCACTTCGGGGGGACAATCGAGATTCAGCGATCCTGCAATTTCCCTGGCCAGATCGTACAGTACTTCGTTGAGCTTCTGCTGGGCTTTATCCTGGAGGTCGAAGTAAACCGTATGAAATTCAGGGGAGAGGCGAGAAGGCAACTCGTGAAGGACGGAAGTCTTGCCCATGCGGCGCTGGCCCCAGAGCACGACAACATTTTGCTGGATGGAAGAAAAGGTGTCTTGCACAGAACGGAAAACGTCCTGGCGGCCGTAGAAGTCATGGCCACTCACCGGCCTACCGGCGATGTAAGGATTCGGTTTTCGGGGCATCCCCTCTTCTCCTTATGAAAACGCATTACGCAAAAGTGACACGTCGTCGATTAGCTGTCTGCGATCTGTCATTCTGAGGAACGAAGCAAGCCTGCCCTGAGCGAAGCCGAAGGGAAGAATCTCGTTCCTGGCAGACAGGCAACCTGCTGAGTGAAGAACGAGATCCTTCGCTTCGCTCAGGATGACATGGACCAGTGCGACTTTTGCCCCAATGCATTAAAACCAGGTTATGGATGGTGAAGGTACTCCGCCTAATAAATTTGCTCCACCATCTCAAAAACAAATACCCCTGACCGCAGCGTCGCTTTCCAGCAGCGCAGGGCAAAGGACGTCGCCCGCTGCAGAAACCAGCGCTACGATCAGGGGCACAAATTGTAACATCAGAGCCAACTGACATCCCATTGGCCATCCTCTCAACAGCTACTTCAACGTGTGGCTGAGCATCGTAGAAGTTCGCTGAATTGTAGACATTCGGGTAGCTAAAGACCCGAAAAGCGCGTTGGAGGTTACAACTGTATATGATTATACATCATTTGCCCGACGAGGTCAAGTCCTTTAGCCCCAGCCCCAGGCCGCCTCGGCCTCCCTTGCTAAACGAAGGTTTCGAATCACGAACAGCACGAATAAGCGAATTTCACGAACTTTGTCCCATCCTTTCCAACCTCCAACCTCCAACGTCCAACATCCAACTTCCAACCCCATTCGTACCCTTCGTCCCTTCGTGACTTCGTGTTTCAAAACCCCCACCGCCTGTGTCTAGCCCGCAGGAGATCGAGGTAGCGGGGCATGAGCACGGTGTAGAACCCATAGATAGGCCGCGACACGGGATAATCGTAAGCGCCGATGTGGCGTACAAACTGTCCGCCAAAGCCTTCCTTGAACCTGTAAACCCCCCACAGCGGATCGTCCTCGCTCAGCACGTCGGGAGCGCCCCACAGGTCGTAGACAGTGCAGCCCTCACCCTTGGCCCAGCGAATGGCCTCCCATTGCAAGAGGTGATTGGGCATCAGGTTGCGATGTTTCTCCGTCGAAGCCCCGTACATGTACCAGGCCCTCTGGCCGAAGCGGAAAGCGATGAGCCTGGCCAAAGGCTCTCCCTCGTATTCGGCCAGGAATAGACAAGCGAGACCCGCCTCAATAAAAGCCCCCCAGGCGTCACGGTAATAGGCAAAGGGGCGGATGATGAAATCGTCCCGCCGGCCGGTCTCGGCGTACATCTCGTGAAAGCCAGGTAGATCATCGGGGCCGCCCACACGCACCTTCACCCCCCTGCGCGCCGCCAGCCGAATGTTGTAGCGTGTCTTGGCTTTCATGCTGGCCAGGAGCTCGTCTTCGCCCGGCCGCAGGTCAATGAGGATGGTGTTGCGAAATTGGATTTGCTCAGAGGAGGGGCGCCAGCCGCGAGCCCGCAGCGTCTCAATGACTTGGCTTTCCTCCAAGCGCACGTCAGGGTCCATTTTGATAAAGATGGCCCGTTGGGTTCTGGCCAGTTCTTCCAGGGAGGCCAGGACGCGGCTCAACAGTTGGCCATCGCCATAGTCCAGGAGGGGGCCCTTGGGCACGTACATCACGCGGAGGGGGAAACGGGGGAGTTGGCGGCACAGCACGGAAGCCGCAGCCTTTACCTGACTACCTTCTTCGAAGAGAAGACGGGTCGGCTTCCAGCCGTATTTGGCCTTGAACTCGCCCCACTCGAAGGATTGCAGGACGTGGCTACCGGGGAGTTGAGCCACAGTCTCATTCCAACGGCGGCCATCGGTGACTTCTCTTATTGTGGTCATTTTTGTCCGTTCTTTGTCTTCAAATGGCTTGCTTCGACAAGTGGTGAATATTCGCCCTGACCTGAATATAAACAGCGAATCCAGGGGATTAACCGAATTTATGCCGCAGTTGTGAGGTTAAAACGCCAATTCGTTTAATCCTTTCCATTCGTTGTTTACACTGAGTCGGCTCTGAGGTATAATAGTACCCAGGAGGAGCC
>SOHZ01000287.1 GCA_004377365.1 Anaerolineales bacterium | reverse complement strand
TGGGCGAAAGCCTGGTGCTGCTGGCCGCTGCGGTCATGATCGCTTTCCTGCTCTACCGCAGCGATTTGATCATGCCCGGCGTCCAGACACTGGGTGTCGAATTGGGCGGCATGTCCAAGACCGAGGCGGCCATTCTCTTGCAGCAACACTGGCAGAGCCAAAACATCATCCTGGATGCTGGCGAACCCACCTGGACGGTGACTCCAGCCATGTTGGGCATGACGCTCCACGCCGAAGCCACAGCCCAGGTCGCCCACCGGCAAGGGCGTTCCCTGGCAACGCTTCAGGATGCGCTCCAAGCGGGAGGACACGTCAATATCTTGCCCATTTGGGGGATTGACCCCACCGTCGCCGAGGCCAATCTGCAGGCTTTGGCACCCCAATTGAATGTGCCCCCGGTGGATGCTGGCCTGCGCGTAGTGGCTGGTCGCGTTGAAGCCACCCCATCCCAGGTTGGGCGCGCCTTGGATGTGACAGCGACGGTGGCCTGGCTGAAGCAGAACGCCGCTCAAGTCTTCATGGAGGGGCGTTTGCCCCTGGTGATGGTGCCGGTCCCACCAGCTCTCACCGATGCGAGCGCCGTCGTCGCCCAGGCCAACCAGTTGCTGGCCAACCCGCTATCCATCCATGCCTACGATCCCATCACCGATGAGGCGTTGGCATGGACCGCTGCGCCGGATGTGTGGGGTACGTGGCTGTCCCTGGGCGTTGACCCTGCCGATCCGACCCAACTCCATTGGGACCTGGATACAGAAACGGCACAGGCCTTCCTGACAGAGCAAGCGACGACCCTCGGCCCGGATCGCTACCTGGTTTTGGACCAAGCGGTTACCGCCGTCAGAGATGCGATCTCTGCGCCAAGTTGGCATGTGCCCTTGCGCATTTATCACCACGAGCGGCAACACACCGTCCAGTCAGGTGACACCCTTTCCAAACTCGCCCGTGACTATGGTATCCCTTACCCCTGGATTCAGCAGGCAAATCCAGGGATGGGAGATACGCTCTATGCCGGTCAGACCTTGACGATCCCTTCACCGGGTGCGCTTCTGCCGCTGCCGGTAGTAGAGAACAAGCGGATTGTGGTCAGCCTCAGCGAGCAAAAGATGTGGGCGTATGAGAACGGCGCTGTCAAGTGGGAATGGCTGGTCAGCACGGGGATCTCGTCCAGCCCTACCGCGCCGGGTGTGTTCCAGGTCCAAACCCATGAGCCCAATGCCTATGCCAGTCAATGGAATTTGTGGATGCCTTATTTCATGGGCATTTACCGGCCAGTGCCCACGGCTGATTTTATGAATGGGTTTCACGGCTTTCCCACGCGCGGTGGGTCTCGTTTGCTGTGGACGGGCGACCTGGGCCATCCGGTCACGTACGGCTGTATCCTGGTCAGCACGGAGAACGCTATCGCGCTTTACGAGTGGGCGGAAGAGGGGGTTGTCGTCGAGGTGCGGCCTTAGTGATGAGACCCCAAGGGTTTCGGAAACCCTCGGCGGCTAAGACAAGGTGAGGGGGATGCTGACGGCGTTGGAAAGCGTGTAGTTTGTTTGACGGTATAGGAGAGATATGCTATACTGGCAACAGTCAAGGCGGGTCGGGATTCCGAGTCTTTAACGCTGAGAAAATAGGTTCAGGTAGATGAATGAGCGAATTGTCATAGACCCAGAGATACAACACGGGAAGCCGGTGATCCGTGGAACACGGGTTCCCATTACGCGCATTGTCGGCGGGCTCGCTGGTGGCATGACCAAGGAAGAGATCATGCGAGAATACAAAGTGACCGAAGAGGACATTTGGGCCGCTCTCAACTATGCCAAACCTTAGCCTTCACCCGCAGCGAACCAGGCGCCAGCAGGTGCGTCTAGCTCTTCTAAGGCTTTTTGCTCGCCTGTCTGCTCTTTTCCTTCCAGTCTCCAATCTCCAATCTCCAATCTCCAATCTCTATCCTCCACCCTCCATCCTCCTCATTCGCCCCGACCATCTGGGCGATCTGCTGTTCACCACCCCGGCTCTGCGCGCCCTGCGGGCAGCTTTCCCCCGAACCCGCATTACCTACCTGATCGGACCCTGGGCGGAGGCCATCGTCACCAGCAATCCCCACATTGACGAGGTCATGCTGTGCCCTTTCCCTGGCTTTACCCGCCAACCAAAAAAGTCCGTCATCAAGCCTTACGTCGTCCTGGGGCGCTATGCCAGGCTGCTGAGGGAGAAAAAGTTTGACCTGGCGGTGATCCTACGCTTCGATCACTGGTGGGGAGCGCTGCTGGCCTACCTGGCCCGCATCCCCTGCCGCGTAGGCTACGACATCGCTGAAGTGAAACCTTTCCTGACCGATGCCGTCCCCTACGTCCCTGGCCGCCACGAGGTGGAGCAGAACCTTGCCCTGGTGGAGGCTGTGAATGGCCAGCCACCCTTGCGAAGGCGATGTCCTGAGCTTGCCGAAGGGTTGCGAAAACCTTCGCAAGGGTTCCCCCCGCCTGAACGCACTCCTTCAGCCCATCCCTTAGAGTTCCCGCTCAGTGCCCAAGACCGGGAATTCGCAGCCCGCTACCTGGCGGAGCAGGGAATGGGAGACGAGGATCCGCTGGTCTGCATCCATCCTGGGGCCGGAGCACCGGTCAAGCTGTGGCGGAATGAAGGGTGGGCGCGGGTGGCGGATGCCCTGGCTGAAAGACACGGAGCCAAAGTGATCCTGACCGGCTCGGCCAACGAGGGCCCCCTGGTGCAGGCCATCGCTGAACGGATGACCAGCCAGCCTATCGTCGCCGCCGGTCAAACGACATTGGAGCAACTGGCGGCTCTCATGGCCCGTTGTCGCCTGGTCCTGGGTGTGGACAGTGGACCTTTGCACCTGGCCGTGGCCGTGGGCACCCCCACTGCGCATCTCTACGGCCCCGTGGATAGCCGCACCTTTGGTCCGTGGGGCGATCCGGCCAGGCACGTCGCCCTCACCTCGGAGATGGATTGTATCCCCTGCAACCGCCTGGATTACAGGGTGGACGAATTGGAGGGTCACCGTTGCGTATGGGACATCAGCGAGACACAAGTGATCAAGGAAGCCAGGCGGCTTCTCGACTCGTGAAATTCGCATATTTGTGCCATTCATGATAAAATTCTGGGCGTTTGACAAAAGTGTCCGGCTGCAAATCAAATTCCACGAGGAGGATAATATGCCAAATGAGCGGAGAGCGTCTTTTCACCGTATCGCCGTAGTATTGGCCACATTCCTGGTCGCGGCCTGCGTCATGGCCACAGGGGCGTGCGCGCCTCAGAGACTGCCGGAGGAAACACCAGTGCCGTCCCCCACTTCTACGATGAAACCACCACCGCCCACACCGACGCCTATTCCCACCCCAACCCCAAGCTGCGCCCTTGAACCCGTAGGGGAATTCCGGGAGGCGTGGAACCTGGAAGACCTGGGGTGTCCTGAGGACGAGGAAAAGGTGATCTGGTGCGCCTGGCAGGAGTTTGAGCACGGTTACATGCTCTGGCGCATTGACAACAGGAAAATATACGCCTTTTCCCTTGAAGGCGCAGACGGGGGCAGTTGGCAGGAGTACGACGACACTTGGGCGGATGGAAAATATCCGATAGACATTGATCCCAGCATCGTTCCTCCCTCAGAGGACATGAAGCAGCCCAAGCGGGGCTTTGGTTTGGTATGGCGCGAGCAACTGGGCGGTCCAGAGAGCGACATCGGCTGGGCACGCATGGAAGAGACGGGCCTGTGTGCGGTCATCCAGCCCTTTGAAAAGGGGGTCATGTTCCGTTACAACGCAGAGGAGCATAGCGATGATGTCGTGGAGGAGTGCCGGTTATCGTTGCTGCCGGATGATCTCATCCTCACAGTGTATAGGCCCCTGGAGGACACTAGGGTTGCCATGATCTTGTACTATGCAGATAACTCGTGGCATAGCTACAAGTGAGAAAGACGCCAGATGTGAGAAACCCCGTCGAGCGCCAAGGCACCTGAAGCCGACGGTCGCGCAAAGCCCCCTGCGTGAGAAGCGGGGGGCTCTTTCTACATAGTATCACGGTAGCCACTACGCGGCGGCGCAAATAAGCCAACGTTTGCCGGAGCAGGATAAGCATCCTGAGCCGCGCCCTGAGCTTGCCGAAGGGTAGGCCGAAGGCCGTATCGAAGGGTGCGGGTTTGCAGCGGATCGGTGCTTAAGCCGCACCCCCTTCGACGAGCTCAGGACATGGCTCAGGACGCAGTTCCGCAGCTACTCAGGGTGCTACCATAGCTCCGGTTGAGATGTCATGCAGCCATGAGACTGGCAAATTGACGCCAAGATCTACTACTTTTCTTCGTACCCCCGCACTGCCCGCCGCAACTCTTCCGGCACGTGGACTGGCTTTTGGGTCCCGGCGTCTACGACGACGGCCACGATCTGGCCCGTGGTCACCAGACGGTCCGACTCTTTCTCGTAGATGGCAAACTGAAAGGTAAAGCTAGAGTTGCCAATCTCCCCGATGCGGGTGTGCACGTGCAACACCTCATCGAAATAGGCCCGGCCCTGGTACTGACAATCCGAGGCCACGTAGAACATATCGAGGCCCATGGCCAGCAGATCCTGATAGCTGAAGCCGACGGCGTGCATGTACTCTGTGAGGCCCACGTCAAAGTAGGTCAGATAGTGGCCGAAGAAGACGTGCCCCTGGGCGTCAGTCTCCACGAAGCGTACCTTAACCGGATAATAGAACCTGTACTTTTCGGCCATCCTCACTCTCCCAGTATCTTGATGACCATCCGTTTGCGGCGTTGTCCATCGAACTCGGCATAGAACACCCTCTGCCAGGGTCCCAGGTCCAGCCGGCCGTCGGTGACAGGAAGCAGCGTCTGATTGTGGATGAGAAGTGACTTGAGGTGGGCGTCTTCGCTGCTGCTTCTTCTTCGTTTCTTTACTCTCCGATGATCTTGACCAACACGCGCTTCCGCCGCCGGCCATCGAACTCACCGTAGAAGATCTGCTCCCAAGGGCCAAAGTCTAGACGACCATTGGTGATTGCCACTACCACTTCGCGGCCCATGATCTGCCGTTTCAGATGGGCGTCGGCGTTGTCTTCGCCAGTACGATTGTGGCGGTATTGGCTGATTGGCTCGTGAGGAGCCAACTGCTCCAGCCAGTCCTCGTAATCCGCAAGGAGACCTCGCTCGTTATCATTGATGTAAACCGAGGCTGTGATGTGCATGGCATTCACCAGCACCAGCCCTTCCTTGATGCCGCTTTCGCGCAGACACTCCTCCACCTGAGGGGTGATGTTGATGAAGTCACGACGCCCAGGCACGTTAAACCAAAGTTCCTTTCGGTAGCTTTTCATAAAGATACCTCGCCATTGTTTGTCAGCAATGGGCATCTGCCCATTGTGTTGACGGCTACACTAGCCCATTCTACCCCATCTTGCCCCATCGTGCAAATTGGCCCGCTGTCCCCACCCGACACAGCCCAGGTGGGAGCGGCAGTTTGACAATGGCCTTCAAAGGTGCTATATTTTACCTGTTATAGCTACTGACTATCTAGGGTAATCAGGGGGGAGGACGGTCTGTGCAGATCATACAAGTAACCGACGAACTCAGCATTGAAGTCCTGGGGCCAGATGACATAGAGGGAACCGCCCGCCCTGACCGTCGTGGCCAGGCGTCCGGCGTCCATCTACAGGCTGACGGTGAGGGCAAGGGAGATCAAGCCTTTGGTGGCTGCCTTGTCCGAAGCGGGCGGGGAGTTGGCGGAGTTGTGGAAGGGGATTAAAAATGAGGCAACGTGAGAAACAAGAGGAAGGCAAGGTGACCATTGCTTTTACGCTCAACACTAAAAAGCATCCTGAGATATGGGCCTGGCTCCAATCGCAACCGCCATACAGGAGATCCAGGGCGATAAGGGAAGCTCTGAAAGCCTACATGGAGGCTGACGCCCTGGCGGTGGGGCCGCTTTTGCGAGAGAGCCGAAAGAACGGGCATTTGTACGGCGCTGGCATAAACACCCGAAATGTGAGCGAGCGCGTCAAGGTCCTGGCCGTCGCCCTGGGCATCGAGGGCCTGAGTGCCCATGATTGCCGTCACTATTGGGCAACACAAGCGGCACGATCTGGCACACCGGTTGACAGGCTACAGGACGCCGGTGGCTGGACAAGTCCGGCAATGCCGCTACACTATATTGAGGCTGCCAAGATAGCAAACGAGGGCGTGGTATTGGACTAACAGTGAAAGGGGATGAAATGAAAAAACTTGCGGGCGATGCGTTCTACATCTACATTACGCCACCGGGCACTGCTTACCCTAGGATTCGCATTTGGAAAAGACCTTACGGGCTCAAAGGCTCAAATGAGGCTCCAATGGAAGGCGAGCTTGGAAAGTATTGGCAACATTCGCTTGAGGAATTAGCCGAAGTCATTGGCAAGGCCATTGTGAAACATTCCTCCATTTTGCAAGAGTGGGGGGATAGGGGCTGATTAGTATAAATAATCAGTCCGGGCGGGCGTGGGAAATGAGTGCCAATCCTCAGTGCCAACCTCCAGGCGGGCGGTGGCGAAGGCACGCTTTCAACGGGAGATGCCATTGTAAGTTAAGCAGGCTGGTGGCGGCGCTGACAGACACGGAGGTGTGGGGGGCGAACCAAGTGGGAGAGATGGGCGATGGATAATAATATACCCCTCTTTCCCTTGGGACAGGTGCAGGCTACACCAGGCGCCCTGGCCGCCTTCGAGGAAGCCGGGGAGGGGCCAGCAGCTTACCTGGCGCGGCATAATTGCGGCGATTGGGGCGATCTTGACGAACACGACCACCAGGAAAACGAGTTTAGCCTGGGGCGCGGGTTGCGGCTGTGGTCGGCTTACATTCTCAGCACTGGCGTCAAGGTGTGGGTGATCACCGAAGCCGACCGATCCGCAACGACGGTGCTGCTGCCCTCGGAGTATTAGTCCCAGGCGGTGGGGTGGCTCTGTGCTTCTCCTTGGTGTGATATCTTGGAATCCCCTCAAGCCCTCTTGTCCCCCTCAGGGCTGTTTTATCCAGATAGGATCCCAATCGTTATAAGTGTTGTTGCTAATGTTCTGCTTGTTGCTGCCGTCACCATTCACCACCCAAATCTGACGAGGGCTGCCCTGGTGTACAGCCCAGTAGACGATTTGGGTGCCATCGGGCGACCAACTGGGGTGCTTGTCATAGTCTGGATTGTCGGTCAACTGCTTTTCGTGCACGGGCTCACTGACATTTTGCGTCAATATATCGGTGTTGCCCGCGCGGTCTGAGACGAAAGCGATGCGGTTCTGGTCAATGGGCGCCCAGACAGGTTCGTGGTCAATTGCAGCGTTAGAGGTTATCTGATAGTCGGGTGGTGTCCCGGCCACGTTAATCCGCCAAATATCAACATTACCATCAATGTTCTTCACCTCAAGCCTCCACTTGCCGTCCGGCGAAATGGCTTCCAAGGCAAAAGCGCTGTCGTAAACCGATTCATCATCCAGCCTTCTCTGGTCGCTACCATCGGGGTTCATCACGTACTTCGCCTCCCCCCCTTCCCTGTCGGATATGAAGACGATCTTGTTCTTATAGCTGGTGATGGCCGGTGGTTTGGTTGGTTTCAACGTCGGCTTGGTCGTCGGAGTCGGCGTGATCGTAGGCGCTGGCCTAGTCAGGGTGGGCGTCGGTGTGGACGTTGCCTTGATCAGCGTCGGGGGGGCTGTTGCAGGAACAGTCGGTGTTGCTGTCGGCGTTGAGATCACGGTTATGGTAGCAGTTGGCTGAGCTTCAGTGGGCACAACCGTGGGCGATGGCGTATCCGAAGCTTTGGATACGACTGCGCCCCCGATTCCCCCCGCCACTGTAGGCTCGCCAACGGATGGAACTCCCCCTCTGATAATGATCACTGACGCGATGATGGACAGGACGATCACAGCCAGCAAGCCCACGCCCAAGCCAGCTATCATCAGCGAACGCTTCGAACGCTCAGGACGCCGCTCCTGTACAATGGTTACAAGCGGCTCTGGGACGGTTTTAGGCGGCGCAGCAGCTACAGATGGTGGCGAAGCCGGCGGTTGCCAACGCCCGCTGACAGGAACTCCACACACGCCACAGAAACGCATGTCCGGCGACAACTCGGCTCCGCATTGGGCACATCTCAGCCCCACCTCTGGCTCTTCTACCACATCAGGGATCTCTTCTGGAACAACGGAGATGGCCGTCGGCGCCTCCGTCACAGCCTCTGCCTCGAATGCTTCAGCCAGGACGCGGCTTAGCTCACCGGCTCGACTGTATCTATCCCCAGGTTCTTTGGCCAGGGTCTTGAGCAGGACTTGCTCTACACTCTCCGGAATGTTGGGGTTGACCGATCGGGGAGGGGGCAGGGGTTCGCTGATGTGCTTCAGGACTATACCCATAGGGGTCTTGGAGGTGAAAGGTACCCGACCGGTGAGCATCTCATAGAGCACCACCCCCAGGGAGTAGACATCGGTCCGGCCGTCTACTGCCAGGCCATGACCCTGTTCGGGCGACATGTACTCAGGTGTCCCCACAAAGCCAGTAATGGTCTGTCGGGGGCCCTCGGTCATGAAAGCCAACCCGAAATCGGACAGAACGGCCTGACCCTCAGGGGTAAGGAGGATATTGGCTGGTTTGACATCGCGGTGGATGATCCCTCTGTCATGAGCGTAGTCGAGCGCTTCTGATACCTCTCCGATGATACGCTGGACTTCACTGAAGGGCAAAGTTTCATCCAACGCTTTGAGCCTTTGAAGTTCGTCTCTCAATGTCGGGCCATTAATGAGCTCCATGACCATGTAATAGAGCTCCTCTTGGTGGCCAAAGTCAAAGATTTGGACGATGTGTGGGTGGCGGAGGCTGGCTGCGGCCTTGGCCTCACGCTGGAAACGGATCAGGAATTCCTCGTCGGCGGCTACCGTGGGGTGGAGGAGCTTGACCGCTACGTGGCGCTCGAGGGAAGGCTGAATGGATTTATAAACCCTGGCCATGCCACCTTTACCGATCAGTTCCATGAGTTCATACTGGCCCAAAAATCGGCCAACCATACTGTCTTCCATAAAAGTATCCACCTTTCCTATACAGTATATCACACCCTGTGGCGTATGGCAAACCAACCAGACCGATGATCGCCTTCTATGCTTTTGTCTGGCCAGCAGCCGCTCGGGCGAATTCCTCGATGACCAGCGCAGAGAGCTTGTGCTCAGCCATCTCCTCGCAAGCCAGATAGGTCTGGGCAGCGCTGAACACGGCCGTCAGGGCGCAGGGGATAGCGTCGGAAAGCTGGCCGGTCAGTTGCAGCCCTGTGAAAACGTCACCAATAGCATACCACATTTTGCCGTGATTGACAATAGGGCGAGTGACGAATTTGACAATTGAAAAAAAGAGCCATAGATGATCAGGGAGTCCGTCCGTCTG
>SOHZ01000569.1 GCA_004377365.1 Anaerolineales bacterium | reverse complement strand
GAATCCCACTCAGGCGCACAATGCGCGGCGTAGGCGCCAGGCGGTCGTGCAACAGAATCAGCAGCGCATTGGATGGTGAGGGAAATTCCTCAACGACCCACTCATCATTGTAGCGCCCTAGAAACCCCAGATAACGCACCGTCAGCAGGAGCCGCTTGTAGGACTGCTTTTTGAACGCACCATACGTATCTTTAATGAACGTGCGGGCCACCTGCACGTCGAAAACCTGGCCAACGGCCAAAGGCCACACTTTGTCCAACACGAATCTGGCGATCACAGGCTCGACTTCCAAGGCCGCCACTCGCATCAGATCTACCAGGATTTGCTCATCTCGATAGGCTTTCCAGACCTGGGGCAGCAGATTGTTCAGAGACAGGCCAGGGAAATAACGCTTGCCTACCAGGTTCGCATAACGCCGGCGCGTTTCCGGCGAGTTCTGAGGCAAATAGTCAAGCATGTAGCGATAAAAGTCCTCGTAGGATTCGAAATCAGCGCTGGCCTTCACCGCCTGGATACTTGCCTGCAAGGGGAAATCTTGCAGGGTATACGAGGCTTCTCCCGTCATCTAAACTCCTGACACACAATAGTCTAAAATTCCCAAGAACGACAACAGCATAGCCTTTTTGCTCGATTTAGCACTTGCACCAATTGACTCACCCCAGCAGTGCCCGCGACTAACGAAATGGCTATCTGGCAGACACAAGTTATTATATCACAAACCTTCGCCCTTGTGAAGTTGATAGCTGACAGCTATTGAGCGATTCGCGTCCCGCAGCGGGTGCAGAACTTAATATCGTGCTCCAATATCTGCCCGCACTGGGGGCAAGTGACCGGTTGCACGTCGGCCAGAGAGCCACCACAGGAGGGGCATTTGCCCACACCGATGGGATTGCCCACCCCGCAGAAGGGACAGGTGACCAGCACCTTGTCAGGTGCCAGGCCCAGTCCCGCTCCCACGCTGCGGCAGTACTCCTCGATGACCTCCCACACTTGATCAAGGAGGTTCAACTTGGACACGTCGCGCACGATGTCATCAATCTCCCCAACCAGCGACATCGGGTTGAGCAACGCGCCGATACCGGTTTTCACCAGGTCTGCGGCGATGCCCAGAACTTGTTGCTCCCCAACGGTCACTGTCACGCCATCCTCGGCCTTGGCAATGGTGACAGCCAGCGAAGTATGCGGATCGCCCGGGTGACGATGGGCCCGGGTGCTGATTTGCAGCACCACTCGGTCGGGCCGGCCGGTTTTCTGAGCCGTCAGGTCGCCCTGGTCAAAGCGACTCACCAGCACATCGGCCAATTCCTGCGGGTCTATCTCACCGTGATAGGTTTTTTGATCCATGTCTCTCTCCTCTCATGAGCACTCAGCCGTCAGCTTTCAGCTTCAGTCTAACCGCTGATGGCTGATGGCTGATAGCTGATCGCTAATCGGTTAAGCGCCGCCGGTCGAGTAGCGCAGCGTATCGAGACCAAGGCGCTGGCTAAAACGCGATCGAATCTTCTGCAAAGCTGCTTGCTTGGTTTCGATATGGCTCTCCGTTGCGCTCCAAGCCTACTCAACCGGCGCTGCCTTGAACAGGTGTGGATTATGTCAAATCAAAACTCCTACCCCCACCATTACGACGATGATCCGAGGGGTTCTTCTACTTCCAGGCTGATGTCCAGGGCCTTCACCGAATGGGTCAGCGCGCCCACCGAGATGTAATCCACCCCGGTGGCGGCGATGGCGGCCGCGGTCTCCAGGGTCACATTGCCGGAGGCCTCCAGCGGGACCCGGCCCGCGGTCACCTCCACCGCCCGACGCATCTCGCCCAGGTTCATGTTGTCCAGCATGATGCGGTCAACGTTCAGAGCCAAAGCCTCTTCCAGCTCGGCCAGGCTTTTGACCTCTACCTCGACAGCCAGCCCTTCGACACGTACATCCTGAGCATAGTCGAAGGGCTCAGGACACAGCCCCTGCTGGTTCCTCTGGCGGACCCGTTCCACGGCCTGGGTGATGCCGCCAGCGGCAGCGATGTGGTTGTCTTTGATGAGCACCATGTCATAGAGGCCCAAACGGTGGTTCTGGCCGCCGCCCAGGCGCACGGCCCACTTGTCCAGAAGCCGCAGGCCGGGGGCAGTCTTGCGGGTGTCGAGGATGACCGCTCTTGTGCCAGTTACCGCCTCCACGTAGCGCCGGGTCAGAGTGGCGATGCCCGACATGCGTTGCAGAAAGTTGAGGGCGGTGCGCTCGGCGGTCAGGATACTGGCAGCAGGACCTTCGACCGTGGCCACGACGTCGCCTTTGGAGATGGCATCGCCGTCTTTCATACGAGCCTGGAAGGCGATACGCTCGTCCACCTGCTGAAAGACCTGGCGCACCACTTCCAGCCCGGCCAGCACCCCCTGGGCCTTGGCCAGGAAGTGACCGCGCACCCACATCTCCGGTGGCAGGATCCACTGACTGGTGACGTCGCCGGAACCGACATCTTCGGCCAAGGCGCGTTGCACGATAGCCTTAATCTGTTCATCCATCATGGGCGATTCCTCCCTCTGAGCAAAAAGATAACACAAGGAGGGGAAAATGTCAAGGGTTTTTCCCCAAATCTTGTTTTGTGTGGTATAATTATGGCGCTGTCTACCTATGAGGTACAATTCGCGAATAAAGCGCCGCAGAGCGACGTGGCTTGCCTGGATTGATGACATCCCCAGTCTGGCGGCGCTAATCTAGTTCTTGTCTGGAAAGTAGGGCAGGTTTCCATACCTGCCTACAGCGCGGCGGCTATGGAAAGCCGCCCTACGGAGTTTCTAGACAAGAACCAATCTAATCAGGAGGCTCGTAAGTTAATGCAAAATTTCCTCATCACTGGCGGAGCCGGCTTCATCGGCTCCAACTTTGTACGCCACATCCTCGACAAATACCCTGATTACCGCGTTGTGGTCTACGACAAGCTGACCTATGCCGGCAATCTGGACAACCTCAGAGACGTGGCCGATAATCCACGCTACACCTTTGTCAAAGGCGACATCTGCGATGAGACGCTGGTGGACCAGGTCATGCACGAGCACCAGATTGACACCATCGTGAACTTTGCGGCCGAGACTCATGTTGATAGATCGCTGATGGGCGCGGGCAGTTTCATCCAGACCGATGTCTATGGCACCTACGTTTTGCTGGAAGCGGCCAGGAAGTATGGCGTAGAGAGAATGCACCAGGTGGGCACCGATGAAGTATACGGTGAAATCGCCGCGGGTTACTCCTCGCTGGAGACGGATCCGCTGCACACCCGCAGCCCCTACTCGGCCAGCAAGGCCGGCGGTGACCTGATGTGCTATGCCTATTTCGTCTCCTTCGGGGTGCCGGTGACCATCACAAGAGGTTCGAATAATATTGGGCCATTCCAGTATCCTGAAAAGGTCGTCCCCCTCTTTATCACCAACGCTATTGACGACATCCCCTTGCCTCTCTACGGCGACGGCCTGCAGATGCGAGACTACCAGTATGTTCTGGACCACTGCGAGGGCATTGACGTGGTGCTGCACCAAGGCAAGGTGGGCGAGGTCTACAACCTGGGCACCGAGGTGGAGACGCGCAACATTGACATGGCTCACCTCATCCTGAAGCTGCTGGACAAGCCGGAAAGTCTCATCCAACACGTCAGGGACCGCCCTGGCCACGACCGCCGCTACTCCCTCAACTGCGACAAGATCAAGGCCCTCGGTTGGCACAGCCGCCACACCTTCGAGCAGGCCCTGGAGAAGACGGTCAGGTGGTACGCGAACAACGAGTGGTGGTGGCGCAAGATCAAGTCGGGAGAATACCGGGAATACTATCAGAAGCAATACGAAGGGCGGGAGCTTGAAACCTCTCCCTGAGAAAGGCTATCCCATTTGGTCTGGCTAAAACGACTTGGAGTAATGGCGACTTGGGTCGCTTTTCGACGGCCAAAGCCGTCACCACCAACCGTTTGGCCATACTCATCCCCTTTTTAGCATCTCTGGTGACCAAAAAGGCAGAGTCATGAGATTTCTAATCACTGGTGGGGCCGGGTTCATCGGCTCCGCGTTGGCTAATCGTCTGGTCGGGGCGGGGCACGATGTGCGTGTCCTGGATGATCTGAGCGCCGGTTGCGACCCGGCCCGACTGGACCCCAGGGTACTCTTCACGCGAGGCGACGTGAGGAACGTCCCCAAGCTGTGGACTCTGCTGCAAAAGGTAGATTGCGTCTACCACCTGGCGGCCCGAGTCTACGTGGAGCAGTCCGTTCTGTACCCCCGCGAGTATAACGACGTCAACGTCGGCGGCACGGTGGCCGTCATGGAGGCCATGCGGGACGCGGGCGTCAAGCGGGTAGTGCTGGCCTCCTCGGGCGCGGTCTACGGCGAACAGGCCATGCAACCGGTGAAAGAGACCCAGCCCCCTAACCCTCAATCACCCTACGCGGTGAGCAAGATCGCTGCCGAGCACTATGTTTTCACCATCGGGGCCTTGTGGGACATAGAGACGGTGGCCCTGCGCATTTTTAACGCCTACGGGCCAGGCCAGCAATTGCCGACCTCCCATCCACCGGTTATCCCTCAGTCCGTTAAGCAGGCCCTGAGCGGAGGCTCGCTGGTGGTCTTTGGCGACGGCAGCCAGACCAGGGACTTTGTTCACATTGACGATGTAGTAGAGGCTATGGTGGCAGCAGCCACCGCGTCCGACGTTGATCGAGCCATCATCAATGTGGGCAGTGGCCGAGAGCTCAGTATCAATGAACTGATTAAAAAGGTGGAGCAGGCCACCAGGCGTAAAGTTCACTCCCTCTACAATGCGGCCCAAAGCGGTGGCGTCTCCCGTCTGGTGGCCGACATCAGCCTGGCCAAGCGCAAATTGGGCTTCAAACCCAGGACCGATATTGACAAAGGCCTAAGACTCTTGCTGGAGAGGGATCCACAATTCAAGGTCGCGGCCAAAGTGTGATGAAATAGGCGAGAAAGCAATCCTCAAAAAGGCCACGGGTAGGGGGCACCCGTGGCCTTTGGTATCGTTATCATCATCGCCAGGCTACAACTTTGTTGTAGAGCCAGGCCAGAGCAGGCCTGTAGACGTAGTCATAGGCTCCCACGTAACGCACTACCTGGCCCCCGAAGCCCTGCTTGAAACGATAGACCCCCCACAGCCCGCCCTGGCGGTCGGTGACTGTCCTTTCGTATTTCTCCGGCTCCTTCCCTACTTCATCAGGGATACCCCACAGATCGTAGGTCAGACAGCCCTGCTCCCTGGCCCAACGGATGGCCTCCCATTGTAAGAGATGGTTGGGCATACGGTTGCGCTCTCTGTCTGACGAGGCCCCATACATATACCAAGCCCGCTGGCCGAAGGCAAAGACCATCAAGCCGGCGATGACTCTATCGCCATAGGTGGCCAGGAAGAGCCTGGCCAGACCCAAAGGGACAAAGAGCCGATAGGCTGTTTCATAATACTCCTGGCTGTGTACGGCGAAGCCATCCCGCCTGCCCGTCAGTTCGATGAGGCGATAGAAGCTGGGCAGGTCGTCGGCTGTGCCCCCCTGCACCAACACCCCCTTGCGCTCTGCCAGACGCACGTTGTAGCGCGTCTTGGACTTCATGCGGGCCAGAATTTCGTCCGGATCAGCCTGCAAGTCTACGTGGAGGGTGCTGCGCGGTTGGATCGTCTGTTGGCTGGGACGGAAACCACAAGCCTGTAGTTGCCTCACCAGCGCTGGGCTGTGGGACATCTCGGGCTCGATTTTGAGCAGGATGGCCCCTTTCTGGCGGGCCAGACGGTGGATGGCCGAAAACAGGGCCTCAGAAATCTCCTGATTGCCAAAGTCGAAGATGGGACCCTTAGGTACGTAAGCGATGGAAAGGCAGGGGAAAGAGGACAGAAGAGAGCGGAAAAGGACCTGTGCGCCAGCTACAAGGCAACCTCCGTCTTCAACGCCCACGCACACCGCCTGCCACCCAAAAGCGGCTTTAAGCTGACCCCACTGCCACGATTGTAGCAGGTGCCCCGTGAGCGAGGCAGCCACGAAGGAATTCCAGGCCTCGCTGTCAAAGTGTTCTTTATCAGTAGAAAGACGGATTCGTATGGACATAGAGTGCTCACACTATTTCTTCCAGCATTACGCGTTGTGAGTGCTTTACACTGACCTGAATTATACCCCTATGAACCAATGATGTCAAAGCGAGTGACGGCTTGTATTTGACAAACGGCGCTAAACAGGGTATACTGATATCAACAGACGCGGTCGAGCCCTGGGCCAGCATCTGGGGAGTGTCGCCATGATTGTGATAGCGCCACAGCCCTATATCGGTTTTTCAAGAAGACACTTAGGCTGTCTTTGCCTTGGTGTTTTTTGTTTTTCCAAGTCAGAGCGAATGACCTGAGAGATAGCATATTTCGGGGAGGATAGAAATGGACTCGGGGATGATCAGCAAAATTCAGAAAGCCAAACGCTACGCTCAGGAACGCGAGAGGATCAATTTTGTAGAGTTCGAGGTGACTTTCAGGGGAGATCACAATTCGTACACCGTTTCTTACGATAAAGGTCAATGGAATTGCGGCTGTCATTTCTTCACCAAGCGGGGGGTGTGCAGCCATACCATGGCCCTGGAACGGGTTTTGAAAGTCATGCTCATCCCAAAAGAGGAGAGGCAGTCTGAGCCAGGAGCGGCAGTGGTCGGGGTGACCGGTTAATTCATCGCTCACAAGGTAGGGGGGTATCACATAGGTGGGGGGAGAGCAGGCTCTCGGTCTCCAACCGATACCCCCTTTTTTGTATTTGGTGAAGGGTGTGGTAAAATAGCATCGCCTATTCCTCCTGCCCTCTCCCTCTCCCAAAATTTGGGAGAGGGAGAGGGTGCCCGAAGGGCGGGGGTGGGTGAGGGTCAAGGATACTCAAAACAGAATGGAGCAACGATGCTAAAAAGGTGGCAGTTTTGGCTCGGCGTGATGATCAGCGCCGTTTTCTTGTACCTTGCCCTCAGGGGACTGGAACTGGACCAGGCCTGGCTGGCCATGAGGACGGCTAACTATGGGTGGATCATCCCTGGCGTGGTGGTCTACTTCTTTGGCGTATGGGCCCGCACCTGGCGCTGGCATTACATGCTGCGGCCCATCAAGGCCGTGTCTTTGGCCCGCCTCTTTCCGGTGGTGGTCATCGGCTACATGGGCAACAACGTCTACCCAGCCCGCGCCGGTGAGCTCATCCGCGCCTACGTGCTGCGCAAAAAGGAAGCGGTTAGCATCAGCGCCTCCCTGGCCACTATCATTGTGGAGCGCATCTTTGACGGGGTGATTATGCTCCTCTTCGTCTTTGTCTCCCTGCCCCTCACCCCCATGCCGGAGGAACTACGGCGGGTAGTGGTCCTTTTCAGCCTGCTCTTCTTCGGGGCTCTGGCCGTCTTCTTCGTCATCGCCGCCCGCCCGGCCCGTTCTCAAGCTGTTTACAATTGGTTCATCGCCAGGCTGGTGCCACCCCGCTTTCAGGATTTGGCCCGCGGCTTGTTGGATCGCTTCATGGACGGGCTACACTGTCTGCGCAGCGGCAGGGATATACTGATGATCTTTGTCACCTCGCTGGTCATCTGGCTGGCCGAGACGGTCAAGTACTGGTTTGTGATGCACAGCTTTGACTTCAGCGTGCCCTTCTACGTCCTGATGCTGATGAACGGCGTGGTCAACCTGGCTACCACCATCCCCTCGGCTCCGGGTTACGTGGGCACCTTTGACGCGCCCGGCATCAAGGTGCTGGAGCAGTTCGGGGTAGGTCGCGCGGTGGCCACCAGCTACACCCTGGTCCTCCACATCGCCCTGTGGCTGCCCATCACCCTGCTGGGCTTTTACTACATGGGACGGGAGAGTGTCTCGTGGGAGGATTTTGGGATAGCGACAAAGATTGAGAAAGAAAGGAGTAACCCTTGAAAATCGGGATTATCGGCGCCGGCTTTGCCGGCTTGACGGCAGCCTACGAGCTAACCAAATGCGGCCACGAAGTGAACCTGTACGAAAAGGACGCCGTAGCAGGTGGGCTGTCCTCCGGCTTCAAGGCCCCCCACTGGGAGTGGGCCCCGGAACGCTTCTACCACCATTGGTTCGCCTCCGACGCGGAGGTCATCGGTCTCATCGCAGAGCTGGGCCTGAAGGACAAGCTCTTCTTCCCCCGGCCTACCACCTCCATCTGGTATAAGGACAAAGCCTACCCATTTGATAACTACCTGCGGGCGGCGCTCTTTCCCCACCTGTCGTTGATTGACAAATTCCGTGCCGGACCGGTGGCGCTCTACCTGCGCTTCACACACAACTGGCGACCGATGGAAAAGGTTACGGCCCACGAATGGCTCACTCGATGGCTGGGCCAACGCGGCTACCAGGTTCTCTTTGAGCCACTGCTGGTCGGCAAATTCGGCGATGATTACCAGCAAGTGAACATGGCCTGGATGTGGGCCCGCCTCTACAAACGCAGCCCCTCCCTGGGCTACTTCGTGGGCGGCTTCCAGGCCCTGGCCAACGCCTTGCTGGAACGGGTACGAGCACAGGGGGGAACCGTCCACCTGAACGCTCCGGTGCGTGAGATCAGGCCCGCAGCCGAGGGCGGGCTTTTGCTGCGAGCGGCAGCGGGCGAGGCTGTTTTCGACCGGGTAGTGGCCACCGTCTCCCCCCAGGCCATGATCCAGTTGGCTCCTGACCTGCCCACAGGCTATCAGGCCCAACTGCGAGAGTTGCGCTCCCTGGGAGCTTTGGCCCTCATTCTGGCCCTGGACCGCCCCTTAACCCAGGGTCACTACTGGATCAACCTGCCCAAGGCCGAGTTCCCATTCCTGGGTCTGGTGGAGCACACCAACTACATTGACCCGGCCCACTACGGCGGCGATCACCTGATCTACCTGGGCGATTACCCTCCGCCGGAGCACGAATACTTTCGTCTGAGCAAAGAGGAACTGCTGGAGAGATTTTTGCCCCATCTGTCCCGTTTCAATCCAGATTTTGATCCAGCCTGGGTGCGCCAGAGCTGGCTGTTCCGCGAGGAGTACGCCCAGCCCGTGCCCTTGTTGAACCACTCACAAAAGATACCCGACCTGCGAACCCCCATCCCCGGCCTTTTCTGGGCCAGCATGAGCCAGGTCTATCCCTGGGACCGGGGCACCAACTATGCGGTAGAGTTGGGGCGGACGGTCAGTGAAGCGCTGCACGGAACGCTTGAAAAGGCGTGAGTTTTGTGGTATAGTTACTTTGGACTATTACCAGTTACTTCGTGAGAAGGGCTGGCTGGAATAATGTTGTAGAAAGGGAACAAAAGTGAGAAAGATCTGTGTGATCGGAGCAGGCTACGTGGGCCTGGTGACCGGCACCTGTTTCGCCGATCTGGGCAATCGCGTCTCCTGCGTCGACATCAGCGAAGAGAG
>SOHZ01000081.1 GCA_004377365.1 Anaerolineales bacterium | reverse complement strand
CCAACGGCCACGCCTCGGCCAACTCGCACGCCGCGTGCAACACCTACACCTGGCAAGTAAGGAGGGATGATCTATGGCTATGAATGAGAAAACACAACAGCCCGGTTGCTGGAACCGTCTTGGGCGGGCCATCGCCGTGCTACTGCGCCTCGTCTTCGTCGTCGTTATCGCCATCCTCATCGGGGTGGGGATTTACTACGGCGTGCCCTGGGTCTATTGGCGACTCGTCATCCCGGTGCAGGACAGCGCAGCGCGGATCGAGATACTGCAGCGAGACCTTGAAAACACCCGCACTGACTGGAACACCGACCTGACTGAGCAGAGTCAACGGATCTCTGCCCTGGAGAGCGACTTGGCGGCCCAGAGGGAACGTATCGCCGCTCTGGAAGGGGACATGGGACGGATGGATGAGCTTCTGGTCGCCCAGGAAGAAACGCTGAGCGAGTTGCGTCCTGCTTTAGACAGCACTGAGGAAGCGACTGGTCAGCTTGGAGACGACGTCGAGGTTATCTATGGCGAGTTGGACACCCTGCGGGTCGAGATGGCCGACCCCAACCGGGTGGTCGCTGCCTTCGAGCGACGGCTCATCCTCCTGCAGGCCTGGGGGGAGATCCTCAAAGCCCGTATGCATCTATTGGAAGACAACGCTGGCAGTGCCCGCCAGGCATTGGCCCTGGCCCGTGCCAACCTGGAACGAGTCATCCTCCTTAGCCCCGAGCCCGAAGCCGAAACCCTGATCGCCATCCAGGAACGGCTGGACGCGGCCAATACGGCTATCGAAGAACGCCCTTTTGTGGCCATAAATGAATTGGAGATCATCTGGCGAGACCTGGACGCTTTCATCACCTCGGAGACGAGGTAGGGAGCATTTTCCGCATTGCAGATTTACATAAATAGAACTCGCTGACGTCTCTCGACTGCCGCGGGCTCTGAAGAGGCTGAACTGAGAGGTTATTATGATTTGACTAAATGCCTGTTTTGCTTTATACTTTTGACAGGCCGAAGTGGCGGAATGGCAGACGCGGCGGTCTCAAAAACCGTTGAGGGTTAACCTCATGTGGGTTCGACTCCCACCTTCGGCACCACAGGGATCTAGCAATATGCACCGGGCTATTATCCCTGAGGGACATGCTCGGGCTCCATTGATGGCATTGACAGCAGGGCTCCAAGCCCTGCTGACCCTTGTAGGGCTCTTTTTGAGAAAGAGGGGATAGGCCGTCGTTCTACTAAGTCGAGGTTGGTGATGGACGACTACGATCACAAGATCCTGGTCATAGCACTGCTGGCGGGAACTGTGGTCGGCCTGCTTTTCGGCGCGCTGGTAGGCTGGGTGATCTGGCCGGTACAGTATACCGACACTGACCTTGTTGATTTAGGGCCGGAGCACAAGGACGACTATGTGGTTATGGCCAGTGCAGCCTATGCTCTTGACGGCGATCTGGAGAAAGCAAAGGCTCGTTTGGCCAAACTTGAAGTGGATGACACCGGTCAGGTAGTGGCAGATCTGGCGAGCAGTTACATAAGCATTGGGGCTGGTCTGGTTGACATCCGCAATCTGGTTCAGTTGGCTGATGCATTGGGGAGCAGTGATGATGCTATGTTAAATTACATCGCTACCTCCACCCCAACTTCTACGTCAACGGTGACCAATACACCAACCTGGACGCCGACGTCCACGCCTACTGCCACACCGACGCCGACCAATACGCCCACGTCCCCTCCACCCACGTCGACCTTTACGCCCCAGCCGCCCACGGCTACTCCCACGCCGCGTCCGCCTACCCCTACGCCTCGCCCGCCTACGGCCACCCCGGTGCCCCAACAACCTGCGGCACCGCCGCCCACTGAACCGCCCACGGCCGTTCCCGCTGCGCCTCCGCCGGCCGGTGTGGATTTTAAGGTCGTGACGCAGCGTATGCTTACCGAACAGGAAAATGCAGGGTGTGTGGGCATGAATTTGATCTTTGTAACGGTGAAAGACGTCCATGGTAATCCGTTGGATGGGGTAGTCTTGCAGTTTCTCTGGCCAGGGGGGTCGCAGGAAATCACGACGGGCGAGAAGGGGCCGGGCAAGGCAGAGTGGCCTACCTACGGCGGGTACAACATTCAAGTGGTGCGCGATAGTGAGGGGCCTAGAACCAGTGAGACCACACGTTGGCTAGATTCCAAGTTTCCAACCGTAGACGATTTGATGAGCACTGGGTATTGCCCCAGTCGGGGCTTAAGTTGGGATCAATGCACGGAACTGCGAGATATAGGCCCTGGCCATCTGTGTTGGGGACACTACTCCTATGAAGTTGTCTTCCAGCGGCAATGGTGAGAATTTGAGCCCGGTGGAGTGAAAAGAATGGCAGGAAACCGCAGCAGTAAGATCCTTATGGGAGTTTTGGCAGGAGTCATCGTTGGTGTCCTTGCGGGCTTGTGGGTGGGACGCGACATCCAGCCTACAAAGGACTACACGGTAGATCTCACCGATCTGGAGGAGCAACGCAGAGAAGATTACATCGTGTTGGTCAGTGCTCTGTATGCCTTGGATGGCGACCTGGCCAGGGCCGAGGAGCGGCTGGCCAGACTGAACGAGGAGGACACGGCCCAATTGGCGGCCGATCTGGCCACCCAGTACATCGAGGGAGACAAAGGTTTGGAGGTGATCCAGGACTTGGCCACGTTGGCTCATGCTCTAGGTGCTGGCGACGAAGTGATGCTGGCCTATGTGGTCACTCCCACCCATACACCTACATCTGTTCCGACAATGACCAACACACCGCTGCCCACTCCCACGTCTACCGAGACGCCGAGGCCAACAACGAACCCTACAGCAACGTCTGCCGCTCTGCCGACGTCCACCGCGTCTCTGGTGCCGCCCACGCTCACATCCGCGCTTACACCTACGCCTGTTCCCACTTTGCAGCCACTGCGATGGGACAGTCGGTTGGATACCTGGCTGCATCCTCCGGTCCGCCTGGAACCGGCGGCGGCTGAGCCCGGTCAAACCTATTGGAGGCTGGTCGTGGCCGAGTGGCGTAGCCCGGATGAAAGCGGGGGCATACATTATATATACATTAGCACGCTTGACGAAACCGGAAACCCACTGCCTGGTCAGCGGGTCTTTGTTGATAACGGTGGCCGGACTATCCTGGTCACCGAATACAAAGCGGGTACTGACTATGGCGTAACTTTCCCCATGTATGGTACGCTGGGTTCCTATACGTGCCATGTTGAAGGATTAAGCGACAGGGTAGTGGGCTTGGGGCTTGGCGCAGTCAAAGGGGCCAAGGAGCACACTGCTTTCCACCTCGTGTTCCAGCGAACGGTGAAGAGATGACTGCCCAACGTGGGTCTGGGGTTTTGCTGATAGCGCTTTTTGTGGGGGTGACAATAGGATTGGGCCTGGGTCTGCTGCTGACCTGGGTAGTCTGGCCGGTGCAGTATTACGATACTGACCCTGTTGACCTGCGGCCGGAGCACAAGGAAGATTACATCGTCTTGGTCGGAGCCGCCTACGCCGTTGATGGAGACCTGGCCAGAGCTGAGGCCCGCCTGACCAAGCTCGAGGAGAAGGACGTCAGCTCAGTGGTGGCTGGACTGGCAGGGAGATACTTGCGAGAAGGTCGGGACGTGGAGGAAACGCGGAGTTTGGCTAAACTGGCTGACGCCCTTGGTGTCAGTACCAGTGCTATGTTAGTCTACATTGCCACTCCCACGCCGTTGCCGACTTTTACCCTGGAGGGGCCCTCTGTCGCCCTAGGGCCACCGCCTCCGATGGTGCCTATGCCTACACCGCCTGCGGCGGCCGGGCTGCCTGGGGCCGCAACCACGTCTGAGGCTGTCTTTCACTTGTTAGAGAAGCGTCGCTTCTGTGAGGGCCAAGGCGGCGGTCGCATCTTGGTCTACGTTAGAGACGAGGAGGAGCAGGGCCTCTCTAATGTCGGGATCACAATTTCCTGGCCAGAGGGCGAAGATGAGTTCTTCACCGGCCTGAAGCCTGAAGAAGACCCCGGCTACGCCGATTTTGCAATGCAACAGGGAATGATGTATAATCTGGCTATTGCTGGAGCTGAGGGCATTGAGGGACTCAGTACAGAGTTTTCGGCGGCCGATTGTCCCAACATTGAGCAACGTGTACCCTCTTCCTGGCGACTCGTGTTCCAGCGCGAGAGCTAAGACGCTCATTCATCCAGTGATTCTTAGAGGAATCGAGCCAGGTGCGACGCACTTGGTCCGCTTAGACTGATGGTGTGAATTGGCCTCTTGGCGTGGCAAACTTGGCGTCCTGGAAGACGCAAGTGCGTCGCACCTTGACTTTGCTAATGGAGGTTAGAGAATAGAGTGAAATTAAGATATGTAAGGAACGCTGTCCTCTTTGCAGACCTTTCTGAAGAGGAGCAGAAAAAAGTCTCAGATAAGATGCGTCTCGTCCGGTACCGTGAAGGCCAGACTATCTTCGAGAAGGGTGACACCAGCGACGTCTTATACCTTGTCAAGTCAGGGTGGGTGAAGATCATCACCGGTGAGTCTACGGTTCTGGCTAGCATGGGACCCGGTAGCCTGTTGGGCGAGGCGGACCTGTTCATGGGGCGATCTCGTTCCACGGGAGCCCTGGCTGCTACCAACGTCAGCCTGTGGGCCCTTTCCGACCAGGATTTGGAGAAGTTAATCGCTGAAGAGCCCAAGATCGGCGTCAAATTGAGCCTGGCCTTTGGCTCGCGGATAGCTCAGCTCAACTACTACCTGGTGGAGAAGTCCTTAAGAGGAATCACTGCCTTTTCTGACCTTTCCGAGGAAGAATTGCTGACCATCGCTACGCGATTGACGGTTGAAGAGCATCGGCGAGGCGATGTGATTTACCGAAGCGAAGAGAGTGCTGAGGCTTTATACATCATCGAGTCGGGCCGAGTCAAGCTCATTCCTGTCGTTTCTGGAGAAGAGGTATCCTTTGTAGAGCTTGATGCGGGGGCTATCTTCGGTGAGATGGGGTTGTTGACAGGCAGACCCTATGCTGAGTCTGCTCAGACGATCACTGAGGTTACGTTGTGGGTGCTGTCGCGTAAGGATTTTTGGGAGCTAACCGGGGACTATCCTGCCATCAGAGTGGCTCTCAGTTCACGGCTGAGAGCTCACCTCAGCCCTGATGATCAGGCTCTGGCTGTGGAACACTTGAAAGGGGTACCCCTCTTTGCCGATCTGCCCAGAGGTGCTGTACAAGGTATCTCAAAGCAGATGCTCTTGCGGCATGTTCCTAAAGATGAATTGGTCTATGCCGAAGGGACACCTGGCGATGCCCTCTACATCATCGAGTCAGGCCAGGTCAGGATTGTCTCCGAGGCCGAGAGTGAACGAGAAGTTTTCGCTCACCTACAAGCAGGCGATTTCTTTGGCGAGATGGCCCTCCTGACAGGTAAAAGTCGTTCTTCTGCGGCGCGGGCTGAGACTAATACCAACCTTTGGATGTTGTACCGGTCCGATTTCGATGAGCTGTTGGTCCAGTATCCGGCTATTAGTCTGGCTCTCAGCCGGACGCTCAGCGAACGTCTGTCTCAGGCCGACCAACGTTTTGTGGAGAGACATTTGAGAAGGATGTCTCTCCTGGTGGGCCTTTCCAGCAAGCAACTGGAAGACGTCTCAGCCAGGCTCCGGCCGGTAAAATACAGGTCGGGGGAAGTGATCCTCACTGAGGGCACGCCTGGCGATGTCATGTACCTCATCGAGTGGGGCCGGGTGGAGGTTCTGAGCAAAACGGATGGGCGCAGCAGGGTTTTGGCCCTCCTGGGGGAAGGCGATTTCTTTGGCGAGATGGCCCTTCTGACTGGTAGCACTCGCTCGGCCACAGTGCGAGCGGTGACCGATGTTGACCTTCTGGCTTTATATCAGCCTGATTTCGATGAACTGGTTCTCAAGTATCCCACCTTGGCTGTCACTCTTGGCCGGGTGCTCAGCCAGCGGCTGAATCGAGCTGCTGAGCTTCTGACAGGAGAGTTGGCAGGGGTGGCTGCTGGAGCCAGGGTTGCTCCGGCCCAAGCAAGATCAAAGCCGAGCTCCGATAGGGAAATTGTCCCCGCCACGGCAGCCGCGCGGATGGCGAGACCCAGAATCAGGCAAACGCCTCGGCTGCTGCCTGGGCCAACTCTACGGCGAGGCCTCGGGAATACAGCTGCTTGGTTTGCTTTGCGGAGCGTGGGAGCCAAGTTGCGCCTGGTAAGTGTGTTTCTGCTCTTCGTCTGGCTTTGTGGTATCAGCGCTCCGGCGACGGTCATTTCGGCTTTCCCGTCTAATTCTCTCGGCGAGGGCTCTCTGGCTTTTTTGCAGACGCCGACCGCCACATCTACTTTTACTCCAACTTCCTTGCCCACGCCGACAGCTACCTTGCTGCCGACTGAAACACCCATACCTCCTACGCCTACACCCCAGCCGGTAGCTATTATTCCTACTGACACCCCAACTCCGTTGCCACCCACAGATACGCCTACACCGGCACCGCCTACCGACACGCCTGTCCCGGCACCACCCACGGACACCCCGACGCCGGAACCACCGACGCCTACCCCCGCGCCAGCTTATGATTTCGTCCTGGTGGAGGGGTCCCCTCGACGCCTCGGACCCTGTGAGAACGAGGGGAGACACCATATCATGATCGATGTAGTTGATGCACAAGGCAACGGCCTGCCGGGCATCAAACTTGAGGTTGCATGGGCAGGAGGCTCTGCTGAGATCGAGACGGGTGGCAAGACGGAGATAGGACCGGGGTTCGTTGAGTTTCCCATGTACCACGGCACCTACTCCGTCAGGGTATTGGGCGCTCGCAGCCAGGTGGCCGAGGGCATAACCGTGGAAATCGCTGAGGCTGAAACGTGTTCTGCAACTGGTAATCAGGTAGCCAATTCTCTCTATCACTACTCGTATGATGTGATATTCCAGCGGACGTATTGATCATCTGTAGCCGTCGCTCCTCAAGTGATGGGCAATAGAGAGTGAAACCAGCGACCTGTACCGCAACAGTGGTGATAGGAGCTAAGGCAAAGTCTGGCCCTTTTTGATATCTGGGTCATAACTTGTAGGAGGAGGAGATTCATGAGAATTGGAATTCTAACCGGCGGTGGAGATGTCCCCGGCCTAAACCCTGCCATTAAGACGGTGGCCTACCGGGGTGAGAGTGAAGGCCACGAAGTAATCGGCATTCGGCGTGGTTGGATGGGCCTGCTACACTACAACCTGGACGACCCCGAAACTCACGAGCTTTTTACCCGACCTCTGAACAAGGCTAACACACGCACCATTGACCGGACCGGCGGTACCTTCTTACATACGTCACGCGTCAACCCGGGCCGCGTGCTGCCGGAAAAAGCGCCTGCCTTCTTGAAACCGGAGGAACAAGAGGTCAACGAGGAGGGGTTCCTGGATTTTACCCCTCATGTGCTCAAGAACCTGGAGCACCTGAAGATTGACGTGTTGATCCCCATCGGTGGTGAGGACACACTGGGATATGGCGCACGGCTCCATCGTGAAGGGTTCCCGATTATATCCATCCCCAAGACAATGGACAACGACGTCTTTGGGACTGATTACTGCATCGGCTTTTCGACCGCGGTCACCCGCAGCGTCCGTTTCATTCACCAACTGCGCAGCACCGCTGGCTCCCACGAACGCATCGGTGTCGTCGAACTATTTGGTCGCCACTGTGGGGAGACCTCGCTCATCTCCGCATACCTGGCTGGCGTAGATCGGGCCATCATCTCCGAGGTCCCCTTCGACGTCGAGAAACTGGCCGATTTGCTGATGCAAGACAAACGTGCTAACCCCAGCAATTACGTTATGATGACGATCTCCGAAGGGGCTCGGATCATAGGTAAGGAAATTGTCCACAAGAAGGACAAGGTTGACCCCTATGGACACAAAAAACTGGGCGGCATCGGTGCTGTGACCGCTGACAGGCTGCAAAAGATAACTGGCGAAGCGACACTGATTCAGGAAGTCGCCTACCTGATGCGCTCCGGTGAACCGGATGCTTTGGACGTTATGGTCGCCGTCAACTATGCCAACACGGCATTGGACCTAATCGCGCAGAAAAAGTACGGCCGCATGATAGCGCTGCGTGATGGGCGTTACACCGACGTGACGGCCGAGTCGCCATTGCTGGGGATCAAGACTGTGGACGTGCGTGCCCTGTACGACGTCGAAGAGTATCGGCCCAAGGTCTGGCACGCTCACGGCAAGCCGATGTTCCTATACTAAAGCTTACGTGCTGATTTTGAAGGGATTAAAGTCCGTTTCGTAATCGTAATGGTCCTCGTTTTCGGTTCGCTTCAAGAAATTGACGAGACGATAGGTGAGGGGTGTCACTGCCGCCTCCAGTCCGGTCTTGAAGAGATAGTTGGAGACCACGATTTTGACCAGTAGATCCCCGGGCCACACGCCGTAGAAGGCGATGCACACGAAGAGCAGAGTGTCCACGAGCTCGCCGACGATGGTCGAGCCGATGGTGCGGGTCCAGAGCCACCGGCCCTCGGTGCGCACCTTCATTTTGGCCATAATAAACGCGTTGGAGAACTCGCCGGCGAAATAGGCGATAAGAGAGGCAGCGATGATGCGGCCGCTGGCCAGGGTGCCCAGCACCCCATCAAAGGCTCCTGGCCCCACTTCGGCCATCCACTGGACATCGCCGGGCAGCCAGCGCACGACCGCCAGGGTAACGCTCAGCAGAGCGGCACAGAAGAAGCCCGTCCAGATGACTTTTCGTGAGCGGCGGTAGCCGTAGACCTCTACCAGCACATCACCGAAAATATAGCTGACCGGGAAGAGCAGCGTACCAGCGTCGAAAGTCAGCACTGGCAGCCCCAGGTTCACGATCTTGGCTGCCGAGGCGATGTTGCTGATGAGCAGCACCGAGACGAAGAGGGCCATGATGATGTCGAAGTACTTGTAGGGCTTATCCATCTTTCCTCCATGTAAGGGCGGCACCCCCTGGCCGCCCGCTAGTTCATTTATGCGGGAAGAACTCGCTAACTCACTATCCCCAGTTGCTTTAACTGGGCTACCAGAAAGTCCAGTTCCACTCGCTTCCGTGCCAGGTCCTTTTCCACGTCCGCCGCCATCTCGGCCAACAGATCCCGCCCCTGCCGCTGGGCAAACTTTACGTCCAGGTTCATTTGCATCGTTGAGCTGTTTGTCAGTTCACGAATCTCCTGCTCCACTTCCCGGAGCCGCCGCTGGATCTGTTGCAACCTGTCGCGCAAGGCAGCCAGACGCTGCTCGTCCGTACCAGTCTCGACCGACGGGGAGCGGTCGGGCTTTTCGGCCAGGGCCTGGAGTTCCACCTGGCTCCGCGCTGCATAAGCGGCGTTGATGGCCGTCATCATCTCCGTTCGCCAGGCTCGCTCTGCTGCATCCTGAGTCAGGTCGGGGTGGAAACGGCGGC
>SOHZ01000355.1 GCA_004377365.1 Anaerolineales bacterium | reverse complement strand
AAATCCAAGGGCCCTGCAGGGTACGAAAGGTTACATCGTCGGAGAAGTCAAGAGGTTTGATGAAAGAGAGCAGGTTTTCTCGCGGGGTGGCCTTTCGCCTGGTTCAGAGCAATACCAGGCGTTTTACAGTGAACATCCACAATGGGAAGAGCATGATGACGGGAGAAGGAAGATGGGGATGCCCATGGGACTCCCAGGCGCAATAGACAGGCCCCACGAAGGGCCAAATGTGGCGGCACTATTCGCTTCCCTCTCCATCCCTCACCACCTTGGAAGCCCTCATGCAGTGCAGCCCGAGGCTATTCCCTACTTCGGCGGGAAGAGGATGTCTTTGAGCCCTGAAGAGGCAACAGAGAGGGTCAAGGGGTTTGCCCTCCACCTTGGAGCCGATCTTGTCGGGATAGCCGAGATCAACCCTCTCTGGGTCTATTCTACAAGAGGACACATAATGGACGACAATTGGGAGCGGTGGGGCAGTGAAATCGAACTGTCCCACCCCTATGCGATCGCCTTTGCCATGGAGATGTCAAGGGACATGGTATGGACTGCACCACATACAGCCAGCGTGGTTGAGAGCGGTCTCGTATATGCCAAAGTGGCCTTCGTCGCCACTGAGCTCGCGTCCTTCATCGCCAACCTGGGGTATTCTGCAACGGCAAACCACTTTCAACATTATGATGTGCTCCTTGTTCCGATGGCGGTAGATGCAGGATTGGGAGAGGTTGGTCGCCTTGGACTCTTGATGACAGAGGAGTTTGGTCCACGGGTAAGGCTAGGATGTGTGACTACGGACCTTCCCCTCATACCTGATGGTCCTGTGGATATAGGAGTCGAGGATTTTTGTAGGGTGTGCAAAAAGTGCGCTGACGGTTGTCCTTCCAAGTCCATTCCCCTCGACGCTCCTCGGGAGGTCAATGGTACCTTCAGGTGGAGGCTAAACGCCGAGACTTGTTTCGAATACTGGGCAAGGATCGGAACTGACTGCTGCCTGTGCATGAGGGTATGCCCGTGGAGTCATCCGGGGACGCCGCCTCACCGCTTGATAGCCGAGCTGGTTGTGAGGAACCAAGTCGCAAGGCGCATCTTCTCATCCATGGATGATCTCTTTTATGGCAAGAAGCCCAAGCCCGCATCCCCTCCGAAATGGGCCTCGTATGGCGAATAGCGAATGGTGAAAGCTTGCTATAGAATAGTCAAGTTGGTGGTCTCAGGCGAAAGACACACAGGGGGCAGTAACTCGAAAAGACCCGGTTTTTTCGAGGCGTATCGGGAGACATTGCTCTCATCCGGCAGGCTAACTCGGAATATAGCTCAGATAGAGATGCCTATTACAAGACGCGTGCAGAGATTAGGAAAATCGGAGAGTATCTATGCTCAAACGGCGGGAATGACCGAATGATACAGGTGGCCTACCGAGTCAAAGCACTTGGTGGGCTCATTCGTGAACTGGAGTTACATTGGGAAGGCATTTGCGGATGGCGGTTCTAAAACCGCGATACACTTTCAAGGTGAATGGCGGCCTAACCAGCGCTGGTGCGACCCGTTCGCTTGAAACTGGCTTCTGCGCTGAAAGCGCACGGTTTCCAACCGCACCCGCCTTCGGCGGGCTTAATCGGAGGTGGAAATGAAACTAGACGGGAAAGTAGCACTCATTACCGGAGCGGGTACTGGCATAGGCACCGCAATTGCCAAGCGGTTCGTTGCTGACGGAGCGAGGATATGCATAACCGGCCGCCGTCAGGAAATGCTCGACGAGGTGGCCCAATCGTTGCCGGTGGGGGCAGCGGTGACATGCGCCGGAGATGTAACAAAGTTCGAAGACGCCAAGCGAATGGTTGAGACGGCGCTCGGATTCGCTAGTAAACTCGACGTGCTGGTGAACAACGCAGCAATAGATCCGGGCGGTACGACCGTCGTTGATATAGATCCGGAGCTCTGGCACAGAGTTCTCGAAACAAACCTCACCGGTCCTTTGTATCTTATGAAGGCATCAATACCGCATATGATTAAGGGGGGTGGCGGCTCTATCATAAACATTGCTTCCTTGGGAGGCCTGCGCTGCCTGCCTGGCATGCCAGCCTACTGCTCATCGAAGGCGGGTCTCATTATGCTCACGCAGCAGGTTGCGCTGGATTTCGGTCCATCCAAGATCCGATGTAATGCGGTCTGTCCGGGCGGTACAAGGACGGCTATGCTGGAAAAATCACTCGGTCCCCTCGCAGAAGTACTCGGGACAGATCTGGAAGGCGTTTTTAGGTGCATATCTTCGATGGTTCCCCTGAGGCGGACTGCAAATCCCAGTGAGATCACCGGCATTTGCAGTTACCTCGCCAGTGATGATTCCACGTTTATGACGGGGTCTGTTCTTCTAGTTGATGGAGGAGCGGCGATTGTCGATGTTGCAGGAGCTGCGTTGACCAATGCCGGCGTGAAGTGGGGCGTGTGAGAAAGAATCTATTAAGGGTAGATCATAACAATCCATTATTCAAGGGAGGTGCACAATGCCACAGCAAGAGGGTGGAACGAATTACAAGTATGAGGACTATGCGTCGGAAATGGCGATCAATCGTCTTCCCCAAACAGCGGTGCTGGTGAATCAGACGATGAAGATCACGCTCGACTCGGGGACATCCTTCGATCTCGAGTTCGTAGATCGCAACAAGGTCATCTGGCAAAGCGACAACGAGCGCGGCACGGACTGGTGCGAGGTGGTGGAAGTGGCGCCACAAACCTATTTTATCGACATGACTTTTACCCATCAGCCTCGTCAGTCGCAGACCTTTATCGTTAACGTTCAAACACGGCAAGTGCTCGCGGTCCGCACTAT
>SOHZ01000334.1 GCA_004377365.1 Anaerolineales bacterium | reverse complement strand
AGCTCCAACGCGACGAGTTTTGCCAAGATTCTGGTTATGCGGCAGATTTTGGCCTATCCGACAGCCAATTTCTAGCTTTCGGGAAGGTAGCCTGAGCAGTTACTTGACGGTTTGGTATCCCGGTACGCGAACCGCGATTAGATATACTCCCGTTTCAAACACAACAACGTCGTTGTATGGAGACCAATGTATCCTACGGATTGCGTCGACATCTTCGGCTAAATGGGCAATGTACATGTAATGCCTCAGATCGCTCCGTTGGACGTAGAGAAATTGATTAGGAGGGTCGATTCAGAGATTTCCACAAGCGCGACAACAATAATGGGCCGCCGATTAGCCCGAAGGCCAGGACCAGGTAGAGCGTCAGGAGTTCGGTGAAATTGGAAAAGGTAGGGGTATGATGAATGCCAGGGGGCAAATCTGACGCCTGGTATTCGCCTACGTACGCCAAAGACAGACCGTTCACAAGATTCACACCGAGCGCCAATCTAAGCCCGATAGGGAAATCGCCCAGGCGCACGATGGCTCCGGCGGTCAAGGTGGTCAGCAGGCCCAGCCCGATGGCCAACCAACCTTCGATAGGATCAGGGACGAATTCCAGAAACATGATGCCAAGCATGGGGAAAAGGAAGGCAACAGCCAGCAGAGCTTTGAGCCGGTCTTTTGAAAAGAGGTAAAAGTATCCGATGATGCACAAGCCAATCCAGCCCAGAAACAGGGCATAGCTGTATCGCCAGTCCTCGTCAAGTTCAAGTTGACTGATTACAAAGCTGATAAGTACCATTGCAGTCCAGGTACCGTATCCGTACCAACTGGCACTCCACAACGGCCAGCCGCGCCGCCAGGCGAAGAACAGCACGACGGCCACCAGGCCCATGAGCGATACACCCACGATGATTGACATCGTTTGGGATGAAGTGGTGGCTGTGGTCAGCAATTTGCCTATGCCGATGAGCAATCCCATGAGGATATGAGGCAGTCCTGCCAGGAAGGCCGCTTTCCAGGAGCCAGGCCGGGGTTCGGGATGGGTGGAAGAGTTGTCTTGGGTATTTTCTGTATTTGCAATTACTGTCATAAGGTTCTCCTTCTATCCCGTCTGCGCGGGAATCCTTTCACCCAGCCGATGCCCAGGCCAATGACCCCGATGAGGTAAAGGACAAGATAACACCAGAAGCCAATCGGCCCAGCAACCAGGTCTCGTGGCAAAATCTCATAGATAATCATTCCCAATCCGAAGACCAGGAACGGCAGCATCCCAGCCAATGTCTCGCCCCACGAACTCGGTCCGTGCACTTCCCGTAGGGCTGCGCCTACTTCTCTGGCCTCGCCAAAACGTTCGATGGCCTCGCTCATGCTCGCCTCCTTTCCCAATCCATCTGCTTGTAGTGCCGCCGCCCGATCCTCCAGGTGCTCACGCAATTCCTCCAGCACAGCCTGCTGCGCGTTCGGGGGCAAACCACCCAGACAGGCTTCCAGCTTAGCCAGGTATGACTTCAGGCTCGACATGGCCTCCTCCAATCACTCGCATCAGCTTCTCGTTGAACGTCGTCCGCTTCTCTATGCAAAACGCAGACTATGCGGCCCGTATGGATTTAACTGTGCGACGAAGAAGACCCAGGAGCGCCGGCACGAAGATCAGCGCCACCAGAACCGTACCGGCGATGGCACTTCGCCCAACGATTTCATACCAATGATCCGGCTCCCCCCTCATCCACGGCTCCAGCCGTCCATCCCAGTAGATCGCTGTGCCCACCGTTGTCACGGCCCAGGAAAGTGTCAAGCCAATCAACAGGGCCAACGCCCGTTGCCACGTCTTGGCACTGCGCATGTAGGCCAGTGCCCCTCCTGCCAGGACAAGAGTTAGAACTAGCAGGAATGGCAACTGGTAGCCCTTGTTGACCTCATCAAAGGATAGAAACACTACCAAGGGCATAATGCCGTACAGCCCAAAAGATAGCCGCGTCCAGTCCTGCCATGCTCTTGTTACGAGTTGCAGCAAGGGACGCATCGACCGGGTAAGCAGCAAGGCAATCACCGCCATCACCAAAAACGGTATCCAGGCCCGCCATCCCCACAGATCGTTGCGTCCGAAGGTGTAGTTGAAGATCCTGAGTCCCGGGGTCGCCATGCTCATGAAATATAGGGTGAACACCAGTACATAGCCTGCGTAAGGGTATGACCAACGGGGGAACCCTTTTACCCAGCCCACACCGAATCCAATCAACAGGGCTAAGTAGCCGCCAATAAATAACCACAATGCCACATAACCGAGCCATACGTATGGTAGGAACCCGACTAATGCATACATTGTTGACGCCAGTCCGATAACCAGGAACGGCACCATCCCGGCCAATGCCTCTGCCCACGAACCGCGGCCGTGCACGTCCCGTAGGGCTGCGCCTACTTCTCTGGCCTCGCCAAAGCGTTCGATTGCCTCGCTCATGCTTGCCTCCTCTTCCAGTCCATCCGCTCGCAGCGCCGCCGCCCGGTCCTCCAGGTGGTCACGCAATTCCTCCATCACAGCCCGCTGAGCGTCCGGCGGCAAGCCACCCAGACAGGCTTCCAGCTTAGCCAGGTATGACTTCAGGCTCGACATAGTCGCCTCCTCCGATCACCCGCATCAACTGCTCGGTAAACGTCATCCACTTCTCCCTGCAAATTGCAGGCTATCCGGCCCGCACGGATTTGCCTGGCCGACGAAGACGGGTCAGGAGCGCTGGCGCTAACATCAGCGCCACTAGAACCGCACCGCCGATGGCACTTCGCCCAACGATTTCATACCAATGATCCGCCTCCCCTCTCATCCAGGGTTCCAGCCGTCCATCCCAGTAGATCGCATTGGCCGCCGTCCCCACCCCCAGGGCCAAGGTCATGCCCATCAGCAGGGCCAGCACCCGTTGCGATGTCTTGGTGCTGCGCACGTAGGCCAGCGCACCCACCGTCAGGATAACCGCCGACACGGCCAGGCATGGCGCTGTATAGGGCGCGCTGACCTCGTCAAAGGAAATATAGACGACCATCGGCATAATGCCGTACAGCCCAAAAGAGAGCTGGGGCCAGTCATGCCATATCCCCGTTACGAGTTGACACCAAGGGCGCACCGACCGGGTCAGTAGCAAGACGATCACCGCCATCAGCAGAAATGGTATCCATGCCCGCCATCCCAACAGTTCGTTGTATCTTTTCAAGATCCAGATGCCGTAGGCCCAGAGATTCTGGGCAGGGATACCCATCCACCACCAGGTAAATACCAATACCAACCCTCCGTAAGGGTATGACCAGCGGGGGAACCCTTTCATCCATCCCACACCGAAACCAATCAACAGGACGACGTAGCAGGCAACGGACCCCCAAGGCCAGCGTACGGGGTTTGGGCGTGGCAGGATCTCATACAATACCGTCATCAGTCCGAAGGCCAGGAAGGGCACCATCCCAGCCAGAGCCTCGCACCACGAACCCCGTCCGTGCACGTCCCGTAGGGCTGCGCCTACTTCTCTGGCCTCGCCAAAACGTTCGATTGCCTCGCTCATGCTCGCCTCCTTTTCCAGTCCATCCGCTCGCAGCGCCGCCGCCCGGTCCTCCAGGTGGTCACGCAATTCCTCAATGATCGCCCGCTGCGTCGGGTTGTGCAGGCTGGCCAGGGCTGCCTGCACCTCTGTCAGATAGTCGGTCAGTGCTGCCATTTCCGCCCCTTCGACAGGCTCAGGACAGGCTCTCTACGCCGCCCGCGGGCCGCAGCCTTTGGGCCACCAGCCCAACCGCCGGGCCGAAAGCCAATAGGGCCACGCCGACCGTCAGCAGGACCCAGATCTGCCCGGCCTCGCCGTGGTTCAATCGCCATTGCCAGAAGAGGCGTACTCGACACCTCTGCCTTCTCCATACTTGCCTCCTCTGAAAGCCCACGCAGCATCAGTTGGTGGGCCTTGTCCTTTAGGTGGCCGCTCATCTCGGCCACGATCTCCCGTCGCCGGGCCTCGTCGAGTTGGCCCAGAGCAGCCTCCATTGTCGTCAGATAATGTGTCTACACCAGCGATGATCTCCGCTTCGCTACACTCAAGCTTTACCAGCCTACGGCTGCGGCGGTGGGCCAGCGTCTTCGGGGATAGGCGGGCCGTCGGGTAGACTGCGTAGGTAATCGCAGGAGACGAATTCCACGTCCTCCCACACGTACCCCTCGGCCTCAAAGGTGGGAATGTCCTTGATCCACCGTTTCTGGCCGTTCTCCAGGGCGTAGATGTGAGGGCTGCCCTGGCACTTGAGGAGCACGTGGATGGGCCGGCCTTTCTCGAATTGCTCCAGGAAGCTGTCATCAACAACGTGGACCTGCTCCCAACGGTAACCGAAAAACTCAAAAGCCTCCAGGCTGCTGATCCAACGCAGATTGTTGTCCTCCAGGACGTATATCTCCGCGCCGCTGCCCTTGAGCACCAGGCCATCGCGGATGACCAGGGCAGCAGTATCGGGCATAACGCGGGCCAGGCTGGTGCCGTAGCGGTTAATGGGGACGTTAATCAGCACCGCCAGCACTACCAGGACAAGCAGCAGACACCCCAGGGTACGGCCCAGGTTGATGCTGGGCAGAGGCTGCGGGGGTGTCCAGCCCTCCTCACCGGGCCGAGGTTCCTGGGTCGGCTTGGCAGCAGGAATAGACTCCGGGGCAGGTGGTTTCGGGGAGAGCCGACGAGCCTCAACAGCCGGCTTCTCGGCAGCCGGCTCCGTCGTGGATGGCTCTGCCGTTGGCTGCGGGGCAGGGGAAGGTGTGGTGACCGGTTTCGGTGCGGGAGGGGAAGGTGGGATCACCCGGCCCAGGCCGGGCTTCCCCTTGGCTTGGCGGGCGGCTTGCCGTTCCAGCAAGGCATCCAGCAGCAGGTCCAGAATCTGCTCAGTGGTAGAAGGTTTTGAAGACGTCGGTCGCTCACTCATAGCTGCCTCCTATTTCACCACCACGAAGCCCAGGATCTCACCGATGCTGGCCAGGATGTTGGTGTAGAAATTGCCGCCGAGCTGGCGGAATAGCTCGAACTTTATGCTGGGGGCCCCGATGAAGGGCCGCAGCGTCCAGGCCATCTGACTGCCCACAAAGGCGTAGACCAGGATCCAGAGACGGAGCACCCTGCGGCGGGCACTGGCTCCCTCCTTGCCCGAGGCCGAGATCACTCGCATCCCTTGGCTGAGGAAGAGCACCCCCATGCTGCCAGCAATGGTGAAAACGGCCACGTTCAGCAGCTTGAAGAACTGATAGTGGCTGGTGGTCAGCAGGAAGAAGACAGTGATGGGGGCAAAGCTGAGCAACAGCACCGCCGTGACGGTGATGGCTGTCAGGATGAGGGCCATGTTCTGGGTCAGACTCTGTTTAGAGCCGAACAGCACATTGAAGAAATACAGGGTAGGGGAGCAGACGACGAGCGTTGCCAGGAAGAGGATGGGCAGCTTGGCGGCAGAGCTGAGGGCCTGCCACAGGCTGTGGGTGGAACCCATCACCGCTCCGTAGACGGCCAGGAAGGCGACGCTAGAGATCAACATGGCCCGCATTTTTTCCGGCAGGCCGATGCCCTCGCGTATCTCGTTGAAGAAATGGTATCGGTTGCGCAGGATGGTTTCAATGACAGCCAAGTCTTTCATAGAAGTTACTCTCCAATCTAGTGTCTGAGTCTGTGTTACCAACGCTGGGTCGGCCAGATCATAGAGATGACTGTGACGGCCCAAAAGAAAATCCAACCCGCCAGGGCGTAGCGCCAACGGCCAAACTTGAGCAAGGGCACCATCAGGGCCACGGCTGCTATGACCCAGAAGGCTGGGCGGGTGAGCAACTGCGGCCAGCCCAAGGCGGTGCCGTCCGGGGCGAAGATCAGCCAGCGCAGCACCAGGGCACACACCACCGGTAGCCCGGCGGCAATGACGGCGTCGGCGGTGCCCCAGCCAGCGTGGACCTGTTGTAGTTCAACGCCTACTTTTTCCACGCCGAAGCGGGCCGCTGCTTCCGCCAGCGCAGTCTGTTCATCTAGCCCCCGTTCCCGGGCCGCTGCCACCGCTTCCTCCAGGTGGGAACTGATCTCCTCCAGCACCTCGTGTTCAGTCTCGCTATCCAAATCTATCTGGGCCCGAATGCGGGCCAATACTTGCTCTATCTCTGCAGCAGCCATGTTCCCCTCACCATCAGAAGATCGCAGGGCATCCTGGTCAATCGCTCCCGCTTCCAGGCCAGCCCCGGCCCGACGAGGTTCAGCCTTGCCAGCCAGACTTCCAGCCTAGCCAGGTATGGATTTAGGCTCGACATGGCCGCCTCCTCCGATCACTCGCATCAGCTCCTCGGTGAACGTCGTCCACTCCGCCACCGAGCTGGCCAGTACTTTGCGGCCCTCCTCAGTGATGAAATAATACTTACGCCGCCTCGAGCCAGCCACTCTTCGCCACTCGCTCTTGAGCAAGCCATCCCGCTCCATTTGATGCAGGGCAGGGTAGAGCAGGCCCTCCTTCATCTCAAAGTAACCCTCGCTGCGTTGCTCCAGCTCCCGGGCCATCTGGTAGCCATACATGGGCTGCTCTGCCAGCAGTGACAGGATGAGCAGCGGGGTGCTTCCTTTACGCATCTGGTGTTGAAGTTGCATAGGCCCCCTCCTTTTCGCAGCTATACCTAAGTAAGCTATGCATAAGTATAGCAGATATTCGACCTGTTGTCAAGGGCTGTCACCTTAACCAGCTTATAGCCTAATCGGCAACCACCGCGCCCAGGTGGGAGCCGCCACGACGACGGCCCCCACCGCGCAGCGTCGTCTATTGGCTTTCCTCTCCCTTCCCACCAACCAAGTAAGCGGCCAGATCCTCGCGCCGGATGCGCCACGCCCGGCCCACTTTCACCACCAGCAGTTCCCCTTTTCGGCATAGCGTCTTGATGGTGTTAACGTGGACTTTAGATTAGCTGTATCTTCATCTGGTACACCGACGGCAAGTCGGTAATGATGCAGCTCTCCAAGGCTTCAATGGTGAGGCCATGATAGGCGGCCAATTCTTGCGCCTTGCGTGGGGTTCGCTCGAAAACTTCAGCCGCCAGAATATGCTTACAAGCTCCCAGGTTCCGCTTGCCCAGGTAACAGGGCAACCGCAAACCGCCGTGCCGCCCGTCACACGCCGTGCACGGGCAATGTAGGTTCCGTTACCGCCCTGGCTCTGGACATAGTATTGGCTCTCCAGCTCGTTGGGACTCACCAGGCCTTGGGCCACCAGTGCCAGCGCCTTGCTTTTGCACTTGCTCAGTGCGTCGTCTTGGTGTATAATTATGCTGCTCATATGCGTAGATATCCTCAATCGACTCGCCCACCGCCACCGCGCTCGTGCCCCCCTTGTTCAGGCGTAAAGGAGACGCCCGATGGTTATTCAAGACAGGGAACAGCCACGATGGTTCCCGCAAACAAAGCTTCACCCCCCTCTCATCGGCAGCGATCATCTGGAGCGACCGCGGCTGCTGGGCACAATTCATGAGGCAGTGACCACTCGCCGGCTGACACTTTTCTCGGCTCCAGCCGGTTCTGGCAAAACGACCCTCCTTGCTGCTTTGCCCCATGCCTTCCCCGACCTGCCCCTGGCCTGGCTCTCGCTGGACAAGGAGGACAACGACCCCACCAACTTTCTTGCCGTCTTGCTCGCCGCTCTGCAAGAGCTGCACCCTTCCCTTTTCGCCAACACTCAAACCCTCCTCACCAACCTTCCCAACCCTGGCGCCGACTTGCGCCGCTTTATGGGGGTGTTGATCAACGATATTCTGGAGGCACAGCCCGATCCCTTCGTTCTGGTGCTGGACGACCTGCACGCCGTCACCGAGCCCGCCGTGCATGGCGCCCTGGATTATCTGCTCGACCATCTGCCGCCGCCGCTACACCTGGCCGTTGCCACCCGCCACGACCCGCCCTTGGCCCTGGCCCGCCTGCGGGCCCGCGGCCAACTGGCTGAACTGCGCCTGACCGACTTGCGCTTCACCCACGACGAGGTCACCACCCTGCTGAACGAACGCTTAGGGCTCAACCTGCCTGGGGACGACATCACCACACTGCAAAACCGCACCGAGGGGTGGGTGGCTGGTCTGCGCCTGCTGGCAGCCTCTCTGGATCGCATCTCCACCGAGATCGAGCGGTCCGCCTTTATCACCCACCTGGCCCAGACCGATCGCTACGTCTTTGACTTCCTGGCCGAGGAGGTGTTAAACCGCCAGGAGCCGGAGGTGCGGACCTTCCTGCTGGAAACTGCCATTCTGCCCGAACTGACCCCCGCCCTCTGCCAGGCGGTGACCGGCCGGAGCGACACCTGGACCGTCCTGGAAGACCTGTACCGCCGCAACCTCTTCCTGGCAGCATTAGACGACCCAGGCACCCCTCTGCACACCTACCGCTATCACGACCTCTTTGCCGAATTTCTGCGCCAGCGGCTGGTTCAGGAGATGCCGGACCGGACCGCCGAGTTACATCGCCGGGCCGCCGAGGCTCAAACTGACCCCGCACGGGCCATCCGCCATTACCTGGCGGCCGAAATGTGGCCGGAAGCCGCTCAAGCCATTGAACAGGCAGGCAAACAACTGCTGTACCGGGGGGCGCTGGATACGCTCCGTGACTGGATTATGGCCTTGCCCGCGGTCACACGTGGCAGCCGCCCCTGGCTAACCTGTTTCCAGGGAACAATCGCCTTCCAGCGTGGCGAATTCGAAAGGGCACAGCCGCTGCTAGAGCAGGCGCTGCGCGGCTTTGAAGCAATGGGGGACCAAGTCGGACAAGGCGAGGCACTGCTACTGTTGGGCGGCGTTGCCACTGGGCTCCACGACATGCAACGCGCAGACATGCTCCTGGAGCGGGCTCTGGCCCACCCCTTGCCACCTGGGGGACAGACCTCTGCCCACATTGGCCGCGCCTGGGTAGGGGTCTACACGAGCAATTGGGCACAGGTAGATGCAGAGGTTACGGCCGCGATTCAGGCGACGCTGGAATCCGAGGATCCGGCCGCTTTCAACGCCCTGGCGCTGCAACTGCACGCGCCGTTGGTATTCGCTCCGGGTGGCATCGCCCCCCTAGAGCGATACTGTAACCAGGTGCTGGCTTATTTTGGCGAGGGTGTTGGACTGGTACAGGCCGGGGCGTACACGCTCTTGGGCAACATCTATGCCCTGCAGGGCAAGTTGGATGAGGCGCAGCAGGCGACGAAACGCGCCCGGCAGATCGGCGAACAGTTGGGTGGTTTCGTCTTCCTGGATGTGAACGTGGACTTTGGAGTCTTGGCCCAAGCGCTGATGCGGGCTGACTATAGCGCCTTGGAGCAGTATTGGCGCGACCGTTTGCCCCGTTATGAGCGGTTGCGTGGTGCCCGGGAATGGTTGGCCAGTTTTCTTTGTATCTTGACAATGTCATATTTCAGGAACGCGCAGTCGCTGCTTGCGCAAACGCGACTT
>SOHZ01000419.1 GCA_004377365.1 Anaerolineales bacterium | reverse complement strand
TTACCCTCGCCCAGCAATCTGTACCAACGACCGACTCAGTGTAACGCTGTTATATCCGCGGAGCTTGGTCATAAGTGCTCGTGCAGAGGGGAAAAGACGGAATCGGCTTTTTCGGCGTCAAAATGGGGTTTTATCCGGTTTCATCACCGTTCTCTTCGACGCTACAACATGCCTATTGCCGTCAACACAGCCAGCACGATCCGTACAGCCAGAATCATCAGCAAGCCGATGCCGAAAAGGCCATACAGTACCAGGAACAACCACGGCAGCCGCACTTCGAGATCGGAGAAGTTCAGGCCCTCGCCGGGGACCATCTTGCCTTCAGCATCCCTTGGATAAAGCTTGTCCTCGACGTGGTACATCTTCACTGACTTGGCCATCTCTGGCAGTTCTTCCATCTCGCGCAGCGTTTCGATGCGCAGGCCCACCAGCGCTTTGTACTTGTGGATAAGCTGGCGCCACCACAGGGAAACAGCAATACCGGCAACGACCAACGGCAGCGGCAGGAGTAGAGTCCAGATGCCCCGTCCACCCAGGTCCTTGATCAATAGCCCAATGGCAGCCAGCAACAGGGAGTTGACCGTCGTGTAAGTGTTGGAGATTGTCTGTCTACGCTCAGTAAAGCGTGCGCTGTCCTCAACGAAGAGCTTGTACTCCTCAAATTTGTCCATCGTCCGCCCTCCCTAGCAGAATTTATGAATGGGTGACCGTCCGCTCAACGGTATGGATGTGAATGTAAGGCCGGCCTACCTGCCGGGCATAGTCCACCACATCGCCAGTGCCACCTTTTCCGGCCGCAGGCTGGCCGTTCCAAATAGCTACGAGCAAGTCGCAATGGTCCACCACCCACAGACCCACGGCCAGATAGGCTTCGTTGGAGCGTTCGGCGTGCGGTAAGCGGTGCTCAACCCGGGTCTGGGCCAGCAATTGCTCGTAGCGCTCCCGGGCCTGCCCCTCAAAGTCCTCAACGTACCTCTCGAACGGGGTAACCGTCTCCAGTGGAACGCCCAGTTCCAGAGCCGCCTCGGCAAAGAGGGTGTCGGCCCCTTCGGCCAGGGCGGACAGGGCAACAACCTCGCCGTGTTCGGCCAGAACCTTTTGCAATATGGTTTTGCATTGCGCGGCGACGAAGGCCGCAGTAACCTCGTCGCCCAGGTCTCGGTGACCGGTGACACCCATACGAAAGGGGGTGCTCATAGCGGGTACCTCACAGTCCCTTTTCGACTCTTCATAACATCATGACCGAGGTCAGAGCAGGCATTTACACTCCCTCACACATCTATTATACCACATTTCTACACCTCATTTCAATAGCATTCGGTTGATTCCATCACGTAAAACAGCGCCCCCCACCAACAAAAAAGCGGCCATAAAGCCGCCTTTCCAACTTCCAATTTCCAACTTCCAATTTCCAAATTCTAACTTCTAATCCCCCCGCCGCCGTATCACCAGGCAGTTGACGATCTTTGGTTCCGGCATGTCGAGCACGCTGACAAAGTGAGGCCCGAGGCGTAGGCCCAGGTAAGCGCTCTCGGCACCGTCAAAGCGCAGGGCCCGGTCTATTCTGATGCCCCACAGCCGGCCCAGCTCGATGATGTTTTCGGCGTGTTCCGCTATCGTCAGGCCGTAGGAAGCGGACAGCACCAGGTACTTGCGGTCCTCCGAGACTGCCGCCGTCATCTTGGCCCAGGTGCTGGTGCGGTAATACTCCAGAACCTTGGGATGGAACCACTCGTCGAAGGGATTAAAGTTGTACTCTCTGTCCCAGATGAAAATCGGCCCGCCACCCCACGAGGTGGCGACCGGCTCGTATTCTTCCTGGGTGCGGATCACTCCGATGTCATAGCGGCCATCGCGCACGAACAGCGCCGCCCGTCCCTGATGGAAGAAATATTCCCGACCGTCGGCCTTGTTCGAGCCGTCCAGCCCGTGGTAGTCGGCGTCGGTGATCACCAAAGCATCGGGAGCCACACAGCAGGAGGGAGTGAACAACGTGCCCCGCTCGCCACGCTGCGGGACGATGTTTTGCAGGACGATCCCCGGCTCTTCTAAATCAACGACGACGTGGTGCACGCGGTCGTAGACAAAGTAGACGACGCCCGGCGCGATCTGATAGGCCCGCTGCGACCAGGCAGCATCCCGCAACTGCTGCATCGTCGTCCCGCTGGCGTCGGTCAAGCTGAGGAACTGGGGGCTCTTGACCGGTTCACTTCCATGGCAAGTCTGGCAAACTCGCCGGGCGGGAGGAATTTGTGGGACGTAGGGTTTGGGGCCAACGGCGGCCGTGGGAACCGGGTCGGCCGGACCGTAGCCACAGCCCAGGATGGTGCAACTGTTCAGGTCAATGGTAGGAGTGGGAGTAGGTGTCAGGGACGGCGATGGGGTGGCAGTCGGTGTGTGGGTAGCAGTCGGTGTACGGGTGGGGGTAGATGTCCGCGTTGCCGTAGGCGTCGCCTGGACGACAGTTGTGTACGGTATCTTTGATGGCTGAGGGCCCCTCGCCAGAACAAAGATAACCAGGGCCAGGACCGCCAGGATGGCCACCACTGCCAAACCAGCTTTCGACACGGCTCGCTGGAGAATGGCTGTAATCAGGGAATTAACTCGCTTCATATCCTCCTATCTGAAATCACGGACAGAAAGAAGCACGGACTTATAACAACGTCTGTGTTCCTTTCCGCCCGTGAGGCTTAAGAAATTCTCAGGGCAGTGATTATACCATAACCGGCGCGGAGGACCAAATCTGTCATCCGCAAAATGAAAGCAGTCATCGGGCATTTGCCGATGACCGCGTCGGCTTCGGGGCAAGGGAACGGGGCGGTTCTCTGAGAGAAGAGGTCACCGCCCCTCCTCAATCGTCCACGATCGTTTCTTATCCTCAGTGTCCGCAGGTGGCACAACCGGTAGCTCCGCAGGAACTGCAACCGCTGCCAGTGCCAGCTACGGAGCGCGTCTCTCCGCCCCTGCCCTTGCTCACGGCGGCGAAGAGGGAAAGAGCACGGTGGGTATTCATCCCCTCACACTGAACACAGGCTATGGGATCATCGGCCTGGCTCATCGTCCGCAAGACATCGAACTTTACCTCACAATCATCACAGTGATATTCGTAGATAGGCATGGCTATCACCTTCTTCAACTATTCTCGGCTACATTTTACCTCTCTTCGTTCATTTGGTCAAGCCTTACCCCAGGATTAGAAATCCTTGACTGAAACTGAGAAGTGCCCTCAGGCACTGAATTAGGCCCTGAGGGGCCTTCTCAGCTTCAGACGGCGAATTCCATTCGGCGGCTTTTTGGGATACTTAATTTTTTCAGATTCCGTATCGCTTGGCCATTTCTTTCTCCAGGGCTTCGCCTATCAGCCAGTAGCGGAAATCGCGTCCCTGATAGGTCTCGTAGGCAGCGTAGAGCCCATACCCCAACTGAGCAAAGGGGAGTATCAGCACCAGCAAGGCCAAGACCACGGTGATCAGGGCGGCAAAGGGCATCAGGCACAATCCGATCAGGATAGCCGTCAGCGCGCCACTGACCGTCCAGCCAGCGACGATGAGGATCATTGAAACCGCCAGCACAATGGCCATTACCAGGATGCTCACTACTTGAAAGACTGTCGCCTGGAGAGCCTGAAAAGAGACGTAGGCTGATTTCTCCTTATAAGTCAGCCAGATAAGGAGCGGCACCAACACGCCCAACAGGCAGCCCAATCCCCCACTGCCCAAAGCGATGACGAAGGTCAAAACGACGCTGGCGTGAGCCAAAGCGGCCATCGTCATCTCATCCTGGGTTAAGGCCCTTTGTGGCCTTTCCTCGCTAGGCGCAGGCGGGCTTTCAGCCTCCTCCACGGGTTTTGTTTTCTTCTTTGCCATTTGTTTGACCTCCTGGGTTCCATTCTACTTCCATTACGCAAAACGGGCAAAAAAGTTCCAATCGAATCCACTCAGGTTTGGACAACCGCTCTCTTTTGGTGTATAATCTGCGCGTCAAACGGACTTAAACTCAATGCCGTTTAGATAAGGGAGCGAGCGCCGGCAGAGTAGGTTTCGATACGCTTCGCTACTCAACCCAGGGGCCTGGAGCCCTTCGACAGGCTCAGGATAAACTCCGCGGAAGACCGTATCGAGGCCACGCGAGCGGCTTTTGCGACGGATTTTACATTGCATGGGCCGCGCCGTGGTTTCGATACGCATTGCTACTCAACCGACGGCGCTTAACTAAATGGCATTGGACTTAAACTGCTGGCGGAGTAGAACTTTTTGACTCCACGCGGATTAGTGGGGTAGAGAGCCAGACCTGACAGGTTTTGGCAATTACTAAACCTGTCAGGTCTTGCCCAGGGATAAGGAGGCTTCAAAACGCCGTACCAGGTTAAACTCCAAGTCTTTGAAGGTCCCCTGGACCTTTTACTACAATTGATCGAGAAACGCGAACTGGATATCACCAAGGTCTCCCTGACTCAGGTGACGGATCAGTATTTGGAACACATCAGCCTGCTGCACGAATTGGAAGCTGCGGCTCTGGCTGATTTCCTGGTCATCGCCGCCAAGCTGCTCCTGATCAAATCTCAGATGCTGCTACCCCAACCGCCGCCCATCGAGGAGGAGGAAGAGGACGTAGGCGACGAACTGGTGCGGCAGCTCATCGAATACAAAAAGTTCAAAGAGGCGGCCCAGGAGTTGAGGCAAAGGGAGGAGATGGGGCTGCGGACCTACGTGCGGGTCGCTCCGCCGCCCAGGCTGGAGCCCGCCCTTGATCTGGAAGGCATCACCCTGGACGACCTGCTGGAAGCGGTCCATCAAGCTCTGGCAGTCACTCCCGTGGCCCCATCCGTCTCCAACATGGTCGCTCCCATCACTGTTACCATTGCCGACAAGATCAGCCAAATCGAGGCGGCGCTGCGCAGACGCGGCCGGGTCAGCTTTAATCGGCTGCTGGCTCGTGCGGTCTCGCGGATGGAGATCATCGTCGCCTTCCTGGCCGTCCTGGAGCTCATCAAACGCCAGCGGATAGACGTCCAACAGAAACGGACCTTCGGCGAGATCATTATCACCGCCAGGGTCTCCCCGGAGGCGCAAGCTTAATACTACCTCTTCTTCCCCAAGCTGCCCACGACGAGCAAAGCGGCCAGAGCTCCTACGGTATCAACGCCCACATCCACCAGATTCCCGTTCCGCCCCGGCACAAAGGTCTGGTGGTATTCATCTGACGCGGCGTAGAGGACTGAGACGACGAAAGCAGTGACCAAAGCCGAATATGAGAAAGTGCCCCTCCTCCTTGAGAACGCCCGCCAGAGCAGAAAGGTCAGGATGCCGTACTCAATTACATGCGCCGCCTTCTTGAGGATGGTGTCGAGCAGAGTGTCAGGATGATGAGGCAGAGTGGGCTGAGCGGAGAGGCTGAAAATCAGAACCATCCAGACAACCGGTGGCAGCCAGTAACGGAGCAAGGGGTTAACGAGTAACGAGTCAATGTGTCTGTCAGTTGACTCATTACCTGCCGCCTTTTCACCCGTTGCCTCATTGCTTGTTGCCTCTTCACTCATTGACCTCTCCCTTTCTGTGGTATGCACTCTCGATTCTCTCGACCAGCCTCTCCCAGGCGAACTCTTCGCACACCCGTCGCCGCGCCTCGTTTCCCAGCGCTCCTCGCAGACTCTTATCCCGCAACAACCTGACCACGCACCGGGCAAAGGCTCCCGTGTCACCGGCCTCGACGAGGAGGCCAGAACGGCCATGCTCGATGTACTCGCTGCTTTGCCCCACGTCCTCGGCTACGATGGCCAATCCGGCGGCCATGAGATCAACGAGCTTGACGCTGCATCGGGCGCGATTGAGGAGATTGTCGTCGAGGGGGTAGATAGCTACATCGGCAGCGGCCAGGCAGCTCGCTAACTGAGCAGGCTCGACCCAACCAGCGTACACCATCCTGTCGGCCAACCCCCGCTGACTGGCCAAGCGCAGTAGCTTTTCTTCCTCCCCAAAGAGCCCTTTGCCCACAATCAGAAACTCGCCCTCTGGCACCTCAGCCGCCACTCGCTCAAAGACCTCGATCACCCGCTCTGCCTGGAACTCGAAGAAACGGGTGTAGAGCAGGACGGAGAATGGAGGTTGGAGGTTGGAGGTTGGAGGTTGGAGATTTGCTCCATTGGGCACGTAGAACACCCGCTTCGGTGCCACCCCCAGGCTCCAGGCCAGGGTCTGCAACGCCTGGCTGGCCACGGTCACGGCATCACAATGGGTCAGTCCCCATCTCTCCTGCCAGGCGAAGAAGCGCTTCTGAGTCCAGGTGTAATGCCCGATTTCGTTCCAGCCTCCCCATCCTTCCCAGTCGTCGCTATCAACGACGAGCCTGACCTTTGTCAGTCCCAACCTCTGGAAGAACCAGATAGCCATAGCTGAGAGCCCGGCATAGGCTTTAGGCTTGAAGCAATGGACCACGTCAGGCTTGAGAGTCAGAGCTCGCCTGACTAACCGCCAGGTGACCAGCAGATGAAACAAAAGAGGAAAGCGCGGCGGCAAGACGATGTTGTGCACACCGATGCCTTCCTCTTCCCACTCCTGCCCGCTGTCCTCAGGGCAATCCCAGGGCGGGAGGATTACATCCACCTGATGCCCTCTGGTCACCAGGACCTTGGCCATGGGCAGAGCCCGTCGGCTCATGGTGCCCTTGATTCGCAGGCCAAAGGGGCCGATGAAGATGACCCTCATGCCATAAACTCCTCAAGCGTCAGCACTGTTGGCAAAGATATCCAAGGGCGGCGTCCCAGCAGCACCACTGGACGTAGCTGGCCGCGCTCAGGTTGCGGGTCAGTTGGGCCCACATCTTTTGGCCGTCGGTGTTGCGGATGCGGGTCACACCCAGCAGGTCACGGTCCTCCAGCACGCGCAGGAACAGCACGCGCAGGATGAACTGGATGGCCGCCTGGCGGCACCAGCGGTCGAGCCAGAGGGTGAACTCTTCGCCCACCCCTTTGCTGTCGTAGATGTCGCGCAGGCGATTCAACCAATGGCGCGTGGCCTCAGTGCGTTTGCGAATGCTCTCGGCCAGTCGCATCCGCCACTGTTGGAGGATGGCGCGCAGTTCGTAGTAGCGTTCGAGGTCCATAGGTCAAAACCATGAAGCGTGAAGCGTAAGCATCAGATGGCTCAATGGTAGCCTACCCTCGAGAGTAAGGCTGGATCGTCTGCAACGCGCTCACGACGCTGTAATGCTTCGTGTTGAACGTGGCCAGTTCCACGCCCAAACCAACCGCTGTTTCGGCGATCAGCGCATCCAGGATGCCGAGGGCATGGCTCAGGTGGTACGCTGCGAAATCGTCAAAGGCCCGCGCACAGTCCGTCCGGCCCGGCCAATATAGGGTGTAGGGACGTAGCACGTTTTCTACCTGCCGCTGTTCTTCCCGATTGCGGCACCCCTGAAGCAGTTCCATCGCGACCAAGCCAGGAATACCTATCGCTTCAGTACCCAGCGAGTCCAACCAGGTCACGGCAGGGGTATACCGTCGCATAACGTCCGCCATGACATCGGTATCAACCAGTATCATCGGTGGTCCTCTGGCGATGCTCTGCTTGCTGGCGGAGTTGGCGGGCGAACGCTAGGCTGTCGCCGATGTCGTCCCTGTCAGCCCACAGTCCCACCAACTCTGACTGCAACAGATCTCGGGCGGTCAACTCTCGCGGGCGGGCATGGGCACGCTCCAAGGTCGCACGATGTTTCAGGTAACCAATGAAATCGAGCACCTCAAGCCAGCGGCCCGGTTCAAGGTTACGTAATTCATCAAGAACCTGTTTCTCAGTCACCGTCCCAGTTGTCATCTCACTGCTCCTTATCTCAAATTTGTCCCTCCAAGAGAGATCGCTGTGCCAGGTAGGATCTTAACCGATCTATCCACCCTATCTGCTCGACGGTACACCGTGCGCGACGATCATCCAGCCAGTCATAGATTTCTCCCCAGGTCACCCAGCCCAGGCGGTCCGCCGGTAGGACCAACGATTGGTCGGATCGGTAGTGCGCCATCAACTGCTCGTATTGCTTTGGCGGCTCGTGGCGGCGACGGTCAGTGATCAGCAAAAAGCAAAAGTCATCGTCTTCTTGTCTAGCCACTTCACGCCCGACGTCGACGACTCGTGCAATCTGGTCGCGCTCCTTGTCCCAGCGCACCTCGGTGGCAACGTCGCTGTAAAGCTTGGTCTCCACCGCTATCAGCAGTCCGGGGCAGCGGATCAGCGCGTCGAACTCGGTTGGCCCTTCCAGTACCCATTTGTACTTGCCACGAATCTGCCCGGCCTGGACGCGCTGGCGGTACTTAGCCAGGTTTTGCCGGACGATCCGCAAGCGGCTAGGATCCTCGCCCGCCCCCTGACTCTCGGCCACACGCGGGTTGTCCACGTGATCGAGCAACCACAGCAAACGCGACTGGGTCGGATAGCCCTTTTCCCAGAAATTTACTTGCGGTGTGCCGCTAGCCGCCAGCTCGCATCCGGCCAGCGCTAACAACTCTAGTAGCCAGGGCTGGTCGGCAAAGTGGCGTTCCAGCAGACGGAAGACGCTCCAGGTTACCGCGTCTTCGCTGTTGGGACTCTCCAGATCCCGCATTTTCTTGGTGGGCCCGCCATTCTCGCCCCGGAACAACGGTCCCTGAAATATGGAATCGTCGCAGTCCAGGAGAAGCTGTTGGCAATAGGGTTGGTGCTGATGCGTCGTCGCATTCATCGCTGCCCTCCTTGCTCGCTACAGGAGCCGATCCTGCAGCGTACGTGGTGGTGCTGGCGCTGTGTCGTCGGCCGGCGGCACCACCTCATAAGCTGGCGATCCGGCACCGGTCTGGGGTAGCCGTCCGTGAATCAAGAGCGTCTGGCCCTGCAGGCGCCCGGCGGCGATGATGCACAGGCCGCGCTCGGTAGCATCATAGTGCCGTCGCCACGTTAATCTCGTAGGGCACCGCCAGGTTCAGGTTGCCGATGACCCGCGCCTGCTCGCGGTTGATACGTCCGGCAACCTCAGCCAGCCAGTCGCGGGCCAGCATCTGTCCCACAGAGAGTGTTCTCCGGCGTTCGAGGGTCACGTGGGCGCCCCAATCGTCGGCCTCCATCTGGGCCAGCAATTCGCAATCAAAATCGAGGTAGTCGGCGTTCAGTGCCTGGGCAAGCTGGGGTGCATCGCGGTGGGCCGTCTCCAGTGGCAGTGCCATCAGTACCAGGTTGCGCTCGTGTTGATAGGTGGCGCGCTCGCGCAACAGGTCGGTGAGTTGGGCCAGCGTCACGTGGCTCTCAGCCATAGCGGATCGCCTCCACTGCCGCCTGTCCCCTGAACGCTTACAAAAACGGGATTCCTTGTGACCATTATACCCCATTACACGAAATGGGGCAAGAGCCTGTAGGCCCTCGCCCCTAGCTGTTTCTACCCCGAAAGCCGCTGTCCTATTCTACCGTCACACTCTTGGCCAGGTTCCTCGGCTGGTCCACGTCGCAGCCGCGACGTACTGCAATGTGGTAAGCCAGCAATTGCAAGGGGATGACGGCCAGTATTGGCGTCAGGAGCGGCGAAGTCTGCGGGATGTAGAGGACGTGGTCAGCCTTCCGGGCAATGTCCTCATCTCCCTCGGTGGCCAGGGCGATGACAGTGCCCCCTCGCACCTTGACCTGCTCGATGTTGTTGATCATCTTCTCGTAGACTTTGTCCTTGACAGCGATGGCCACCACCGGCATGCGCTCGTCAATCAGGGCGATGGGCCCGTGCTTCATCTCGCCAGCCGGATAGCCCTCGGCGTGGATGTAGCTGATCTCCTTCAGCTTGAGAGCCCCCTCCAAGGCGATGGGGTAGTTGATCCCCCGCCCCAGGTAAAGAAAGTTCTCCCGCTTGAAGTACTCGTTGGCCAGGGCCTCGTAATCGGTACCATCCTCCAACACCTGCCCCACCAGATTGGGCAGTTCCACCAGATCGTGCAGCAACTCCCTCATGCGTTCCTTCCTGATAGTGCCCCGTATCTGGCCCAGGTAGAGCGCCAACAGGTAGTGCAACACCATCTGGGAGGTAAAGGTCTTGCTGGCCGCCACCCCAATCTCCAGCCCGGCGCGCATGTACATCACCCCGTCGGCCACCCGGCTAGCTTCGCTGCCCATCACGTTGACGATGGCCAGGGTCTTGACGCCCGCCTCCCTGGCTTTGCTCATAGCCGCCAAGGTGTCCACCGTCTCCCCTGACTGGGTCACGGCCAGGAGCAGCGTCCTGTCATTTAAAAGCGGATCGCGGTAGCGGAACTCGGAGCTGTAATCCACCTCAACCCGCACCTGGGCCAACTCCTCGATCATGAATTTGCCCACCAGAGCCGAGTACCAGGCCGTGCCGCAGGCCACACTGTATATTTTGTTCACCCGCCGCAGCACCTCCGGGTCAACGTGCAGATCCTCCAGGTGGATCACGGCTTCATCAAAGTCCACCCGCCCCCGGATGGCATCGGTGACCGAGCGTGATTGCTCGTAGATTTCCTTTTGCATAAAGTGCTTGTATCCACCCTTGGCCACGGCCACAGGGTCCAGAGGGATAACGTGCACTTCTTTTTGAATGGGCACCCCCTCCATAGTAAAGAAACTGGCTCCCGTCTGGGTGACCACAGCTATTTCCCGGCTCTCGAGAAAGATCATCCGCTGGGTGTGATCGAGGAGAGCGGGCATATCGGAGGCCAGAAGCATCTCCCCTTCTCCCTGACCGATCACTATCCCACCGGCGTTGCCCAAGCGGGCGGCGACCAGCTTATCCGGCTCATGGGAGCTCAGAACGACGATGGCGTTAAAGCCTTCCAGCCGATTCAGGGCCTGACGCACGGCGGTGACCAGATCACCCTCCTGGCTGTAATACTTCTCCACCAGGTGGGAGATCACCTCGGTGTCGGTCTGCGAGCGGAAGATGTGCCCCTCAGTTTTCAGCTCCTCTTTCAACCCGACATAGTTCTCTACGATGCCGTTCTGGATGACTACGATCTCTTCCCGGCAATCGGTGTGGGGATGGGCGTTGGCCTGGGTGACTTCACCGTGGGTCGCCCAGCGGGTGTGGCCCATGCCGATGTGTCCGCTGAGGGGATCCGCCTCCAGGGCACTGACCAGATTGGTCAGTTTGCCCACGCTGCGGCACAGGGTGAGGCGACCATTCTGAAGCACAGTCACTCCAGCCGAATCGTAACCACGGTACTCCAAACGCTTAAGGCCCTCGACGACGATCGTCGTCGCCTGCCGAGGGCCCACGTAACCGACAATTCCACACATTTTGTGTCCCTCCTGTGTTTTTGGCTGATGGCAGATAGCCAATGGCTGATAGCTCACCAGCCAAAGAGATCACTATTCTATCTGCCATACGCTATCAGCTATCTGCTAACTGCTAACTGCTAACTGCCACCGCGCTTCCCCTTTGTCCCACCAGTCACCTGGCGGTTTTGTACGGGCGCGCTTTCAATTCTGACTCAAGCCAACAACTGACAGGACTCTCGCTCACATCTGTCATTTGCTATCGGCCATCTGCCAGACCAGGAGGGAAGATAAGGGACGTGGCTATCCCTGGAGGCATCCGCTGATCTCTCGATTTTCCCGTCACGAAAGGCTGAAACTCTACGAAGGACACGAAAGAGGATTCGTACTTTTCGTGTCTTTCGCGCTTTCGTGTTGGTTAGCCCCACCTCGCAGTGGGGAACCTCCTCCTCGTCAACTGGGATTTGAACTGCTCATTACTGAATGTTGATCTCTAACGTTGAATGACTTGATGCCAAGAATCAGCTTTCAGGCCTGAGTTTTCAGTCCCAGCCCATGCGCGATCTTCCCCTTTCCGACTTGACCTTTCATAGCATCCCCCCTTTCGTGCTGTCATTATACCCCAACCCATGCGGCCTGGCAAATGCGCTACTCTCGGGCGCATATAGAACTTGTCGTTATAATGCGCTCAGCAAGACGACTTCCGGCCTTCTTCTAGAGATTTTAGCACACTTCTGTTAGAGTAGAGTTAGAGAAAAGTTAGAACTTGGTTTGAAATTCGCTGGGAGACCGCCCTCTGAATGGCTACTCTGATTGTAGGACAAGTGGGCAACTTTTCCTACTAAATTGCCAAGAACCAGGGAGGATGTTATAATGCTCACAGGGTGGATACTTCGCAACTACACTTGCCTAAATCAGCCATTAGTGATAAACTATGGCTGGTCTTTCAAGAACACGGTACGATCTCTGTGAGAAACGGTGGAGGCGACTATGACAGCCCAGGCCCTGTATCGCCGATGGCGCTCGCGCACCTTTGAAGAAGTGCTCGGTCAGGAGCATGTGACGCGCACCCTGCGGAACGCTTTGCTGGGCGGGCGCATCGCTCATGCCTACCTCTTTACCGGACCTCGTGGCACGGGCAAGACGACTATGGCCCGCCTCCTGGCCAAGGCGGTCAACTGCCTCTCCGAAGGAGATGAGAAACCCTGTAACCAATGTTCCATCTGCCAGGCCGTCAACGAAGGACGCCTGCTGGACCTGATCGAAATTGACGCCGCCTCCAACCGGGGCATTGATGAAATCCGTGACCTGCGCGAGAAAGTGGGCTTTCGCCCTAACGAGGCTCAGTACAAGGTCTATGTGATTGACGAAGTGCACATGCTAACCAACGAGGCTTTCAACGCCTTACTGAAGACCCTGGAGGAGCCACCACCCCACGTCATCTTTGTCCTGGCCACCACCGAACCTCACAAGATACCAGCCACTATCCTCTCCCGCTGCCAGCGCTTCGACTTCCGGCGTGCCTCCCTGGAGGACCTACACCGCAAGCTGAATCGCATCTGTGAGTCAGAGGGGATTGCCATCGAGGCGGCCGCCCTGGAGTTGATCGCCCGCACCGCAGCCGGAAGTTTCCGCGACGCTGAGAGCCTGTTGGATCAACTGGCGTCTTATGGGAACGACGAGATCACTCTGGCCCAGGTGCAGGCCGTACTGGGCACTGTCTCTTCCCAGGCCATTGGAAAGCTGGTGGGCCACCTGGTCAAACGGGACGTAGCCAGTGGACTCGATCTCATCAACCAGGCGGTCGGCGATGGGGTGGACCCTCGTCAGTTCAACCGCGAACTGGTAGAGTACCTGCGGGGGTTGTTGCTCATCAAGGCTGGCAACGGAGCGAGCTTCCTCAACGTCACGGCCGAAGTCCTGGCAGATATGGAGAACCAGGCCCGGCAGCTCTCAACCAAAGCCCTGCTCAGAACGGTGAGGCTCTTTAACCAAGCCAGCCTTGACTTGAAGGTTAGCCTGCAGCCTCAGTTGCCCCTGGAACTGGCTTTCATCGAGGCCACCCTGGATCCGGCGCAACAAATCGGCACAACAGTGCCGCGCAGTGAGGACCCGGTCACTGAGAGAGGACCGATTTCAGAAGCTCAACAGGAGGCAGGCCAGGAGGTGACAGCAGCCCCTCCTCCATCCGCCACCTCGTCAACCGTCCTCCGAGAAGACCAGGCTGTGGAAAGCGGCAAGACGACCCAGGCTGTTGAAGTGGGCACCAGCTCGCAGCCTCCTACTGAGGAAACTCCCACAGGTATGGAGAAGGAAGCTCCGCCAGCCTCCGGGGTAACGTTGGAGAAAGTACGCCTGAACTGGGCCCGGATCCTGGCCGAGGTAAGACCCCACAACCGGTCGGCTGAGGCTCTGCTCCGATCTGGCCACGCGGAGGCAGTGGAAGGCAACATCGTGGTCCTGGGTTTCCCCTACGCTTTTCATAAGGAGCGGCTTGAAGAACCCAAGTGCCAGGCGATGGTGGAGCAGGTTTTCAGCCGGGTACTTGGCAGTCCCTGTCGCATCAAATGCATACTCGTATCCAAAAGTAGCGTGAAAACCACCCATTCGGCGCAACAGGGCCGTCAACCCCCGAAGACATCCCAGCCAGAACCAGCCAAAGGGGATGGGAAAGTCAGAGAATCGAAAGATGATGAATACCGGGCCATCGCCGAGGATCCCGTGGTTAGAGCGGCTGTGGACAAGTACGGGGCGCAGGTGGTGGATGTACAGTAAGATGAACGCGGAACCAACCAAAAGAGAAAGGAGAGTGTTCCTGAGCCAGACAACTGCCTGGACCGCAATCACCACTGTTGCACCACCCGTGCCGCAACAGTGGCGCTATTGCGGTATAGGCGGTGCAGGAGTGGTGCAAGTAGGTTCAGGGACCAGGCTGTAACGTGAGCAAAGGCAAAGGAAAAAGACGTATGAGGCCAGCCGGGGGCGGTGGTGGGGCCATGCTCCAACAGCTTCAGAAGCTGCAAGAGGAGATGGTCAAAACCCAGGAAGCCTTAGGCGACGAGACGGTCACTGTCACCGCCGGAGGCGGAGCCATCACCGTCGTTATCAGCGGCCACCAGAAAATCCAATCCATTACCATTGAACCCGAGGTCGTGGACCCCGACGATGTAGAGATGCTCCAGGACCTGGTCGTGGCCGCTGTCAACGAGGCCATTGAGAAGTCACAGCAACTGGCTGCCGATCAATTGGGGACTCTGACCGGCGGCTTGAGCATTCCCGGCCTGATGTAGAGAGGGGTACAGTGCGAACCATCGCTGAGCCTGTGGCCAGACTGATTGACGAATTCAGCCGCCTACCAGGCATTGGTCCCAAGACGGCTTCGCGGCTGACCTTTTATTTGCTGCGTGTGCCCAAGGAGCAGGCCCTGGCCCTGGCCGATGCCCTACGGGAGCTCAAGGAGCGGACCGTCTTTTGTTCCATCTGTTTCAACATCGCCGAGGCCAGTCCCTGCCCCATTTGTAGCGATGAAAGCCGCGACCGCTCCATCATCTGCGTCGTCGAGGAGCCTCTGGACGTGCTGGCCATAGAGCGCACACGAGAGTACAAGGGCCTCTATCACGTTCTGCATGGAGCCATCTCGCCGGTAGAAGGCATCGGCCCTGACGAACTCAAGATACACGAACTGTTGGAGCGACTGAAGGCCGAGCAGGTGAAGGAAGTCCTCCTGGCCACCAATCCCAATCTGGAGGGCGAGGCCACAGCCATGTACTTGGCACGTCTCATCACTCCTTTGGGACCGCGTGTCACCCGCCTGGCACGGGGGCTGCCCGTGGGTGGCGATTTAGAATACGCCGACGAAGTCACACTGACGCGGGCTCTGGAAGGACGACGTGAGATGTAGTGCACCTGTACCGCAATAGCGCCACTGTTGCGGCACGGGTGGTGCAACAGTGGTCATCGGAATTTTGACAGCAGGCTGAAAAGGTGCTATTATAAACAAGCTCCAGAATACTGGACAAGGAGACCACATGGCCAGAGCGATCCGGGGCCTGGATCCCATCTACTACCTTCTCGCTTCGCTGCCAGAAGTAGATGTTGAGCGACTGAAAAAAGATAGCCTTAGAGTCTATTTGCAGAACCGGTTACGGCATTTGGAGGCCCGTATTTCTACCCTTTCGCACCAACACGCGGATATGGAGGAGGACTGGCAGCATTTATTTTGGGGAGAGGAGAGTACAGAAGAGCTTTGGAACAATTTGCTAGAGTTGGACTATTTGGAGGCGACCCGAGAGGCCATCATCGAGGCCCTGGAAGCCCTATGAACTTGAGAGGCTAAAGACAGAAATGGGACGCTGATAGGGGCGTCCCTTTTTCATACGCTGTTTTTGTCAGAAGGAGAGAGGACCGTGCTGGAGAAGCTGGCAGCCTGGTATGCTGATCTGTCAGACGAACAGAAGACGACCTATGGGCTGCTCAGTGCCATAATCGTCCTGACCATGCCCTGCCATTGCCTGGGCCTGGCGGCTTTGGCCGTCGCTCCCCCGGTGCCCACTATCACCCCCCTACCCTCCACCAGCCCAGCGCCTACTTGGCCGCCTCTCTCACCTACGGCTCTCAGGTCACCGACTCTCACTTTGCAGCCCACACCGACCCAGTCGTGGCCTTCACCGACGACGCCACCGCAGCCCACAGCCACCTACACCCCAACGTCTCTGCCTTCACCTACCGACACGGCAGCCCCGGCCGCTACTGCCACACCGACTACAGAACTGACCGCTACGCCTACAGCCACGGGCACCCTGCCTCCCACCGACACGCCCACGGCTACGGGCACGGCCACCTACACGCCTTCACCCACCCCCACGGCCTCGCTCACCGCCACACCTACCGACACAGCCACGGCTACGGATACGGCCACGCCTACAGAAACCAGTTTGCCAACCGATACCCCAACTTCCACGCCCTCAGCCACGAGCCCGCTCACTGACACACCCACGGCAACGGACACCCCGACGGCCACAGGGAACCCGTCAGACACGCCCACTCCATAGAGACGCCATAAGCAGCACCGATATAGCCTGGAGCCTCCTTCGGAGGATGCAGTGGCATTAAAAAGGGGGTTACAGAACTGCCAAAGGCAGCCCTTCAAAACCCCTTTTTCTCATGCGTCTCTGCAGAACCCGGACCGGTAGATCACAGACTGAGATGACCGTCTATGGTCCTTCCCCCACGACATCCTGTGTTTTATCTACCAGCAGTAATAGCGTGAGTAGCAGGAGGTATAGCAGGGGTAAGAACAGTAGCAAGGATAGTAGCAAGAGTAGTTGCATGCGCTTGGAATGAGGAGCGTCTGGCCAGCGTAGATACAGTTCGGGTTCGCCAGGCCATTGGCTCGGGCAATGGCGTAGGGGTTGACCCCATACAAACGCCCAATCGAGGACAAAGTCTCCCCCCACCTGACGTAGTGGTAGATTGGCCCACAGGCAGGTGGAGCGGCTGCTGCGGTGGTGACTCCGATGACCAGTTGAGCAACCAGCAGACAGACCACCAGCAGCATTGCTTTCTTCCAGATTTTCCCTCTCATTTTCGCCCTCCTTGTGATTCAAGGTACAGAAAGCAGATTCTGGTCAGCCTCACCAGCAAGGCCACTGCCATCTGGCAGGCCCAAGAGAAACCAAGAGATTAACAGGGTGAACTCTAGCTGTCAGGGTATGACCAGGCGCTGGCCAGCATAGATGCAGTTAAGGTTCCAGATGCCATTGGCCCGAGCGATGGCCCAGGGACTCACCCCATACCACCTGGCTATGCGCAGAAGAGTCTCACCGTAGGCGACGATGTGGATGCGGTGGTGATGAGGGGGGGGATAATGGGCTGGGATGAGAAGTACCTGGCCGGCGTAGATACGGTTCGGGTTCCAGATGCCGTTGGCGCGGGCAATGGCGTAAGCGTTGACCCCATACAAACGTCCAATAGAGGACAAAGTCTCGCCATACCTGACGTGGTGATAGATTGGCCCGTAGGCGGGCGGGGCTGCGTAGCTGACAGCCGTCGTCAGCAACCCAAGGATCAAAACGGCTGCCAAGATGATCATCGTTTTCCTCATAACCAATGTCCTCCTTCTTTGCCAAAGGCAAATGTAATTGTGGGGGCGTGGGCTCTCCCTTAGGTGTGGAGTGGGAAGCTCCACATCACACACTTCTATTATACACCATAATTGACTAAATTGCAATACTTAGTCAACATAACGAGATAAAAATGGGAGAAATTTCCTATACTCCGAACAGTTTGCTCGACATAATCGTAGAAGCTGAGACTGTCAAGTGAACATAACACTTATCTCAATCTGTCTGGGCAAAAGAAGATAGTGGGGCTCAATTGTAGCCAGATTTGGCCCGTCGGTTCAGCAAAGCAACTATCAACCGGCGACCGGCGTCGTTGCGACACCTTCTGGGCTTCAGGAGCGGCAGGGAGATGACCCTGCATGGCGTAACCCCGTCCGACGGAGGCGGCACCGCACCAAGCAGGAGTGGTATCAGGGATTCAGCCAGACGGTTCGAGACCAGAAGGCGGCTGAATGCTTATCCTGCTGCTACTCTTCAACAGGTCGGCAAGTGGCATGCAGGTAGCCGAACTCGCCCCTAGCTGGTACGATCTCCACCACTTCCACTACTTCGTAGAACTTGTCGCCCAGTTTCACCCGATCACCCTTATCCGGGCGTTTCTCCATGTTCTGGATAGCGCCAGGGTGTCCTCCCCCTTGTACGACAAAGCTGACTATGTAGATCATGCTTTCACCTCCTTGGACATCTACCCCGGCTCTTTTCAGGTCAAGTGGCTGTGACGAAGCTTGAAGGACAGGTCGGCGGCAACGTTTCTCATCACAAGGAAACCGATGCTGGTGTCCTTTTCACACAGGGAGATAAAGTCTGCCCTCTTGGCCACCCAGAGCCTGGTGCCATCGGCGGCGCAGCGGGCGGAAGCGGAGCGGGGACCTTCGTCTACGAGGGCCATTTCGCCAAAGATCTGGCCTTTGCCCAAAGTGACGATGCGCTTTTCCGTACCTGGCTCCGGAACGCTACGGGTGATTTCCACAAGCCCGTCTTGGATAAGATACAACTCGGAACTTGTATCGTTTTCCCTGAAGATGACGTCATCTGCGCTGCAGGTTTGTTCTCGACATAGCTTGGCTAGCTTTTCCAATTGGCTCTCCGATAGGCCGTTCAGGAAATCTACCTTCTTCAGCAGCGATACTATAGACATTAGCTTTGTTCCCCCTTTCTTGCTAGAACTACTGAGTGCATCCGCAGGGAACGGGGCTGCGCTCTCACTTCCCTGCTATTGACTCTATTATACCACTTTTGCTCTCAAAAATCTAGCCCCTTCGCTTTCATCTTGACAAAAGTGATGCTTTAGTCTATGATAGCTCTGGCGTTCAGCCAGAGGCCCGATACCGCAAAGGGATGCCTGCTTACGAAGAGATGCAGGCCCCCTATGGAGAGAAGGTTTTGTTGAAGAAGCTCAAGCCGGATCTGCTTGTCGTTTTACTCCTTTTGCTCCTTCCCCTCATATTCTTCTGGCCAGTCACTCTCGGAGGCAAGACCCTTCTGCCTGTGGACAACCTCTTCGCTTTCGAGCCCTGGGCTTCCTTTGCCAGCGAGTGGGGGGTGGGCATCCCTCACAATGAGTTGCTCAGCGATCTCATTCTGGAAAACTATGTCTGGAAACGCTTTATCGTCCAGGCCATCCACAATCGGCAAATCCCTCTCTGGAACCCTTACCTGTTCGCCGGCTTGCCTTTCCTGGCTGCTGGTCAGCACTCAGCCCTCTATCCTTTGAGTATCCTATTCTATATTCTACCGCTGGCAAGGGCCTATGGCTTTTTCACTGCCCTGCAACTCTCTTTCGCCGGCCTCTTCACGTTCATCTACTGCCGGGTGATCGGCGTCAACCGCTTCGGCGCGTTGATCGCCGGCATCACTTACATGCTGAGCGCCTTCTTCGTAGTCAGCGTGGTCTTTACCATGATCATCGCTGCTGCAGCCTGGTTGCCTCTGCTCCTGACCATGATCGAGATCGTGGTCAGGAAACAAGAGGAGAAGGGGCCGGTGATCTACTCTCCCATACCTTATATCGCTGTGGGGGGAGTGGCTCTGGGCTTCCAGTTCCTGGCTGGCCACGTGGAGATCTCTCTCTACGTGTTGTTGGTGATGGGTTTCTACGCCTCGTGCCGTCTGGCGATTCTGTGGTGGCGTCAACGCAACTGGCTGGTGGTGTTTAGGCTGGCATCCTGGCTGGTGGTCATGGTAGCCCTGGGCCTGGGTCTGGGAGCGGTGCAGTTTATCCCTCTCTACGAGGTGGCCCGTTTGAACTTTCGACAGGGCTCGGTCCCCTACAGCCAGGTGGTAAGCTGGGCCTTTCCTCCACGCCGCCTGATTGCCTTCCTGGTGCCTGACTTCTTCGGCAATCCGTCCCACCACAGCTATCTCGATGTCTTCACCTGGCGGACAGTTCACCTGGCTCTCAACGCCTACGGTCAACCCAACCCTAACGGCCCTCACAGCACCAACTGGGGAGTCAAAAACTATGTCGAGGGGGGCAGCTATCTGGGGTTGTTGCCTCTGCTGCTGGTGGCCGTGGCAGCCAGACCACTGTTGCGGTCATTCAGCCGTCTGCGGCGAAACCGGCGCAAGACCACTGCTGCGGTCATTAGTGCCGATACAGCTTTACGTTCCCATGTCTGGCTTTATATCATTCTAATTGCTTTCTCCCTGGCCTTCATTTTTGGCACCCCTCTCTACGCTATCCTCTTCTATACTTTCCCCGGTGTCAATCAATTGCACTCGCCCTTTCGCTGGGTATTTCCCTACACCTTCAGTATGGCCGTGTTGGCCGGAATAGGAGCGGACTATCTAGCTCGCACCCGCGCTCCGGCCCTGCGGGCCGAGGACAGCGGACGACGACCGCCACCCCGATGGCTACGCTGGCTGTGCTTGCAGTCCAAACCATCGGTCACCACAGTCACCGCTGGCCTGGCCTTCTGGGGTGGACTGGCGGCTTTCGCTGCCCTTCTTCTCAGCCGGGTCTTCTATTCCCGGCTCGCCCCCACAGTCGAGAAGGCCTTCTGGTCCCTGGCCAAAGCTCCAGAAGCTTTTCCCGACGCTCAGGCTTTCTACAGCTACGAGCTTTGCAACCTCCTGCTTTTCAGCTTGTTGCTCACTGCCAGCGCTATCGTGCTGCGGGTCAGCCGCTGTCCCATCTACCTGCCGCAGCGATTAGGCCGGCGGCCGGTCTGGGAACCGCTAGCTTTGGCAGTCCTTGTCCTCGACCTCTTCGCTTTCGGCTACAGCTTCAACCCCCGGGCTGCCCCCAAGCTCTTCCAGTTCAAGCCGCCAGTGGTGGATTTCCTACAGCAAGACCAGGAGCTTTACCGTTTCACCACCTTTGTCGGCCCTGGGGAAAAGACCTTCAATGCCAACGTAGGGACGTACTATGATCTCTACGACGTGCGGGGCTACGATTCCATTTTCCCCAAGCAGTACGCTGATTATATGAGCCTCATCGAGGAACAGGACGAACTTCTCTACAACCGCATCGCGCCTCTCTCGGAGTATCCCTCGCTGGACTCACGCCTGTTGGACCTGCTGAATGTAAAGTACGTCTTGACCACCCAGCACATCCCCAACCCTGGCTACAGGCTGGTTTACGATGAGGAGATCAAGGTTTACGAGAACGAAGGTTACCTGCCACGGGCTTTTGTCGTCCCCTGGGCCAAGGTGATAGCCGACTCTGAGCAGCGGGCCGAGGAGTTGAAACACTTCGATCCGCTAGAGTACGTCATCCTCGAAGAAGAAGCGGAGGGGACAGGGGATAAAGGACAAGAAGTAGGGGCTATTTCCTATCCCTCTATCACCAACTATACTATCAACGAGGTCTTCATTGACGTGGAGACGGCCGGAGAGGGCTGGCTTGTGCTGGCCGACAGCTACTTCCCCGGCTGGAAAGCTTATGTGCGCCCCCTCGGAGCTACTGAGAAGGAGGAGATAGGGATTCCGATCTATCGCGCCGACGGTCACTTCCGGGCGGTGCACCTGCCAGGCGGAGCCCACACCGTCCGCTTTAAGTATGCCCCTCGTTCCTTCCAGTTGGGTCTCTTCGTCAGCTTTATCGCCGGGGTGGTCACCTGCCTGCTGGCAGCCAACTGGCTATGGGGTCGCTTCTACCGCGAAAGCGACGAAGACTCTGTGATCAAGCGGGTGGCCAAGAACAGCCTGACGCCCATGACCCTTTCTTTGTTGAACAAGGGCATTGATTTCGCTTTCGCCATGCTGCGGCTGCGCATATTGGCCCCTATGGGCGAGGGACGTTACACTTTCGCCATCGGCTTTATCGGTTACTTTGAGATCCTGGCCATCTTTGGCCTGGGCACCCTGCTGACCCGCGAGGTGGCCAAAGACCGTAGTCAAGCTAACCGTTATTTGAACAACACTATGGTCTTGCGGGTCATGCTCTGGCTGGCCGTGCTGCCCCTCATCGGCCTGGGCATCTTGCTCTACACCCGTTTTGGGGGCCTGACCCGCGATACGGCCACGGCCATTGTCCTCTTCGCTTTAGGCCTTTTCTTCGGCAACGTAGCCGATGCTCTCAGTGCCACGTTCAACGCCTACGAGAAAATGGAGTATCCGGCCATCATCTCCACCGTGACCACGGTGCTCAAGGTCAGTCTGGGGGCGGGGGTGTTGCTCCTGGGCTGGGGGTTCGTGGGGCTGGCGGGTGTGTCAGTGGTCGGCAACCTGTTCACAGTGGCGGTCCTCTTTGCGCTGGTGCTGCGTCACTGCTTCCGCCCACGCGTGGGGACGGATATTGACTTGAGATTCCAGCGCAAGATGCTGGATATCTCTTTCCCCTTGATGATCAACCACCTGCTGGCCACCATCTTCTTCCGTATCAATATTCTGCTACTCAAACCGATGAAAGGGGACGCGGCCGTCGGTTACTACGGGGCGGCCCTCAAATACATTGATGGCCTGATCGTCATCCCCTCGTTCTTCACGATTGCCATCTTCCCCTTGATGTCCCGCTACGCGACTTCGGCCCGCGAGTCTCTGCTACGGGCTTACATCCTGTCTTTACGATTGTTGCTGATGCTGGCGCTGCCAGTGGCGGTGGGCACCCCTTTCATCGCCCGCGAGTTGATCCTGATCCTGGGCGGTGGGGAGTATCTGCCCCATTCTATGATCGCTTTGCAGTTGCTCATCGGCTTCTTCCCCTTCAGTTGTATCAACCAGGTCACCCAATATGTGCTCATTGCCCTCGACCAGCAACGCTTTCTGACTAAAGCCTTTGTAATCGGTGTGGCCTTTAACCTGATTGCTAACCTGATCTTTATCCCTATGTACAGCTATCAGGCTGCGGCCGTCATCGCCGTCTTCTCCGAGATCGCCCTTTTGATCCCCTTCTACTACTGTGTGCGCCGCAATCTGGCCCCCATCCCCTGGCTAAGCATCATCTGGCGACCGGCCCTGGCCTCGGCTTTTATGGGCGCTGTGATATGGCTGCTGCGGGGCTTGAACGTGTTGTTGCTCATCCCCTCGGCTGCTGTGATCTACTTCGTGGCTCTGATCGCTGTAGGGGCTTTCAGTGGGGAGGAAATGGAGTTACTCAAGCGGCTTTTGCCCCTGGGCCGTTGGGGGCGGAAGCACAGTAGGTGACTACTACTCGCTCAAGAGGGCCCGTGCCTCCTCAGCCAGACCCTCCGGCACCATCACCCGCACTTCACCCAGACCGTCCACAGTGATGCCCAGGACCACCCCGGCGCTCTCATAGTCCAGCAGGGCCGGGATGCCTGCGCTCTCCAGCTTGGTCTTGATGACCTGGGCAGGGAGCATGCCGGAAGCGGTGTAGACGGTGACCAGACCCGGTTTATCTCGTTTCCCACGTCGCAGCATCAAATCACCCCCTCAATGTCATAGTAAAAAAGCCACATCCACTATAGCCGCCCGCGCCTTCTCTCCCCTGGAAGGGGCGCTTTCCTCAGCTATAGCTACAAGTCTATCAACGAGCGCCCGTTTGTATTATGCGCCTAAATGGTGGTTTTGTCAAGGTCATTTTGGGTTTTGGTTGAGTTTGACAGTGGCACACTTTTGTGATATATTATCGGCAACTGAAAACAGTACCTGTACCGCAATAGTGGCGCTATTGCGGCACAGGTGGAGCAACAGTGCTAGATGCTTTGTAAAAGGCTTTGATGGAAACGAGTAGGCGAGGGGTAGCGCTCAGAGAGTCCGGGTAAGGTGAGAGCCGGATGCGTAAAGCTCGTCGAAAATCCTTCCGGAGCTGCCAACCGAAATAGCTTATGGCCGATAGCTGATAGCTGGTGGCTGATAGCTAGAGTAGACTTGGCCGGCCTCGTTGGTCGTTACTACAACGGGGGTATGATTGTACCTCACAGAGTGAGCGGTGACGCTAATCAGGGTGGTACCGCGGGAGCAATGGGTGAACCTAAGCTCTCGTCCCTAGGACGAGGGCTTTTTGTTTATGAGTAGTAAGAGTTTCAGGTATCGGGCGAAATTGTGGGAAAGACCTCCGAGGTTTCAATAGTATGCGCTTCCTTGGAACTTCCACCTCGTGCTCTTGCCTCAACCAGCCTGAATCTTCGGCCAAAACCTCGGAGGTCTGAACGGCTACTATGAGTGATTGAGGGGCTGATAGTGTCGAGGACAGAACTTATTTAGAACCTGTCCGAAAAGTTGCTCAAGGCGGACGACAGTCCGCCGCTGGACTGTCGTCCAGCGGGAGCACCAGGACTTTTCGGATAGACACTGAATGAAGGGAGAGCCATGACAGAGTTATTGTACCAGACCGACAGCTACTTGAGAGAATTCGAGGCCACGGTGACAGAGGTGGGCGAGTTGGGCTTGGCCCTGGACCGCACAGCCTTTTACCTTGGCGGGGGAGGGCAGATGCCCGATAAGGGTGTGCTCTTATGGGACGGCGTGGAGCACCCGGTGGTCGCATTGAAGAAGCGGGGCGACACGGCGTGGCACAAGGTGGAGGGTGAGCCACCAGCAGCCGGCACCAGGGTGACGGGCAAACTCGACTGGGAGCACCGCTACCAGGTCATGCGCACCCACACCGCTTTTCACATCCTGTGCGGCGTCATCTGGCGGGACTACAAAGCCTCAGTGACCGGCGGCAACATGGGAGCCCTACAAGGGCGCATGGACTTTGAGTTCGAGCACATGACCAAGGACCTGGTGCAGGAAATCGAGGAAAAGATCAACGTCGAAGTCGAGGCAGCCCGCGAGGTCAAAGTCGCCATTCTGCCCCGCGAGGAAGCCTTTCAGATTCCCGATCTGATCCGCACCAAGATCAACCTGCTGCCGCCTCAGATCACAAAAGTGCGCACCGTGGAAATTGTGGGCCTTGACCTGCAGGCCGACGGCGGCACCCACGTGGCTAACACCCGCGAGGTAGGCCCCATCCGCATCACCGACTACAAGAGCAAGGGCAGGATCAACAAGCGGATCAAGATCGCGCTGGAGGCGTAGAGTCTTTCATTCAGGCGAGATTGAGCTTCTCGTAAGGTAATCCGTTCGCTCTGCATCTACTTGTAGCATTAATCTCATCTTCTGTGGGGTAAAAGTATCAGGGAATACAGACGAACTGGCCCGTCTGGCTAAAGTGCTCATCGAAAGCGAAGGCGTGAGTGAGCCCCAGCCGTTCCATGACGACAAAGCTTGTGCAGTCAGTGAAACTGAATTCTTTGTCGCTGTAGCGTTTGAAGAGTTGCCAGGCAGTCTGTTGATCAGCTCTAGTGATGTAGATGATGCGGGCCAACTGACCACCCCACAGTTGCTCGCCCAGTCGAAGAGCCCGCGTATAATCCAGGCGTTTCAGAACCAGCGTTATGGTTTCATCAATGACAAAATTGGTCGTCACCAACCGAGGCTTGGCCGACATGAAGCGCCGGGCAATCCCATGGTTGGGATCGTTGGGGTCAACTGTGGCGAACCAAGCGCTTGTGTCAGCGAAGGTGAGTAATTGGCCATTCATCGCCAATCTACCCGATAGATGTACTTGTCATGGTTGACGGAACCGTCGTGAGGCGGTTCACTGCCAGGAAGGCCAGCCAGGCTTTCCAGCAATTCCATCATGGCTTTGTGCTGAGATTCAGCCAGTGCGCGCGCTTTTTCCTCATCGTCCGGGTCAAAGCCCAGCACATCGGCCAGAGTCTCTTGCACGGGATAGCCGTCTTCATCCAACCGCTCGATGGTGACGCAGACTTCCTGGCCCTCTTGCAGGTCCAACTTTTCTAACAACCGTAAGGTGCCACTTTCATAGATGGCTTTGGTTGAGACAACCATGGGGACTACCTCCTTTCGCTTCGATGGTTATCTCAATTGTAGCGGGTTTTGGGCTGTTTGTCAATGCCACAAGGTTATGGCGCGATATCCGTCCTTAGCCTCAGAAGGAGCTAATTTTGCAACAGGATGTTTCATAGAGGAGAAATCATGTTCAAACCAGTACCCAGCAAAGTCAATCTCCCGGAAATGGAGGAGAGAATCCTAAAATTCTGGAAGGAGAGCGATGCTTTCCAGGAAAGCATGGACCTGCGTAAGAAGAGTGGTGCGCCCAGCTACGGCTTCTACGAAGGCCCCCCCACGGCCAACGGCCTGCCCGGTACCCACCACGTCCTGGCCCGCGTCTTCAAGGACCTCTTTCCACGCTACAGGACCATGAAAGGCTACTATTCGCTGCGCAAAGGGGGCTGGGACACCCACGGCTTGCCGGTGGAGCTAGAGATCGAAAAGGAACTGGGCTTCTCCGGCAAAAAGGACATCGAGGACTATGGCATCGCCGAGTTCAACCAAAAGTGCAAAGAGAGCGTCTTTCGTTATGTCAAGGAATGGGAGCAACTGAGCGACCGCATCGGCTTCTGGATTGACATGGACGACCCTTACGTTACCCTGACCAACGAGTACATCGAATCGGTGTGGTGGATCCTGCGCCAATTGTGGGACAAAGACCTGCTCTATCAGGGCTACAAGGTGGTGCCCTATTGCCCCCGCTGCGGCACCCCCCTCTCCGATCACGAGGTGGCCCTGGGCTACCGCGAGGCCGATGACCCTTCTATCTACGTCCGTTTCCCCCTGCGCGACGAAGAAGGCACCTACTTCCTGGTCTGGACCACCACCCCCTGGACTTTGCCCGGCAACGTGGCCCTGGCCGTCCACCCCGATTTCGAGTACGCATTAGTAGAGCAGGAGGGGGCCAACGGCCAATCGGAACGGCTGATCCTGGCCAAAGACTTGCTCAACGTACTCCAGGGGCCACACAAAGTGATCCGCACCATGCCCGGCCGGGAACTGACCGGCAAGCACTACAAGCCCCTTTTCACCTTCCTGCCGGTGGAGAAGGACTACTGCTACGTCATCACGGGCGATTTTGTGACCATCACCGAAGGTACGGGCATCGTGCACATCGCCCCAGCCTTTGGTGCCGAGGACCTGGAGATAGGCAATGAACACGACCTGCCCATCCTGCAGACCGTTGATCTGAAGGGAGCTTTCATTGACGCCGTCACCCCCTGGCGGGGCATCTTCGTCAAGGATGCGGACCCGCTCATCACCGAGGAATTGAACGAGAGGGGCCTGATGTACAACGTGGCTACCTACCGGCACGTCTATCCCTTCTGCTGGCGATGCGACACGCCGCTCCTCTACTATGCCAAGACCTCCTGGTTCATCGAGACCACCCGGCTCAGGGACAACCTCCTGGCTAACAACGAAAAGATCAACTGGTACCCAGAGCACATCAAGCACGGCCGCTTCGGCAACTGGCTGGAGACCAACGTGGACTGGGCTCTTGGTCGGGAGCGTTACTGGGGCACGCCGCTGCCTATCTGGGTCTGCGACAGTTGTGGTAGGCAAGAATGTATCGGCAGCGTGGAAGAGTTGGAGAAACGGCAGGCAGCCAGCGGCCAGCGGCGGGCGGGGGTGGTGGCGGGGCCTGACCCCGAGACCCTGGACCTCCACCGCCCTTACATTGACGAGGTGACGTTCAAGTGCAGGGAATGTAACGGCACCATGCGCCGGGTGCCAGAAGTCATTGATTGCTGGTTCGATTCAGGGGCTATGCCCGTGGCTCAGTGGCACTATCCCTTTGAGAACCGGGAGATGTTCAAGTCCCAGTTCCCGGCCGATTACATCTGTGAGGCCGTGGATCAAACCCGCGGTTGGTTCTACAGCTTGCATGCCATCTCCACTTTGCTGTTCGATGAGCCCTGCTTTCTGAACTGTGTCTGCCTGGGCTTGGTCTTGGATGGTGAAGGATACAAGATGAGCAAATCTCGGGGCAACGTGGTGGACCCCTGGGAAGTGCTCAATGCCCACGGGGCCGATGCCCTACGCTGGTACCTTTATACCGCGACGCCACCAGGCAATGACCGCCGCTTCTCGGTGAACTTGGTAGGCGAGGTAGTGCGTCAGTTCTTGCTCACCCTGTGGAACACTTACAGCTTTTTCGTGACATACGCCAACATTGACGAATGGACACCTGTAAAAGGGAAGGCTGAGAAAAGCGCCAGCCCTCTCGACCGCTGGATCCTCTCCGAACTCCATATCCTGGTCAAGCGCGTTAGCGCCACCTTGGACGCTTACGACGTGACCGGAGCGGCACGGCCCATTGCTGCCTTTGTGGACGATCTCTCCAAATGGTACGTGCGCCGTTCCCGCCGCCGCTTCTGGAAGAGCGAAGAGGATGCTGACAAGCTGGCGGCCTACCAGACTCTGTACGAATGTCTGGTCACCGTGGCCAAGCTCCTGGCTCCTTTCATGCCCTTCATTGCCGAAGAATTCTACCAGAACCTGGTGCGCAGCGTGGATGAGAAAGCTCCCAAGAGCGTTCACCACAGTGATTTTCCAGTGGCCGACGAGTCCCTGATTGATGAGAAACTGGTCAGAGACACCCAGTTGGTCATGCGAGTGGTCAGCCTGGGGCATGGAGCCCGCAATAGGGCCAGCATCAAAGTGCGCCAACCTTTGGCTCAAGCACTGATTAAGACGCGCGAGGCGGCTGAGGTGGAGAGCTTAAGCCGGCTGGCCGACCAGGTGGTTGACGAGTTGAACGTCAAAGAGATGGTCTTCCTGGAGGAGGCCAGCCAGGTGGTGGATTACCAGCTTAGCCCCATGCCCAGCCTCCTGGGAAAAAAGCATGGGGCCCTCTTTCCCAAAATTCGGGCGGCTGTGGCGGGAATGGATGCTGCGGCCACCATGGACCTGGCGCGGCGCTTGCAGGCTGACCAGAGCGTCGAGGTCGTGGCCGACGGCCAGACGGTGACCCTCCTGCCGGAGGAGGTCGAGGTCCGGCTCAACGCCAAAGAGGGCTACGCTGTGGCCGAAGAGGCTGGCTACCTGGTGGCCGTGGTTACTGAGTTGAGCGAGGACCTGGTGCGAGAGGGCCTGGCGCGGGAGGTGGTACGGCGCATCCAGATCATGCGCAAGGAGGCCGACTTCCGCATCGAGGATTACATCACCGCCTATTACCGTGCTGACCCGACCTTGTGCAAGGTGCTGGAAGAGTACGGCGACTACATCAAACAGGAAACTTTGTCCACCGCTTTGATCGAGGCCGAGGCCCCAGCCGAGGCTTATGCTCAGACTCTCGAGATTGACGGTCAGAGCATCACCCTGGCTGTGAGGCAAAACTAGCACGGCGGCGTAAATAAGCTGACAGTTACCGGGGCAAGACTAGCCGAAACGAAGTGGAGGCCGTATCGAAGCCTGTCCTGAGCGTAGTCGAAGGGGTGCGGCTTAAACGTCGTTTCGCTGCAAACCCGCACCATTCGATACGCTTCGCTACTCAGGGTGCTATCGCTAACTATTTGGCAAACTTTGCCGTAGAGTAAGCGTTGACTATCCGTAGATGAACCGTCGCTTGAAGGCTCTTTTTCCGACTTGCTTTTTCGCTGGCAATCGGGTAAAATATGGACGTCATCATCGAGTTGATTGCAGGCAGCTTGAAGGAGGTAAG
>SOHZ01000173.1 GCA_004377365.1 Anaerolineales bacterium | reverse complement strand
GCCTTCACCAAACTTAAATTGTCAAGGTACATTCAGGTTACTCGTGAACCATGCCCAAGTTTCGCTACTCCACTAAAGGGTCTAAAGGTGCGCAATCTCCAGATCGCTGATGCTCTCTGCCAGATATTCGGCCAGGAGCCGCCGATGGCAGTGGTCGGGTGTGTCTTCGGAGCACAGCAGGCAAGGGCGTTGGTATCTTTCCAACAACCGTCGCCCAATGGCCAGGGCCTCTCGCTCGACCAGCAGTTGTGAGTACTCTCGTTCGTAGGCCAGCCAATCGTGGTCCTTTTTGTAGGCGTCGAGAATCTCGGCGGTGGGGGCCAGTTCCACGAGGTGCTCGTAGGCAATACCAAAGCACTTACCCAGGAGGAAGGCCAGGTCGTCGCGCTTGGCAAAGCCAGCCAGTTGAGAGGTGTTGCGCAGTCGCACGTCAATGACGGCCTCCACTCCAGCTTTTTCCAACAGGCCGATGAATTGTCGCAGCGATTTCTTGGTGTAGCCGATGGTATAGATGGTGGGCACGATACCCTCTCTTGAAAGAGCCTTTTTCATAATGATCCGGAGTCGAGCCTTCAGGCGGCCTGGACGCTCAAAATCCGGCTAAAGCCTCGACTCCCCACAGGCGGTTCTCTTGAGTCAGAAAAGCGAGAGCTGGTGGGGCTCACTGGCGGCGTCAATGAGGGAACCGTCGGGCTGGATGTGAAGGACGGTCACATTGCGGGCCAGCAGGGCAGGGGTGATGAGCTGGCCGCGATGGCAGCGGCGGTGGTCGCCCTCGGCGCACATCAATGCCATCCGTCGTTCCTGAGCCAGCGCCAACAACTTGTCGAGGGCCTGCTGAAAGTCCTCGCTGGTACGCACTCGATCATAGTCCACGGAGCCATCGGCCAGCAGGAAACCCTCATCTGTAGGGCGACCACCCAACTGGTCGCCCCGATGCTCGTAGGTGAACCCCTGCTCCCGCAGAACGCGAGCCAGGGTCTCGCGATTGAAGTGGGGCACGTGACGGCTGTAGGGTTGGCTGCGCACGTCCACCAGCACCTCGATAGCGTGTTTCCTCAATAAGGCGATAAGGTTTTCAACGGTGTGGTTGCTGTGTCCGATAGTGTAGATTTCCATACCCCTATTATCGCACAAAATGGAAATGAAATCAAGAGGCATTGCTGTACACGATAGCTTTGTCATAAGAGTGATGGTGGGAGCAGGACAAAGGCTTGCGGTAGTCGCTTACTCTGCTCTGCGCTTTGCCAAATCAGATAAGGCATGGTATACTGAAAAAGCTACCGGTGCGATTAGGAGGAACCAATGGGTACGTCCGATCTATCTGCGGTCTCAAAGAACCTCGACCGGGCCTTGGCCGGTCGTGTTACACCAGCAGAAACCCAAGCGGCGGATAAGGATCAGAGGCTCTCGACCATCTTTGAGATGGCAAAGATCCTGGCCACACAACAGGATCTGGAAACTATGCTGTCAAAGCTCCTGTCTTGCCTTATTGACACATTGGAGGCCGCTGAAGCGGGGGCCCTTCTGCTCCATGACCCTTCTGATGAACGACTGACTGTGAGGGCTGCCCGGGGGTACGATCTCACCAGCGTGAGGCAGATCCACCTTGCTCCTGGTGAAGCGACGTGTGGCAAGACATTTCAGACGGGGCAAGCCGAGTTGTATCCCACCCCGGAGGCCATCTCTGCAGAAACGGCAAACCTGTCATCCGCAAACCGCGAGCTGTTTAGAGCGGCGACCATCGGCCTGAGGCCACCGCAGAGCGCCGTATGTATACCGATGTTCACCGGTCAGACAAAAGTAGGGGTCTTGACACTGGTGAACCGACGCCAGCCGGGCAGCTTTGTTCCTGCGGATCTGCCCTTTCTGAGAGCCGTGGCTGATCTCATCGCCCTGTCCATAGAAAATGCCCGTCTAAGCGAGGAACTACAGGCTACCCAGGCGCTCGAGGAGGCCAACCGACTCAAGTCAGAGTTGATCTCCACCTTGGCCCACGAGATGCGCACCCCGCTGACTTCGATCAAAGGCTACTCTACAGCCCTGCTTATGGAGGAGACCTCCTTTGACCCCGCGACCCAGCAAGAGTTCCTGCGAATTATAGATGAGGAGTGTGATACCCTGCAAGATCTCATCTATGACCTGTTGGAGTCGTCTATCATTGACGCTGGCCTCTTGAGGCTCGAGCCCCAGCCGGTGATGCTACCTCGCCTGGTCAAGAGTTTAACCGACGACATAGCGAACCATGCCCAGAAACACCGCTTCCTGGTTGACTTCCCAAGCCATTTCCCCATTGTGGACGCCGATCCTCAGCGCATTACCCAAGTGTTGCGCAACCTGCTGGACAATGCAGTGAAATACTCACCGCAAGGGGGATTGGTCGTTGTGCGGGGCGAGGTACGCGAGGATGAGGTCGTCATCAGTGTGGCCGACCAGGGAGTGGGCATCGCCCCTGAGCACCTGAACCGGCTGTTTGAAAAGTTCTTCCGGGTCGAGTCGGGCCTGGGCCGCCACGTCGTTGGCTCGGGACTGGGGCTGCCCATCGCCCAGACCATCGTGGAGAGCCACGGGGGGCGGATCTGGGCTGAGAGCCAGGTGGGGCAGGGAACCACCCTTTACTTCACGCTCCCTCTGAAAGGTCTGAGCCAGGAGCTAGCAGGGCAGGCAGAAGGAGAGGCAGAATGAGTGAGAAAATCTTGGTCGTGGACGACGAGCCACGGGTGGTGCGGCTGGTCAGTGAGGTGCTAAAAGCAGTGGGCTACCAGGTGATCGCCGCCGCTAGCGGAGAGCCGGCCATCGAGATGGTGGCTTTGGAGCAGCCTGATCTGGTGTTGCTAGACATCCTGCTTCCTCGTGGCCCGGACGGTTACGAGGTATGCCGCCGCATCCGCGAGTTCTCCGAGGTGCCGGTGATCATGCTCACCGCCAAGGCCCAGGAGACCGACATGTTGCGTGGCTTTGACGTGGGAGCCGATGACTATCTGACCAAGCCTTTCAGTGCCAAGGAACTGGTGGCCCGGGTTAGGGTGGTCTTGCGGCGCGCCAATCGCCCGGAAGAGATGGTCACTGCCACATTGACATGTGGCGAGTTGGAGATCAATTTCGCCCGACGCACCGTCAAGGTGCGCGGCGAGAAGGTATCGCTCACCCGCACTGAGTACGCGCTGTTGCGCCAGTTGGCCCTCAACGCCAACCGGGTCATGTTGCACCAGGACCTGCTGACGACGGTCTGGGGACCGGAGTATCGGGACGACATTGACTATTTACGAGCCTACATCCGCTACCTGCGCCAGAAACTCGAGGAGAACCCTCACGAACCGCGATACATCCTCACCACGCCTGGGGTGGGCTACATGCTGAGTTGCCCCGAGGGGAAATGAGGCAGCGGGTTCGGATTAGTCAATTCAGACCTCCGAGGTTTTGGAAACCTCGGAGGTCTTTTTCTATGGCGGCGGCCTAGCTGATGCGAGAGCCGCCTTTTTTCATGGGTTTTTCATTTTTACCTCCCCTCTTTCTATGAGTTTTTCATGGCATTTGTGATATAATGCACAATGCAGAGTGGTGCGATGGCTTGTGCCATCTGCTTTACCCCTACTCTACTTGCCCAGAAGCCCCCTCACACCTGGTGAGGCATCTGCGACAGGAGGTGCAAAATGAATCCCAATGGGACCTTCCTTGCAAACGAGATCGAAGACATTATCTTGAACAGCCATCAAGATGGCACGGATGGCTCGCTGATATCGATCCTGGAGGACATTCAGGATCGTTATCATTTTCTGCCCAGAGACGCGCTGATCCTGGTCAGCGAGCGGCTTGGCATCCCCCTGAGCCAGGCCTACAGTATCGCCACCTTCTACAATGCTTTCAGCCTAGTCCCCAAAGGCAAGCATCTGGTGAGCGTTTGCCTGGGCACCGCTTGCCACGTTAAAGGTGGGGGCGACATATTGGACAAGATAAGGCGCGAACTCAATCTAGATTCGAGAGAGACGACAGAGGACTTTCAATTCACAGTGGAAGAGGTCCGCTGTCTGGGGTGCTGCAGCTTGTCGCCAGTCGTACGGGTTGATAACGATACCTACGCTCACCTGAAGCAGGAGCAGGTGCCCAGGATACTCAAGAAATATCAGCGTGCAAAAGAGGCTTTGGACGCATGAGAATAACGACCCTGGAGGATCTGGAAAAAGCCGGGGAAAGAGGCAACAGATCTCTGTACCCATCGAAGACGAAAATCATGGTGGGCATGGCAACCTGCGGCCTGGCGGCCGGGGCTCAAAAAGTCTACGATACGCTGCTGGCCGAGATTGACAAAAGGGAGTTAGATGTATCCCTCAGCCAAGTCGGGTGCATAGGATGGTGTTGCCGGGAACCACTGGTTGATGTCCTGGTACCAGGAAAGCCGCGCATAACCTATGGGGAAGTGACCGCTCAAAAGGTGCCGGCAATCCTAGAGGCGCTGGCCCGAGGTGAGCTCGCCAAAGAGTTGGCCATAGGGAGACTCGACGAAGATGAGAACATCCTTGAAAGCACAAAGCGGAGTTACCTCGCCAGTGGGATAGGAGCAACAAACACAGTTCCTTTGTACAAAGAGTTGGGCCTGTTCAAGAACCAGTTGAGGATTGTCCTGCGGAACTGTGGGTTCATTGACCCCAAGAACATTGACGAGTATATCGCCAGAGGCGGGTATCTGGCACTACATAAGGTCCTCAACAGTTTGTCCCCCGACCAAGTCATAGAAGAGGTCACCCAGTCGGGACTGAGGGGCAGAGGAGGCGCAGGTTTTCCAACGGGGCTCAAATGGAAACTCACCCGACAAGCCAGAGGCGATGTCAAATATGTCATCTGCAATGCCGATGAGGGAGATCCAGGCGCTTATATGGACAGAAGTGTCCTCGAAGGGGATCCGCACAGCGTCATAGAAGGGATGATCATCGGCGCTTACACCATTGGCGCTGCTGAGGGATACATCTACGTTCGTGCAGAGTATCCTTTGGCCGTTGAGATGCTCACCACGGCCATCCAGCAGGCCCAAGAGTATGGTTTCCTGGGCGAAAACATCTTTGGCTCGGGCATGGGTTTCCGGATCCATATCAGCAAAGGTGCAGGAGCTTTTGTCTGCGGAGAAGAAACCGCGCTGATGGCCTCCATCGAAGACCGCATCGGCGAGCCACGACCACGACCACCCTACCCGGCCCAGGAGGGCCTGTGGGGCAAGCCGACCAATATCAACAATGTGGAGACGTGGGCCAACGTGCCGGTGATCATCGCCAGAGGAGGCGACTGGTACTCTCAAACCGGAACCGAGACCAGCAAGGGGACAAAGGTCTTTTCACTGGTAGGCAACGTTGAAAACAACAGCCTGATCGAGGTTCCCATGGGCATCTCCCTGCGCGAAATCATCTACGAGGCAGGCGGGGGAATACCTGATGGACGGGATTTCAAGGCCATACAGACCGGTGGGCCATCGGGAGGGTGCATACCCAAAGAGTTAATTGACCTGCCGGTAGATTACGAGCAATTGACCCAGGCTGGCACGATCATGGGGTCCGGTGGGATGATCGTCATGGACGACAGGACCTGCATGGTAGATATAGCCAGGTATTTCCTTACTTTCCTCAAAGCCGAATCCTGTGGCAAGTGTATCCCCTGCCGGTCAGGGATCAAGAGAATGCACAAAATCCTCTGCGATATCACCGAAGGCAGCGGCAGAGAGGGAGACGTCGAACTGCTTGGGGAACTGGCGGTCGCAGTTAAAGGAGGTTCACTGTGTGGGCTGGGCCAGACAGCTCCTAACCCTATCTTGACCACCATCCGTTACTTTCGAGACGAATTCGAGGCCCACATCCGGGACAAGCGCTGCCCGGCAGGGGTCTGCAAAGAACTGATCGAGTATTCCATTGACTCTGAGAAATGCACTGGCTGTGGTCGCTGCATCAGGGTCTGTCCCATGGAGGCCATCACTGGCGAGAAGAAAGAGCCCCACCAACTGAATCCGGAGCAGTGCATCAAGTGCGGGGCTTGTTATGAGGTCTGCAAGTTCGACGCCATCGTACGAAGGTAGTCGAGGGCTCGGTCAGAGACCTTCGCCCAACGCGAGATGAGGAAGAAATGACAATCACGTTAATCATTGATGGGCAAAAGATCGAAGCAGAAGAAGGGGCAACGATACTGGAAGTAGCCAGGGAGCATGGCATTGAGATTCCCACTCTCTGTTATCACGAGGCGCTGCAGCCCTACGGGGCTTGCCGGTTGTGCGTCGTGGAGCTCGCAGGTCCCAGAGGTCCCAAGCTGGTTTCATCGTGCTCTTACCCGGCTGAAGATGGGGCCGTGATCGAAACCAACTCTCCACTGGTGCTGGAAACGCGCAAGATGATCGTCGAGTTGCTATTGGCGGATTGCCCGGATGTCAAAGTGGTCCAAGAACTAGCCCACGAGTTCGGCATCGAGAGGCCGAGATTCGAGCTGGAAGACAACGACTGCATCCTGTGCGGCCTGTGCGTCAGAGCCTGCAAAGAAATCGTGGGCGTCAGCGCCATCAGCCTGGTGAACCGGGGTGTTGACAAGAAGGTCAAACCGCCCTTCGAGATCGCTTCCAGAGATTGTATCGGCTGCAGCACCTGTGTCTTCGTTTGCCCCACGGGGGCTATCAAGCTGGAGGACATCGGAGAGCCCAAGCTGGTGCACCATTGGGCTTCAGACTTTGAGGTTGTGCAATGCCGCATTTGCGGTGATCATTACCTGAACCCAGAGCCCATCACCGACTATGAGAAGCTCTTCGCTGAGGAAACCTAGTTATACCAAGAGATCAGGAGCGCATAAGTGGAGACTGAGGCCAAGATAGGTGTTTTCATCTGCGATTGCGGGACGGAAATTGCCCGTTTCATAGATACCGAGGCGCTGACGGACAGGGCAAGGGATTTGCCCCATGTAACCCTGGTCCAACGCGGATTGTACAACTGTTCCCAAGAGGGGCAGAAGAGGATCAAGCAAGCCATCGCCGAGCAAGGTCTAAATCGGGTTGTGGTGGCTGGCTGTACGCCGCGCACCCATCAACCGCTTTTCCGGACCGTCTGCGAGGAGGCAGGCCTGAACGGCTCCCTCTTTGAGATGGCTAACATCCGCGAGCAGTGTGCCTGGGTGCACGCCGATGAGCGGGAGAGGACCACAGCCAAAGCGCTGGATCTGATCCGTATGGCGGTTGCCAAAGCATCCCTTTTGGAGGTGAGGGATAAAGTGAAGGCTGAAGTGACACCGGCTGCCCTGGTGATCGGAGCAGGGACGGCTGGCCTGACCGCAGCCCTTACACTGGCCCACGGTGGGTTCCCCGTCAAATTGGTGGAGCGGGCGCAGGAACTGGGCGGCCTGGTGCGAAAGCTACACATTCTCTACCCTACGATGCAGCGAGCCGAGGAATTCATCTCAGAGAAGGTCAAAGCTGTCCAAATCAACCCCAACATCGAGGTTCTGACCCAAGCCCGGATTCTCGATGTCAGCGGTTCGGCCGGCAACTACCACGTCAGTGTCGGCGGCAATGGCCACAGAGCTGCCTTCGATGTGGGGGCGATCATCGTGGCTACCGGAGCCCAACCTTCCTATCCCAATGGCCTGTTGAGATACGACGGCCGGAGGGTGATCACTCAATTTGAACTGGAGGGCAGGCTGAAAGTGGGCCCTTCGTCAGCTCTTCGACTGCGCCCTTCGACTGCGCCCTTCGACTGCGCCCTTCGACTGCGCCCTTCGACTTCGCTCAGGACAAGCTCAGGACAAGCTCAGGACAAGCTCAGGACAAGCTCAGGACAGGGCCCTTCGTCAGGCTCAGGACAAAGCCCTGTTGACGTTCAGAACATCGTGATGATCCACGGTGCTGGACGTGAGGAAGAGCAACTTTCCTGTTCCGGTGTGTACTGTATGGCCACCCTCAAGAACGCAATCCTCTTGAAGAAAATGAAGCCGGAGGCAAATATCTCTATCCTCTTCAGAGATCTGCAGACCTTTGGCGAATTGTGTGAGGATGAGATCGTCGGAGCTAGACAGCGGGGGATCAACTTTATCCACTTTGGGCCAGAGTCAAAGCCTATAGTGAAGGACGATGTGGTCGAGGTCCACGACTTGCTGAGTGGGGCTGACCTGAGCCTTCCCTACGATCTGGTAGTGTTGTCCACTCCCCTCGTGGCCTCAGATGGCGCCAGCACACTGGCCAGTATGTTGCGCATCCCTTTGGATGACAATGGCTTCTTCCCGGACGTCCACGCCAGGCTGCGGCCACGGAACTATATTGACTCTGGCATCTACGTCTGTGGGAGCGCTCATTACCCAGCCGATACCAACGAGAGTTTGTTCCAGGCATACAGCGCAGCCTCCAAAGCCCTGCACTATCTGGAAGCGGGCGTGGTGACCAGTGAGGCACCTGTAGCTATGGTTGATGAACGGTTGTGCACTGGCTGCGGCACCTGTGTGGAGACCTGTGCCTTTCAGGCCATCAGCCTGGAGAGAGGTGAGGGGGTACTGAGCACGGCACAGATCGCGCCCCTGCTTTGCAAGGGCTGCGGCAACTGCGTCACGGCCTGCCCCTCCAAGGCCATCACTCTTCAGTCGTCCACCGACCGCCAGTTCCTGGCTCAGATCAGCGCTGCCCTGGCGGGACCACAGAATGGCGAGCCACGGATCCTGGGGTTGCTATGTCAGTGGAGCGGTTATGCTGCGGCGGACCTGGCCGGTGCCCGCCATTTACAGTATCCGTCTAGCGTTCGCCTCATCCAGGCAGGCTGCTCAGCCCGTTTCGATCCCCATCACATCCTGTGGGCTTTACTGAACGGCGCTGACGGAGTCTTCCTGGGCGCTTGTGAGCCAGGGGAATGTCACTACATACTGGGCAACCAGTATGCCGAGAGCCGCATCAAGGGACTACGAGAGATGCTCAACTCCGCCGGATTCGATGCCCGGCGGCTGCAACTGGTGTGGCTCAAGCCCGACGAACCTGAGGAATTCGTGACCGCTATCACTGACTTTGCAGCCGACATAGAAAAGCTTGGCCTGGCGGTGTAGACACCTTACAATTCAAACGGCTGCAGGCCCAGGCTAACCTGGACGGCGGTATTGATCTGGCGCATCACCTCGGCCGGTAACTGGCCCGCCCGCTGCCCCAGACGCCGCTTGTCCACCGTGTAGATGTGCCCCAGGTGGACGACTGAGCGGCGTGGGAGACCACTCTCCTCTGGCTCAATTCGCACGCCGACGGGGAGGTCGGCCACCCGCAGGTTGGCGGTGATGGCCGCTACGATGGTCAGGGCACTGACCTGATTGCCAATGTCATTCTGAATGATCAGGGCTGGGTGCAACGCCTGCATCTCAGCCCCAGTGGCCGGGCTAAAGTCCAGCCAGTAAATCTCGCCGCGCCGAGGGAAATTCATCATTCCATTCCTTCCTTACTGTTCACCGTGTAGGGAG
>SOHZ01000676.1 GCA_004377365.1 Anaerolineales bacterium | reverse complement strand
GGGCGTTGTCGCGCTGGTGCAGGCCGATGCTGGGCTCGTCCAGAATGTAGAGCACGCCCATCAGTTGGGAGCCAATTTGGGTGGCCAGGCGAATGCGTTGAGCTTCACCGCCGGCGAGGGTCCTGGCCGTGCGATCAATGGTCAGGTAGTCCAGGCCGACGTTGACCATGAACGTCAGGCGGGCGTGGATTTCCTTCAAAATCTGGCGGGCGATGGTCTGCTGGCGCTCGGTCAAGGGGGTCGTATCTCCTTGCAGCGTCTCAATCCAACCCAGCGCGTCGCTCACCGACATGGCTGTCACCTGGTCAATGCGCTTGCCAGCGACGGTGATGGCCAATGATTCGGGCTTGAGACGTCTTCCCTCGCAAACAGGACAGGGACGGGTGGCCATGTAACGTTCTATCTCCCCGCGCCAGTAGTCGGAGGTCGTCTCCTTGTAACGCCGCTCCAGTTGGGGGATCACCCCTTCGTAGGTGGTCTCGTAGACCCGCTCGCGGCCATGCTGATTACGGTAGCGCAGCAGGATCTTCTCGTCCTTCTTACCTCCGTAGAGAATGATGTCCAACTGCTCAGGCGTCAGTTCTCGCACCGGCACGTCCAGGGGGACGTCGTAGTATTCGCCTGCAGCCTTGAGCAATTGGGTGTAGTAGTTCTGGCTGCTCTCGCGCATCCAGGGGCGGACAGCTCCTTCGCCTAAGGTCAGGTCAAGGTTGGGGATGACCAGTTCCGGGTCGAATTCCATCTTTGTCCCCAGGCCCGTGCAGGCCGGACAGGCGCCGTGGGGGCTGTTGAAAGAGAAGGTGCGCGGTTCGATTTCGGGCAGAGACACCCCACAGTGGACGCAGGCAAAGTGCTCTGAGAACATCATGTCCTGGGGCTGCTCTCCTGTGACGTCGCTGACCAACACGATGCCACCCCCCAGCTTCAGGGCCGTCTCCACCGAATCGGCTACCCGCGATCGGTCTTCCTCCCCAGTGCCGTTCCCAACGATCAACCGATCCACCACAGCCTCGATGGTGTGCATCTTGTAGCGGTCCAGCGCGATATCCTCGTCCACGTCGCGGACCTGGCCATTTACCCGTACCCTCACGTAGCCCGCTTTGCGAACGTCCTCGAAGACCTTTCTGTGCTCGCCTTTGCGGTCCTTGATGAGGGGAGCCATGATCATGATACGGCTGCCCTCGGGCAGATCCAGGATGGCGTCAACGATCTGCTGTACCGTCTGCTGGCTGATCTCCCGGCCACACTGGGGGCAGTGGGGGATACCCACGCGGGCGTAGAGCAGACGCAGGTAGTCGTAGATCTCGGTCACCGTACCTACCGTGGAACGGGGGTTGCGGCTGGTCCCTTTCTGGTCAATGCTGATGGCTGGCGAGAGGCCCTCGATGTAATCCACGTCGGGCTTGTCCATCTGTCCCAGGAACTGGCGGGCATAGGCCGAAAGCGACTCGACATAACGGCGCTGTCCCTCGGCGTAAATGGTGTCAAAGGCCAGGCTTGACTTGCCCGAGCCGGAGATGCCAGTGATGACCACCAACTGATCGCGGGGGATTTCCACGTCAATGTTTTTCAGATTATGTTCCCGTGCGCCACGGATGACGATTTTGTCCTGTGGCATAAGCTGACTCACCTCAGGTGATGCTCGGTAGGTCACGAATTGCTCCCGCTGGACCACAGTCCAGCGGCCTAAACGCATTGCGGTCCGCTTTGGGCCCTAAATCGTGATCTACTGAACCTCGGCCTTTTATTCTATCACGAAACGGGATTTTGTGCAAAGGAAATGATTGACTTTGACTTGCCAGGAGCATCGGTTTTAACGAAACCGGCTTGTGATAGGCCGATGCTCCTGGGTAATGAAAGCCAGAGCTAGACAAATCACGAGAACGATGCTATAATCGCTCTGGGAGGTGAGGCAGATGACGAAGAGGCTCACCCTGCGAGAGAGATGCCCGCCCTACACCTTATCCATCGAAGAAGAGGATATCTCGGGCCAGGAGTTGATCATTCTGGAGCGGGATGGACAGCCGGTAGCGGCTATTGTGTCTCTGGCCGAATACGAGGCTTTCCGAGCGTGGCAGGAGACTCAAGACCGGGGGCGCCGACGGCAGGCCGACATGGAGGCCCTTGAGCGCGAACGCGAAGCCTACGAGCGGCTTGAACCTGAGTTATTGCCCTTATACAAAGGTCAATACATAGCTATCCGGGAGGGTCAAGTTATTGACAGCGATCCTGATGAGATGGCTCTGGTCCAGCGCGTTTACGAGAAACTTGGCTATGGCCCAATGTATGTGCGAAAGGTTGGCGCGCCATTGCCTGTGCGTCGCATCGGATCTCCCCGGATTGTTCGACGATGACAGAGTACAATCGAGATTTCAACCCGCCAGCTCCTTTTAGAGACATTGTCATCGCTGCTTCCAGCGACTCTGGATCCCAGCGCAGCGTCGGCGCCCTACTTGACACAGGTGCAGAAGTCTCTGTCATCCCCCAGCAGATCGCCCACGAGTTAGAGTTGTCGCCATACGCCGAAATGGTGATAGAAGCCTTTGACGGGAGGCGTCAGCGAGTTGGTCTCTACGTCGTGACCCTCAAAGTTGCGGGCACCCGTCTCTCCCTGGTCAGAGCAGTGGCGTATTCCACCAGCGTAACTGCTCAGGGTTGTCTGAAAAGTGATCGGCTCACTCTCGGGATAGCTCTGGACGATGTCATTGCGAGCGTAGCGAAGCAATCTCAGATGAGCGACAATGAGATTGCTTCGTCACTTCGTTCCTCGCAATGACAGGGTGAGTAGTTACGTCGGGATGTCCTCAACCGCTTTCTCACTACACTCGATGGTCCCCATTTGAGCTTTGAAATCACGGCTTCGGATTTGTAGGGCGGGGCTCACATTTTGTCTGTTGCTTAAGCTAAAAGCACGAATTTTGCCCGTTTCGTCCTTTCGAATCTTTGTGTTTCAGATGTTTTGTCCTGATGTATAAGATGCCTGAACCTTCTTTCGTTCAACTGGTCACCCAGGCGCTGATGGGCGCCAACCGCCCTCTCACTGTAGCCGAGATCAAAGCACGAGTGGAGATGATCCGCCCGGTGCGCACCCGAGACCCTCAGGCCACCATCCGGAGTGCCATCAACAGCGTCCCCCTGGCGGTCAGCCTGGGCGGGCGACCAGCCCACTACACCTGGTGGCCCCGCCACCTGGCCGACAACGCTTTCCGCCAACCACTGGCCGCTTCGGACCTGGAGGCCGGCACACTGGCCCTGAACGAGGAAGCCTGGCGGGCCCTGTGGCCCGACTTTTTCGCCTACTCCTCGCGCAGCTCAGGCGAGGTGACGCTGGTCCTGGCTGATGGCCCCGTGCTTCAGGCCCGCATCGAGCACCTGGTGGCCGGTCAGCCCATCTGGGGCCTGCCCCCCACACCGGCCCTGGCCGATTGGTATCGCCAGCAGGAGGCGGTGCCCGACGACGCCCTGATCGTGCAGGTGCTGAACGTGGAGGCCCGTCGCTACGTAGTGGCCCTGGCCCGTCGCGTTGACCGAGATGAGGCCGCTATCACCACTCGCAATCAGGCTCTGGCCGACGCTGCCGAAAAGGTGCTGCGGGCAGCGCGGCTGAGCCTGCCGGATTTCTGGTTGATTCCCCGCCTCATCGCCCACGATGCCTATCGCCACCCCCTGCCCCCCGACCCGTGGGAGGACGTCCTGCGGGCCGACCTGCGCTTCGTGTTGGGAAACCGCGAGGTGAGTCTGACGGAAAAATTGGTGAACGATCTGGAGCGGGATTGGGCCGTGCCACCCGATCCCTGGGCCTCGCCCCAGCCTCAGGGGGATCGCCCTTCGACAGGCTCAGGACACCGTCGCAAGGCGCGCTCGGACGAGGCGCGGCGGGCCTGGGGGGCCTATCTCTTCGACCGGGGGATGGACCATCTGTGGAAAGGTTGGCCCCTGGCGGCTGAGGCTTACTACAAAGAGGCGTTGCGGCTGGACCCCGGCCACGCCGATGCCTGGGTGCACGTGGGCAACCGGCGCTTCGAGGAAGATTGGGTGACCGAGGCATTGCCCCTCTACGAGCGGGGCCAGGCGGCGGCCGAAGAACGGATCATCGGCGATCCGGCCCGCTATCCCGCCCCCTTTTGGCTCGACGTGGACTCGCGGCCCTTCATGCGGGCGCTGCACGGGCGCGGGCTCTGCCTGTGGCGGCTGGGGCGAATAGACGAGGCCCGGCAGGTCTTTGCCTGGATGCTGGAGCTGAACCCGAACGACAACCAGGGCGTCCGCTTTCTCCTGCACGACCTCGACGAGGGGTTGAGCTGGGAGGAGAGCGCGGCGCGGGATGAGGAACGTACGAAGAGGTTGGAGGGGCGGAAGCACGAATAGTCGAAGAGGAAACACGAAAGGCACGAGAGAAACACGAAAGGACGAAAATACGAAAGGCACGAAAGGTGCATCAACTCACTCCTTCGTGTCCTTCGCCCTTTCGAACCTTCGTGTTTCAAAGCCGCTGGAGCTGAACTCACATGACAACCAGGGCGTCCGCTTTCTCCTGCACGACCTCGACGAGGGATTGAGCTGGGAGGAGAGCGTGGCTCGGGATGAGCTCCGTTTCTGAGCCTGGCGAAGGGAGCATATGGGGATGTTGGAGGGGCGTGGTAACGCTACACCAGGGCGTGAGCGTTGACCACTGCACAGGCGTTGTCGCAGTTAAGCCAAGCCAGTTCAAACTCGCCGCGGGGAATCCGCTGCGGTGCGGAGGCAAAGGCTGGGTCGTTGACAAAGACGTGCTCGGGATCCAGTCCAATCACGACGACTGCATGGTTGGTGGTGACCGACCAATAGGCGAGTTCGCCAGTGTCTACGAAAGCGATGACAGGTTGAGCAGCTTGTAGGTAGGCGACTATAAGGGAGAGCGTGGCTTCACGGTACGTCACGTCCAGTCCCAGGCGGGTCAGGCGCAAAACGTTCCGCCGGGGCGCACCCAGAAGGCCAATCTGCAAGAGGGAGAGCAATTGGGGATAAGATACTGGACGACCCAGGTAATCCAGAACCATCGAGACACAGGCCGCCAGGCAATCCGATGCCTGTATTTGCTCACGGTGCGGGACGTTCAGCGGTGGAATGTGCGGCAGCGAGGCTTTCGGCATGGCGCGTGATCTCCGCAATCTGTTCGGGGGCGATGGAAAGTTGGCCGGTTTCAACGTCTACATCAATGGTCCCTACCGTGCCGATAGGGCCGGTGGTCGGCAGCGCCAGAATGATGGGCACGCGCCAGTAGAGGCGCTCGGATACAACCAGTTTCGGGTCGCCGCAGCGCAGCAGGTAGCCAATCTCATTGGCGACAAAGCGCCCGGCCAGCCTTCGGGCGGCCTCTGCGGAGTAATTGATGGTAGCAGAGACTTGAATCGTCAGATCAACCTTTCCGGTACGCGGGATTTGTTCAAGCGTGGCTTCCATAGCGGCTCTCCTTTACTTTCGTCAGTATCATATCACAAGTTGCAAGCATCGTCAACTCGGATAGGATGTGACAACTGCCCGATCTGATCCGGGCCAAGCTGGATACGGTAGGCCGTCCTTTTGGGCTTGCTGCTGAACTTTGGAGCTCCGCGGTTGCAGGTCAAAAGACTGGTCAACTGAGAACACGAACACGAAAAGCACTAAAGCAAGAAACACGAAAGAACGAGAATGTGAAACACGAAAGGCACGAAACACGAAAGGGTGAAAAACTCGAAAGGGGCACCAACGCATCTCCCTTCGTGCCCTTCGCCCTTTCGGACCTTCGTGTTTCAAAACCGCTGGAACTGAACCCGCACGACAACCAGGGCGTCCGCTTTCTCCTGCACGACCTCGACGAGGGCCTGAGCTGGAAGGAGAGCGTGGCGCGAGATGAGGAACGTACGAGGATGTTGGAGGGGAGGTGACAATGGACGTGAGATCGGAAAAGCTGCTCCAAGAGATCAAGTTTGATTATCTGCCGGAAGAATCTCCTACTGAGCACGGATGGGCTCTCACAAAGGGCAGCGAGGAAGATCTGCTATCCCATGAAGATCCTGTTTACGGCTACATTCTGCGGATTAAGGCCAAGGATTTGTGTCTGGATTACGACCTTGTCGGCAAGTTGAAACAAGAGTGCAAAGCCGTTGAATTTGTCGTCAGGTCTGAGTCCAAGTTCTCCTTCCATGCTGTAGTCAGATTCCGCAGCCAGCAGCAAGAGGAGCCTCCACCAGATCGAGTGCGGTTGCGTTATGATTTTAATAGTGACATCGAAGTCAGCTATCCAGAACCGCACCAAGATTATTTGAAAGAGAATGAAGTTGAGTATGGAATGCCTGTCACCGTAGAACAGCTTAAGGATGGTTGGATCTTGACGAAGATTGATCTTCCTCATGCGGTAGCTGCAATTGAAGATAAGGAATGGGAATTTAACGAGTTGTTGACGCTTCGAATCAAGGGAAGCGGGGTAGAGATAGACTGCGCCCGCATTGAGCTCTACAAAGAGAATCCGTGGGAGAGACCTTTTGGCCTTCAGGATGCCAGTGACTATCCAGATCGTGGTTTACGCCAGCCCCCCGCCATCCCTACGTCCCCTGCCATCCGCCAACTCGCCAACCTCATCCGCGCCCGCCGCCAAACTGGCGACCGGCCCTACACCTTGCTACTTGGCTCTAGCCTGTCACTGACGCCTGAGATTCGCCGGGCTGTGTGTAGCAGCGACGATTGGGAAGCCTTCTGGACAGCCATGGAGCGACTTAGCGCCGCCGAACGGCGTGCTTTGTTGGCCGACCCCTTGGACGGTCTCAACCTCACCGCTGGCTATCGTTGTTTGGCTCAATTGGTTCAGGCCAGTTACTTTGGCCTCGTTTTCACCCTGAACGTGGATGACGCGCTGGATGAATCGTTGCGCATCTTGTCCGCGAGAGAGTATCAGATCTTTACCCACGGCCAAGTCCCCGGCACAGAGATTGCGGCGGCACTGGGCCGAACTCATCCCAGAGTCAAAGTGGTCAAGCTACACGGTGACCTCAACGCTTACAAGCTGCCCCTCACCCCTGAAGGCCAGTTCGAATTCCCCAAGGAATTGGAGGAAGCGGTGGAACGGCTTCTGTCCCAGGATACGATTCTCGTAGGCGATATCCCCCATGATACTGACATCCAGCGCTGCATTCATAAGAGCGAGGGCGCGTTGTGGGTAGTGGTGCCTGAAGAGCCCCAACCGGGCACCTTCATTTACAACGCTAAACGAGCTCGTCCGAAGGGTGAGATCATCAGCGGCCCCAAAGCCGAGTTCGTGTCGTTCTTCTCGGCTCTGGCTCACGAGTTGGGAATGGAAGGACCAAGGACAAGTATACCCTCTCCCGAAGGACGTAAGCTAATAAAATTCACCTTCACGCCTCCCGACCCTAATGACAATTTGGATTGGTTTTCAGCGTTCCGAAGGATTACTGAAAAGGGCCGCGCCAATGGTGATTGGATTGACAACAATGGCGCCAAAAACAAGTTTATACACTTGGAGGACTTTGTGGAACCGTTCTGTGAAGGGCAGGTGGATGGCGCTCTCTTTGCCCTCTACAGTTACAGCAAAGACCCGGATGGCAACTTCGATGAGCATGTAGAGGTGAAAGTGAAAGTCAAGCCTGAGAGAGAGCTGAGCTTCGAGGTTACCGACCGAACTCAAGCACATAAACGGGAAGAGTTAGCCAAAAGAATCCTGCAAGGAATTGGTAGATTGAAAGGCGTACAACTCATTTCCATAGAAACCTTAGTAGAAACACCATTTGCGCCCGCTCCGGAGCTTCTCGACAGGGCACAGGAACAGCAGGAGAGGGCCGAGGAGGAACCGTCCGCTCTTGAGCGGACGACGATGACTGAGCAGGCTGATTACAAGTCTGATGTCTTCATCAGCTACAGCCACGCCGACCGAGCGTGGGTCTGAGACGAGTTGTTGCCTCGATTAGAGAATGCCGGGCTGATAATTTGCATTGACGACCGGGATTTTGAGATTGGTGTGCCCAGTCTAGTCAACATGGAGCGAGCGGTAGACAACAGCCGACACACGCTGGTCGTGCTGACACCAGCCTGGATCCATAGCGAGTGGACAGAGTTTGAGAGCCTGCTGGCGGGCACAGCTGACCCCGCAGGACGACGACGAAAGTTGATCCCACTTATGCTCAAATCGTGCAATCTGCCATCACGCATTGCCATGCTGACTTATGCAGACTTTACGCGATCTCCGGAGCGCGAAGCGCAGATGACTAGGTTGGTGAGGTCCCTTGGCTCTGCAGCCGAGACTTTATCCCACCCCGACTCGTCCAAGCAACGCCCCCATGCGGTGACCGTCCCCAATCCCTTTGGCGACACGGGCCGCATCACCGACTCGGACCAGTTCTTCGGCCGCAAGGAACTGCTGCGCCAGATTTTCGAGGAGCTGGGCAAGGGCGTCAACCTCTCGGTGGTGGGTGAATCGCGGATCGGCAAATCCTCGTTGCTCTCCATGGTCTGCGCCCTGGGGCCGGAGCGGATGGGCCTGCCGCCGGAAACGTTCGCCTATCTGAGCCTGGCGTGGGTGGACGACGAGGACGACTTTTACGCCGCGCTATGCGACAAGCTAGGGTTGCCGGAGCCTCTGCGCGGTTACAAGCTGACGCGCGCATTGATCGATAAAAGCATTATACTCTGCCTGGACCACATCGAAAAGATGGCTTGGGACAGTTTTACCATATACGCCCACAGCCAGTTGCGCGGCTTGGCCGACGGTCCCGCCGCGCCGCTCAGGCTGGTGGTCGCCAGCCGCTCTCCACTGATGCACCTCTTTTCCGATGCACCGGAGTTGGCTTCGCCGCTGGCGGGCATCTGTCGCCAGTTGGACGTGGGGCCGTTCCCGCCGGACGTCGTCCGTGCCTTTCTGGCCCACCGCCTGCGCGGCACTGGGGTGACCTTTACCGATAGCGAAATCGGCGCGCTGCTGGCCGAAACCGGCGGCCACCCGGCCAAACTGCAACGCGCTGCCGCCGACCTGTACAACGTAAAGCGTAAAACTTAAAAGGAGCTCACGTTTCACGGAGGTTTTTATGCCCACCTTTCCCACCTATCGCGGTGAACTACCCCAATGTCTGAATCCGCTCAACCTGCGCCACTACTTCTTACTGGCCTACTGGATCTACTTTCGCCCCACTGCGTTCAAATGCTATCTCTACCAGGCTGACCCCGACCTCTACCGCGCCGGGCTAGGGTTGGGCATTTTTCGCACACTGCGTGTCCCGGCTTATCTTAACCTCTACCTGATGGTGCCGATCGTGGTCGTGTTGTTTTCGGTGCTGGTGGGATTGTCCGTTGTGCTGGTGACCAGTTGGATCCAGGGCACGCCGGTAAACTGGTTGGGATGGGCGGGCGGCGTAGCGGTCGGTGTGGCGGTCGGTGGGGTGGTCAGCGTAACGTTTGGTGTGGTGGGCGGCGTGGCGGTACGGGTATC
>SOHZ01000239.1 GCA_004377365.1 Anaerolineales bacterium | reverse complement strand
CGAATGTCAAGCGCACCTTGTCATACTCATACAACTGTATTGGACCACAGGCATTGAGCTGATATCCCAATAATACAGCTAAGCCTATTGGAACAGCAGCAAACAGGTGAGTCCGTAATGCGCGCCGCTCATCCCGAATGTGTCGGATCACTTCTGCCGCTTGAATCGCCATGCTCAATGCCTGTTGGGCATTGGCAACACTCTTCCGCCCGTACCCCACATGAGGTTGCAGAGTGACTCGAGCCCGAAACGGTTCTCCACGTGCTTGGACAAAGCGATCCACGTCACGGGAAATGTCATGGGCAACGGACAGCTGTACCGCCAGGTCTTCCGCTTCTATCGAACCACCTGTTTCCATAACTGTCAGAGGATTGTCAGATGCAGGAATCACTTCCGTACCCCACACATCTCCGTTCTGTTCCACTGTGAGGTGAAAACCGGTTGGGGCTCGAAAAGCAAAACCGAGGGCGATCCCTGCAGAGATATGGGCCTTGGCACGAACGGATACTGATCGCAACCCCCATGTGGATGCTATAGTTTCCCTTATGCTTTCCAAGGCAGGCAATAAGGTTGCGGAACAATCTAAAGCGGAAGGCGCAATCCGCCCCTTGAAGAAGGAACGCCAATCCAAATCCAAGTCTGCTTCTGTTGGACGAGCCGTATACTGCCGAGTATGTAAATCGAGAACTGGCCGACGGCTCGGATCGGCTTTGAATATAGGTGCACGGCGTTCAAGCGAACCCGCTAACGCTTGGCGAGCCGCGTTGCCCAATGAAGTTCTAAACTCTTCGGAGTCTCCTGATATATTGGCCGGAATCATAACACCATGAAAGATCGTAATGTCACGCCCGGTCTGGGATCTGGTAGCCGCGCCAGCCTGTGGTATGGTTAGTCCTCGAAAAACCGGAATAATGGTAAACTGACGATCTTGCCTCCATTTGTCCAGGGCCGCTTGGAGTTCCACTCGCATGACATACTTGGATTGCAGACTTTCCGGCGTCAGGTAGACCAAGAAAGATCCACACTCCTCCGCGAGGGCTGCTCGGATTTGCTCCTCGGTCGGTCGTCCTGGAGCCAGGTCGCTTATGTCTTGCCACAAGCGAAGCCCCCGAGCTTTCAACTCCCCGGCCAATGTAATCACTTCATCAAGGTTTTTGCGGGAGTAGCTTATGAACGTTCCTGCCGACATCAGTCAGCCCTCCTCTAGACAGCATTGATACTACTTATTCCTTACGTACGCAAGGTACGTCCCGCTACCGGTAGCTCAGTCGCCTTCCCGAACCTGTCAGATGATTTCCGCTTCCATGACTGAGGCAAGACGATCCTATTTCCTTCTCACGCCGGTCGGACATCCCGAGCCGCTGGGCCTTTCTCCTCCTGCTCGACAGCGAAGGTTACCCTCTGGTCATCGCGGAGAGCTTGCCTGTCCTTTACATATGAGATGTGTACGAACACATCATCGCCACCATCGTCAGGCACGATGAACCCATAACCTCTAGCCTCACTGAACCACTTGACCCGTCCCGTCTGCCGGCCAGGAGCTTCGGCCACTGTAGGCTCGGGTAACTCCTCTGCAAACTCTGCCGGGGCAAAGCCGGGCAGCCGTATCCGTACCCAGCCGAAGGGCTCTTGCGGAGTGTTGCCACGCTCCACCAGACGACGGGTCTTGGGAAAAGGTGCACCACGCACCCCCAACCGGTAGCGCCGCCGTGCCTCCTCAATGAGCGACTGATCCAAGGCTGAACCAACCGTCTTACTCGTCCACCCGGTTCCCCAGGACATTTGGAGGAAGAACTCGTTCTCGGCCAGGCGTTCCAGCCTGCTGGTCAACTCCCGGTAGAAAGCTGCGATAGGAGATGGACCGTGCTGAGTGTAAAAGTCTGTCTCCCGCTCAATGAGAGCAGCAGCGAAGGCCCGGCAGTGCCGGGGCACGTCGCCCAGCCAGGCCCGCTTGCGGTCGAAGCCCAGCCGCTGCGCTACCTCCCGCTCAAGCAGCAACCCGTCCAGATGCCACTTGCCGGTCAGGCGAGTCCCAACGGGCAGCGCCTCTACCCAAAGGCGGTATCGGCCACCTTCCTTGGGCTGCAAGCGACCGTCCCGCCGCAGCGTGTACACCGTCGAGTGCATACCTTCCAGATCATCGGCCGCCATCGGTTCGCTATCGCCTACCTGCAAGGCACGCATCACGTCGTGGTTGGGATCGCTGCCGAAGAGTTCCGCCTCCAATGGACGTCCAGCGAAGCGGCTGCTGCGTCCCATATCGCGCGACGAGGGAACATAGGTGCCACTATCGAGGATAGCCCAGGCCAGCGCTGTGCGCACCGCCCCCTTGATTGAGGAGCCAGGGACGTAGGGCTGATCAAAGGCGTTTTTGATCTGCTGGCTGACGTCGGTCCCATCTGGATCGGATGGACACGGAATGTCATAGCGGGCCACTGCAGCCGGGTCGAGTCGCGCTGTTTCCAGCACGTAGCGACCCATGTTGAAGCCGGGGGTGCTCAGCCAGTCGGTCAATGCTCCGGCTGCTACGCGAGGCTGAGCCATCAGTTTGTCAAGGCTGACGGCGTACAACCGGCCACGTTCCCATACATAGTCAAAGCGGGTCAGTGCATCGCCCGAGCCGACGTGCAGTGGAGTGATTGCCTCAAGCTCATAGCGCATGGTCACACCCCTTTCAGCGGCACCAGAAAGCCATAGCCATAGCGATAGACGTTGTGCGGCACAGCGCCTCCCTTTTCCAGCGCGGGAACCAAACGACCCGGCGGGCGCTCATCGGCCAGTCGCGCCACGACAGAGCCTTCGGCCAGCATCGTCACCCGCTTGCGCCACAGGTTGCGGGCCTGGTCAGAGTAGACCCAGCCACGCCGGGTGATCAGGCTGTAGGCCACCCAGGGCTTATCGGGCAATAGGCGCGACGTCTCATCCCTGGTTGGGTTGAGCAGGGAGAGCAAGACGGCTCGATCACCATCGCCCTCTGGGATGGTAACGTCTTCGACTTTCAGGTCAAACTGACCGCGGCCGGTGGACCGCCGACCGCCCAGGCCCTCGTCGCCCATGAGGCGGAAAGCAGCCAACAGGCGGGGCCGCCAGGCTGCCTCGTCGGCCAGAAAGCGTACCAGTACGTATGGGCCGCATCCCTCGGCAAAGCGCACATCGCCGACGTGGAATATCTCCGAGGCGCTGCTTACCCGATCCAGCGTAACATGGGGCGCTTCGGCTACCTCCCACAGACGGGTTGCTGGGAGAGTGTACTCGGTCTGCGTCGGTTTCCCGTACTCCCGCAAGGCAGCCTTGTGCCGCATAAAGGCCGCCATCCGGCGGCGGTCCAGGCTGGCTGGGGGCAATTGACTCAACTCATCCCCCGCGAGCCATAATTGATTATCCTGAATCAGCATTGGATCGCCAGGCGGCTGTTGCCCCGCAACCAGATGTCGAAAGATAGTCGTAGAGACGTAGCGCACCTTCTTTAGCTCAAGACGTTCCTCATCAGTCATCTCCCACGGGAGCCACGCTGGCTGGGGCCAGAAGCGGATTGGCCCGGCGTAGGGCAGTGCCGAAGAGAGCAGGAAAGGCGGGGGGCCATTGCGAAACGGCAGCAGTAACTCCTGCGTCAGACTTGTCTCGCCGTAGAGCAACCACCAGGCCCAACACAGCCCCGAAAAGAGCGTGTCGGCGTGCGCCAGTTCCGTCGTTTCCTCGGCCCCGACCCCACGCTCACCCAGGTGGAACGCTCCCCGGGGAACCAGGTTCAAGGCCAGAGCTTGCATCAGTCACCCCCCAGCGCACGCTCGATCTCACCCAGTATGGCCTTTTCCTCCTCCCGCAGTTCCTTCAGGGAGATGCCCTCCCGGATGTCCTGAGCTGGCGAGGTCTGCGGGTCTTCATAATAGTTCCCAGTCTTTAGGGTCAGAGTGAGCTTTTCAAAAGCGATCTCGCCGTAGCCGCGCGAGCCCATGCCGCCCAGATAGTCATCCTGCACAAGCTCCATGGCCTCGAACACCCGACGCAGCAGCCTCAAATCATCGCCCTCGTAAAAGTTGAAAACCAGTTGCATCGGTTTGAAGGCCACGCCGGCCGGCACCCGCTCAAACTGGCGCGGCACGGCAGCCGAGGTGATGCGGTCAATGGCCGCTTCCCATTTGACCTCGGTGTAAGGTAGTTCAGTGTCCAACACGGCAAGCCGCTCAACGTCCTCATCCGATAGGGCCACGTCGCGAACGAACAGGCGGGTAGGTGTGGCGAACTCTTTTTCGCCAGCGACGCCGAACACCTTGCACACATTGCACTCAGCGTACTGTGTTGCATCGTCGCATTCGTGGATGCGCACCTCGGGCTTTCCCCGGCGGACATAGCGGTTTAGAGACAATCCCAGCCGCCGTTCCATCAGCGAGCGCATCTTGCCCTTCAGCGACGAACCAGGGATGTAGGGATGATCATCCACCGGGTTGCGCACCACGATGTTGTCAATCCCGCCGATCTCCAGGCCAGTGCTGGCCCCGCCAATGTGTAGGCCCGTTTTGACACAGACGGCACCGGAGATGATCAATTTGCCTTTCAGTGTGATGCTATCCATTGTCACCTTGTCCTTTCATTACTTACCACCGGCTTCGCGGTGGTAAGCCAAAATCGCCTCGAAGAGGTTTACGAACTGCTTGAAGCGTTCTGCCTGGACTTCCTTGTCGTCTTCTTCGACAACCACGTCAATGGCATCGCTGAGAACGTCCTTCAGCGTTGTCAGGCCAGCTTTGTTGTGACGCGCAGCAGCGTAGGCCAGTTTGGGCTTTACAAGCAACAGTCGGTCAGGGCTAAAGTCACGGCGCTCCATCTTTTTGATCAGACCAAAGATGTTGCGAATCTGAGATGTAGTCAGTCCGCCTTGCTTCAGATCCGGTCCCAATTTCTTTGCTGTATCCACCAGGGCCTTAGTGTCGCCAATGATGATAGCGCGCACGTCAACCGCTGGCTGACCCTCTCCTTGTTGTGTTTGTCTGGTCATCTATCTGCTCCTTTCTTGTTCAATCCCGGGTGAGCAACTCTACCCAACGCACCGGCAAATCCAGATAGGCGATGCGTGTATCACCTCCTTCCATGATCCACTTGCGCACTTTGTCGAGCTCTTCCTCGCGCTCGCGGTGTCCCTCTTTGAATCGCGTCAACCCATAAGCCAATCGCCAGCGCCATCTATCATACTGGATGTCCCGTTGGAAGTCTTTTAGGGACACCATCTCTTCCAGCAGTTGCTTGACCTGAGCTCGCTCGTTGCGGACGTAGAGGTCATAAATCTGCTTCAGGCGGGTCAGCAGAGCTCGAGACACCGGTCCGCGACCATCGGCGGACTTGAGCAATCCCCTCAGAAGCTCCTTCATCTGTTGTGCCACCTCGAAATCCTCCCAGCCCAGGGGCTTACCCAGGAAAGAGATGGCGTCTTTGGCAACCTGCTGGCCATCGCGCAGTCGCACCGTTCGTTTGGCCTGATCATCCAAAGCCACGTGAGCCATCTCGGCCGCCTGGTAGATGGGGAACTTTTTGGTTACCAGGCTGATGCCGGCCGAGATGGTCACATTTTGATTGCCACCCACGAAATCGGCAAAGTCCTGCTGGATACTCCAGGCGACTTCAGGCATGGCGTCCCAGGCACCGACCAGGAACAGGTCATCTCCACCAGCGTAGGTCAGATACAGCTTGCCATGACCCTCTTTGGACAAAGGCCACTCGTCGCAGATGCGGCCAAGCCAGCCCTCGAAGAACAGTTGCATCAAGAAGCTGAGAGTAGCCACTCGCGAAATGCTGGCTCGCTCCCCCAGCCCCTCGCTGAAAACCAGCCCCAGGCTGTCCACATCCATGCGCAGGATGCCCAAGCGCTTAATTCCTTTGCTCGCTTCGGCCAAATCATTGAAGGTGGCAATGTCACCCTTGTGAGCCATGGTGTCATCGTCGCGTTTTCTGTCACGCCCCAGGCGGGGCACAGCCCGGGCCAGAAAGCGAAAGCCATAGGCGCGAGGTAACTTGTCCTCCGGCTCAATCAAGAAGCGGGTGTCCTTGATGCGATAGGCGATAACGCGCCGAACGTCGGCCGCTAGGCTAGCCTCCTCCACTCTGTCTATCGGCATAGGCCGAGCCCCAAAGGCGGCCAGCGCGTCCTGCCAAGTCCAACTGCGCTTGCCGGCCACGTCGGTTGGTTCCAACTCACCCCACACCAGCCACTTGGCGAAGGCAATCCGCCCTCCCAATTCTTCCAGGCTGCGGCACAGCTCGCACAGACGGACGTCGTCGCGCTCCTCCGTGTCTCCTTCATCGCTTTGGCACACCTGGCAGAACTGGGGCTCACCCCCTTGGCCTTGCGGTTCAAACACGACCGCGTGCAGCTTATCGCCTAACTCGCTGAAGCGCCGTTGCTTGGCCTGGCCCAGCGCCTGGCCCACCTCATGCCAACGCTGCCCCCAGCGTCCGAAGGAAAAATCCTGAACAGAGATGGGTATGCCCTCCACGGCCAGGTAGAGATCACCGCCGTGAATAGCCAACAACCGGCGGCTGACCTCGTGTTGAAGCCGGGGCAATTTGTCCTCTGCTTTGAGAGGGAGTAGAGCGTAAAAGTTGCCCCCACCAACGTACAACAGGTTTAGCGGAGGCAGTTCCAGTTCTCTCATCAGCCAGCGGGCGATGGCCTCGGTCAGTAGTTGCAGATACACGGACCGACCACGTAGGCCTTTGGCTGCCCCGCGCGAAGTGATGGTGTAGATAAAGTCCTGCACACCAGAGATGTCCCCACCGAGCAATAGGAACCGATTGGCCTGGCGTGCTTCCTCATCTCGGTTGAGGAGCATATCTAACTGATCCTTGCTTATATCATCAGCCCATAGACAGGCCGCGATGGCCGCCGTGACCCGGCTGTGGTCGAACAGAGAGATATCGGTTTCAGCCTCGTAGTAAGTCGAGGGCACGCACCAGGTATACTTTTGCAGCAGGTAGTACAATGTTTCGATGTACTGGAACAAGTCTTGGCCGGGTAACTCGGCCAGCCTCTCAACTTCACCTACAAAGCTCTGCCACAGAGTGTCATAGGTCGCCTCGCTGACCTCTCTCTTTCCCTTCTCAGGAAAGGGGCCCTTCTTGTCCTCCAATGTAAGGCCCTTGAGCGGGAAATAGTGCTCTTGGCCTTGCTCGTCAGGTGTCGGAATAGCCGACATGCCCTCTTTCGGCTTGAGTTGCACAAAGTCAAAAACCGAGCGTAATCTTCCGGGCGTGGTTTCCTGCTCCTCCTCTCCCTCTGTGGCCACCAGACGATCGGCCAACGCCACCACCTTGGTCATCCGATCCATCTCCTCCAGTGGGTCATGATGGGTGCTGATGGGATATAACCCCGCACGAAATGGTTCAGGCACGTAGCGGCTTACAAAGTCAGCGCCTGCGTCAGTGTGCTTTGGACGCTGTGCTACTGGCACGATCCGTTGCGCAAACTTCCCCACATCATGTAACAACGCCGCCAGCGTAACTTTCAACAATTCATCGGTCATGAGCACCTCCTGTTGAATTGTCCCGATGGCCAAAGCCAATCATCGGACCCCTGGGGCAGACTGGTATCCAAAGTCCACCGCGTCCAAACCTACTCTTCCTCAGCTTCTTCACCTTGTGACTTCCACTCAAAGCAAAGCGCCACCGCAAGGCCCGCTTCACCGGCCCCACGCTGGCGCAGACAATTCAACGTATAGATAGCTTACGGCTCCGAGGACTTGTGTTTTGCCAATGGGCCATTGCGCCCTCCAACGCAAAACAATAGGGCTACCCGGGTGTCAGCTTTGATGTATTAGCCCTGAGACACCTCAAGCATACCACATAACATCTAACTTGTCAACACCCCATCGCCCCAAAAAGACAATACCCGCCTGAGCAACCGACTCGGGCGGGTATTTTTTTATGTCCTCGCTCTACTCTCTCTTGATGTTGCAAGTCCCTATAATATGACAACGAATGGGACGGATGGATCGAACAAGATTCGGTTCATCCCTTCGACAAGCTCAGGACACTGCCTGCGGATTCGCTGTCATATCCGCGGAACTTGGCCATCTCATCGGGTCCGATCTGTGCGGAGACCCTAATGGTTTTAAAAACCCTTAGGGTCTCTTTCTCCACGAGCGAATAGATGAATAGCTCATAGTCGGCAGGAGTACGCAGCGGATTGCTCACGCAGTTACCCGAACTAACCCAACCAAGCTGGGTTTGTCGCGCTGAATCAACTGAACCTGGTTACGATACTCTGCCTGACGCGCCAGCCAGGTTCTGTATACGCTGGCCCATTCGCCGAAATCCAACACCCAGGCATCATCTTCGGGTTCTTCACCGCTGACGTACGCCGCATAAAAGATTTCCGAGCGGACCCCATATTTGCGCTCGAAAGCTAATACGTCTTCCTCAAGAGCGTGAATATCAGCTAAGAGTTCTTCTAGCGTCATGGCTGCACCTCCTGCCATGCATTATACATCTCTATCATCTAGAACGCAAGATGGCGATTGCATCCACCTGGCGGCTGACCATTGGTCGCTGGGGATTTACTTTGTCTGCCCCACTGACCAGCTAGAGTATAGAGCTGGAACTAAGAGGGACCAACTGCGCGAATGGCCCCTGTGATCATAGCTGCTATCTCATCAGCCTCCCCATAGTAACGCCGATACTCCTCCCTCGTCAGATGGCCCCGCTTGCCGATCATCACCAACAAGCTTACTACCTCATACACCGACCCCTTCGCCAGCCCGTAGAAATATCGTTTCTCTTTCGGATTGTCCCGCCCACTGCCCTCCGCCAGGTTCGTCGGAATAGACAAAGCAGCCCGTCGCAACTGCTCTCCTAACGAAAACTGGTACTTCTGCGGCAAACTATCGGCTACGTCGAACATCTTGTCGGCAAACTCGATAGCCCGCTTCCACACATCAAAGCTCTCGAATTTGAAGGCCACTTTCTCTACCCCGTTCAAGACAGTTGAGACCAGCTAGAGCAAACAGCTAGAGTAAAGAGCTAGAGCAAGCCCCTATAATATGACAACGAATGGGACGGATTGATCGAACAAGATTCGTTTCATCCTGCTGATTCGCTGTCATATCCGCGGAACCTGGCATCAAACGCCCCTTGCAGAGGGAAAGGGGGAGCCAGCTAGAGTGAAGAGCTAGAGCGAGAGGAGCCAAAGTGTCCCCTCAATGCCACCCGTCGGAGGCCTCTCTAGCTCTCGCTCGCTCCTCTAGCTCCCTTCCGCAATCCCCTACTAATCGGGTCTAGTGTTTCTACATGGCATGAGTGCAAAGGCCACCTTAGCTGCGCCAGAGTCGCAATCCCCTACTAATCGGGTCTAGTGTTTCTACTTAGCTCCTCCTCGATAGAGTCAAAGAGATACGTCAAGTCGCAATCCCCTACTAATCGGGTCTAGTGTTTCTACCGGGACTTCGTGGTCTACTGGCACGGTAAAGCCAAAGTCGCAATCCCC
>SOHZ01000519.1 GCA_004377365.1 Anaerolineales bacterium | reverse complement strand
GGTGACGTTGTGCCAGACAGGGAGAATCACCTTCTCGCCAGAAACCTCCCGGGCTGCAAGCCCATCCAATTCCTTCTGCGACCATTCCTTCGTGAAAAAGTTCGGACTCAGGATGACGACGCCGTACCTTGATTGGGCCAGGCCGTGGTCAATGGAGCGGCGGAGACTGTCCCCAAGGGTCAGAGTGAACTCGTCGTACCAGACACGCAGCCCCTTCTGTCTCAGGGCCTCTGCGAGAGGCCTTGCAATATCTTCTTTATCCTCCCAAGTGTGGCTAATGAAGACGTCCCAGTCCATTTTTGCTCCGATTCATTGAAAACACCTTGCCCCCTTGGCACCGGCCCGGATCAGGGATATAACCCGACCACAATAAGCTGTTCGCGTTCTTCAACCCGAGCGGGATCGTTGAGACGCAGGATCTTGACCGTTACCCGGCCCTGAGGGGTCAAGGGGCGGATGACGGGCCCATCCAGTTGAAAATGGTCTTTCCAGACCTGGGTGCGTGGGTTGTAAAAAGGAACCAGGTCACTGGTTTGAGGGTCAAACGAGCCAATGTTGGGTCCCTTGTTACGGTTGCAGCGGGTACACGCCAGAGCAAGATTGTCGGCTTCTGTTCGGCCACCGTGCTGTCGGGGGATGATGTGGTCGGGTTCGTGATGGTAGACGACTGCCGCCTGGGGCAACAGACAATACTCACAGCGTCCCCCTGCGCGTTCAAACACCAACCGCCGCAAGGCAACCGGTATATCCTCACTCATTGGCTGCCCCCGCCAACCGTTTCCGTGCTTGAGCTTTAAGCAGGGTCATGATGTGTTCGATTTGCTCGATTTCGTCCAGTTCGGTTTGCTCTTCCGACGAGAGCATCCCTGCCTCATTTAAGGCCAGCAGGCGACGCAATCTCTCCTGAGCCCTTTCGGAAACGGTGTATGCGGTCACCTCGGACAACGAAGGACCGGTGGACAAAAAGTCAATGATCTCAGAGGCAGTTTGGACAGCAGGAGTCTTGAACCCGACCAGGCTCAACTCTAGCACGGTCGGTAGCCACGGAGACATAGGACGCAGCCGTTGGGCCAACTTGTCCGGAACTTTCATTGTCATTTCGACCATCTTGATCTCCTCCTGACTATGACGTAGACTGAACAAACCTCAGATGCAAGACCCGCTTCGTGCTTTCCACGACCCTGGCCCGCTCGTCCACGCGCCAGCCGGCCAGCCACACGATGTGCTGAGGCGAGGCCACGACAGGCACCCAATGCCGCCACTGGGCGGGAATCTTGACGTTGATCATGAATTCGCGCAGGGTGGTCTGCCTTCCTTCCAAGCCCAGGGGCTGAAAGCGGTCGCCTGGCTGGCGGCGACGCAAAATCAGCTCCGAACCGGTGACATCATGATCGAGAAAGGCCTGCCAGGGGTCCTGATTGTCCTCCCAACCTGGAGGCAACTCGCTTCTGCTCAGAAGGCGTGCCTCGACGCGCCATGGACTCTCAGGCAACTGGGTCGTGCCAGGGATGGCCAGAGGCAGGCTGTCCACCGCCAGCAAAGGCAGATCAGCGGGCAGTTCCACGTGGCCCTCGTCGGCCACGGTGAAAGTCTGGTAGCTCATGGTCAGCATCAGGCCCTGGGGCAGAGTCACCTGGGTGCCGGCCGGCTTTTCCAGCAGAGCAACGCGGGCATCCTCGACGTGGATCCAATTGATGTTGCGCAGAGAGCGGCGCAGGCGGTGGATGGCCTGACGCAGAGTGGACCGTTGAAAGCTGGTGGGCAGGCTCCGCCAGGCTGCCAGGTCGAACTTGACGACCCTATCGGACTCGGAGACCACCACTTGAGGCCAGAATCGGTCCAACTCGGCCCGCAAATAGGCATAGTCATCGGCGATGACCCTGGCCGAACGGCGCACCACTTCTCTGATGCCAGGGTTGTAGCTCTCCAGATAGGGAATCAGCTCATGGCGCAGACGATTGCGGTAGTAGGTGGTATCCAGGTTAGAGCGGTCAAAGCGGGGTTGGAGGCTATGTTGGGTGCAGTAGGCTTCGATTTCGGCGCGGGTGGCTTCTAACAGTGGACGAATCAGGGTGAAGGGATAAGGTTCTTGTCCGTCAAATTCTCCCTGTCTGTTAAATTCTCCCTGTCCGTTAAATTCTCCCTGTCCGTTGTACTGCCTTCCCTCCCCCTCAAGCAGCCGATAATCGCACAAGGATATAGCGGGCAACATGCCCCTCAACCCCGCCAACCCCGCCCCCCGCAGCCAGTGCATGAGCACGCTTTCGGTCTGGTCGTCGGCGTGGTGGCCCACGGCGATGCGCTTGGCCCCAGCCTGCTCCGCCACCTCAGCCAGGAAAGCGTAACGGACACGACGGGCCGCTTCCTCCAGCGAGAGCTTCTTTTCCTTGGCTAAAGCGGGCACGTCACGGGCCCCGACGGTACAGGGCAATCCCCACTCCTCGGCCAGCCTGGCCACGAAAGCAGCGTCGGCGTCCGCTTCACTGGCACGTATCCTGTGGTTCAGATGAGCTACGTGCAATTCGATGCGGTACTGGCCGCACAGGTGGTTCAGGACGTGCAGCAGACACAGCGAATCGGGGCCGCCGGAGACGCCGACGACCACCGTTTCTTCAGGGGACAGCAGGCCATACCTGTCAATTGTGCGGCGAACTGTTGACATAACGTCCACTGCTAGTTCACCTTGTAGACCCTATCGCCCTTGCGCACCCTTTCGTTGACCTTGAGTCCCACCTCATGCCCCTTCTTGGCTACCTCGACGGCTTCGTGCTCGATTTCCATCGAATCCACAGTCTGCTCAAAATCGGTGGTGCTGCCGCTGATGTGGATGGTATCACCCACCCTCAA
>SOHZ01000672.1 GCA_004377365.1 Anaerolineales bacterium | reverse complement strand
GTGGATCCTGGTCAGCATCATCCTGTTGGGAATAGCCCTCCGCCTATACCTGCTTTTCGGCTCACAAGTGATCATCGAAGCGGACGAGGCCCTGGTGGGGCTGCAGGCCTTTGGCATCCTGCGCGGCGAGAGACCCATCTTTTACCCTGGACAGTTCTATGGGGGCAGTCTGGAGTCTTATCTGGTCGCCGCTGTCTTCCGGCTACTGGGCGCATCGCCCCTGACCCTGAAGTTAATCCCCTTTTTATTCTCTACGCTCTTCATCTTCATGACCTATCAACTGGCCAGGGAAATCTACAATCCTCCCATCGGCCTCTTGAGCGCTCTCTTTGTAGCCCTATGCCCTCTCCTCCTGACCGCTTTCAGCTTGAAAACCTGGGGCGGCTATAGCCAAACCCCCGTCTTGGGTAACCTGGCCCTGATCCTTTTGCAACGCATCCTGTCTCATCGAGCCCAGGATAAGAGGCCATGGAAAGCAACTCTGGGCCTCGGTTTCCTCAGCGGTCTGGGCCTGTGGGTCAATCCCCAGTATTTCTACTATTTGGGGCCAGTGATCCTGCTCCTTCTGGCCAGAGCCAAAAGGGTGGGTCTGGTCGGGTTGGCGGCTTTCGCCGTCAGTTGCCCCTTGGGTGGCCTGCCCCTCTTCCTGGCTATCCTGAGCCGTTCCCAGGACACTACGGCCAACCTTATCCTGGAAGGGGTCGTGTCAGCCCAGGCCTTCTGGCACTACTTCAAAGCGGCCCTGAGCTACTTCATCACTGACGCCCTGCCCACCTTTTGGGGGCTCCGACCCATCAAGGGAGAAATGGTCATCACAGCCGCCTTTGTAGTGATACCGCTCTACCTGGCTGCCATGCTGATTTCCTTATGGCTGGTGGGACGGGACTTGTTGGCACGGCGATACAACCCGGCCATCGTGCTGGCGGTCACCCTTATCTTGGCTCCCTTCGTCTTCATTCTGGCCTCCCTGACCAAAGGCAACTTTTCGGTCATTATACCTGATTCGGGGATATTGACACATTACCTGATGCCCTTTTACAGCGTCGTGCCCATACTGCTGGCGGCCTTCATCTGGCGACTGAGGTCCTTCAGTCGCCCCCTAGCAATGACCCTTGTCAGCCTCGTTCTGGCAGTGAATCTGTGGAGCAACTTGTCCGTTGATCCGGTGGACACCATGCGCTCGGTCTTTGAGAACGTGCCCCTGCCGGCTTCTAACAAAGCCCTGATAGATTTCCTCGACAGTGAGGGCATCCGCTACATCTACACCAACCATTGGATCGGCTTCCGGCTGATGTTCGAGACCCAGGAGCGGGTGATCACCTTCGACTACACCGATATCCTGTACAGGATGGATCGCATCCCTAAATACGGCCATCAAGTCGAGGCTGCCGAGGTCCCACCTGCTTACATCATCTTTAACCCAGGCTGGAAGCAGACGCCGCCTCTGGAAAAAAGATTCCAAAAGATGGGCGTCAATTACGAAAAAAAAGCCTTTCCACCTCTCGAATACATCGTCTACTACCGTCTCTCTCGCAAGGTACACCCCTCAGAGGTGATGGAAGCCCTGGTTTGGCCCTATTATTAGGATTTGCCAATTCACTATAAATGTGATATAATAACCACGAATGAGACAGCGTTGAACGCATAGCTGCCTCGACCATGAGGAAAGGAGGCCGGTTGTGCCACTCTCGAAGAGTGAAAAGGAGCCCATAATCAAAGACCATCAGGTTCATCCGACAGACACCGGCTCGCCTGAAGTGCAGATCGCGCTTTTGACCACCCGGATCAATCAGTTGGTCGAGCATCTCAAAGTGCATAAGAAGGACAAACACTCCCGTCGCGGCTTGCTCAAGTTGGTCGGGCAACGCCGTCGCCATCTGATGTATCTGGAGCGCAAAGATCCGAAGCGTCATAGAGAGATCAAAGAGCTTCTGAGTCTGCGTTAAGGGATAGAGACGGGGCACAGACGAGTAGATGGGGACAGTTGACCATCTACTCGTTTAATGTGAGCTCATCGCGTATCGCCTGTCGCGTATTAATTATAATTAAATGAAGCGATGAGCCACGAGCGATAGGCGCTAAAATACACAGGGTAGGCCGGAGGTTCAGGAATTGGGGAGTGCATCCTAACTGGCTAATAGGATTCACTCCCCAGTCCCTGACCTCCAAGGCCTCCCCTGACCTGGAGGTAAAACTTAATATGTCACACACATTCACCACGGCTATTGGGAAACACTCCATTAGCCTCGAAACAGGCAAGCTGGCCGGTCAGGCTGGTGGGGCTGTCACCGTGCGCTGCGGTGACACCATGATCCTGGCCACAGCCACAGCCTCGAAGGAACCACGCGAGGGGATTAATTTCCTGCCCCTCATCGTGGACTATGAAGAACGGCTCTACGCAGCGGGTAAAATCCCCGGTGGTTTCTTTAAACGCGAAGGCCGTCCCCGCGAAGCGGCCATTCTCCTTTGTCGCCTCACGGACCGTCCCCTCAGACCCCTTTTCCCCAAAGGTTGGCGCAACGAAATCCAAGTCATCATCACCGCTCTCTCGGCCGACCAGGAACACTACCTGGATATCTTGGCCATCATCGGCGCTTCGGCGGCTTTGACCATTTCGGATATCCCCTTCAACGGACCGGTAGGCGCGGTGCGGGTCGGCTACATCGGCGGGGAGTACGTCTTCAACCCCATCGCCCTCGAAATGCAGCACAGCACCATCGATTTGCGCCTGGCCGGCACGGCCGAGGCCATTCTGACGGTCGAAGCTGACGCCAGAGGGGTGCCCGAGAAGGTGATGCTGGAAGCGCTACGCCTGGGACACGAGGCCATACAGGACGTCATCGCCGTACAAGAGGAAAT
>SOHZ01000517.1 GCA_004377365.1 Anaerolineales bacterium | reverse complement strand
CAGGTGGGATTGTCTGCCGGACGAGTGCGCTACTGGCTGCGAGCTTTTGGGCGAGAGCGGATGGACGTCTTCCCGGCCGAGTTGTTGGCGGCGGCATCAACACCGGCCGAGCCGCTTCCGGCGGAGGAGGCTCCTGCTGAGCCGGTCGTCGAATTGGCGGCTGAGGTGCCGGAAGTGACCGTAGAGGAGTTGTGCCAGCGGTACGATGTGGACATGGCCCACGCCCGGCACGTGGCTGATCTGGCCCTGACCCTGTTCGACCTGACGGCCGAGGTGCATGGCCTGCTCCCCGAACGACGCGATCTGCTGGAGACGGCCGCCATCCTACACAACGTGGGCTTTGCCTCCTACCCTGAAAAGCACCACACCGTCGGTCGAGACATTATCCTTGAACACCGGTTGGTAGAACTGGAAAAAGTCGGGCAGCAGATGGTGGCTTGCACCACCGCCTTCCATCGCAAAAAGTTCAAGCCCAAGCGGCTTAAGAAGGAACCGTCTTTCACTGCTCTGTCGCCTGAGGTTCAAGATGACACTCTGGCCATGGCTGCTCTGATCCGCGTGGCCGATGGCCTCGATTATTCCCAGAGCCAGACCTCGGCCCTGAGCGAAGCTGAAAGGTCTTCCCAGGTCATTGAAGTGCCTGTCACCGGATCTTACGCCGGGGAGGACGCGGCCCGCGCTCAGGAGAAAGCGGATCTGTGGCATCATCTCTTCGACGTCCAGTTGCGCTTTGTAGTCGAAGGGGAGCCTGTGATCTGGGTTCAGCCAGAGGAGGTGGCCGAACCCGAGGCTGCGCTGCCCAGGAAGAAGCTGAAGGCCCCCGGCGTCCTGCCCGATGATGCCATGAGCGAGGCCGGGCGCAAAGTGTGGCGTTTCCACTTCGGGCGGATGCTGGGGCATGAACCAGGCACACGGCTGGGAGAGGATATCGAGGAACTGCACGACATGCGCGTCGCCACCCGCCGTATGCTCTCCGCCTTCCGCGTCTTTAGCCCCTATTTCGACCCGGACGTCCTCAAGCCTTTCCTCAAGGGGCTGAAACGCACCGGAGGGGCGCTGGGCAGCGTGCGCGACCTGGATGTCTTCATGGAGAAGGCTCAGAGATACCTGGGCGGGCTGCCGGAGGAAGAGCGGTCCAACCTCGATCCGCTTCTGACCAACTGGCGGGAACAGCGTGAGGCGGCGCGGGCTCGGATGATCGAGTACCTGGATGGCAAGAAATATCAGCAATTCGTCCGCGATTTTGGCCAGTTCCTGCTCACCGAAGGGGCAGGCGCTCTGCCGGTGCCTGCTGATAAGCCGCTGCCCTATCGGGTCTGCCACTTGGTGCCGACTCTGGTCTACGACCGCTACCAAGTCGTGCGTGGCTATGAGACTGTGATCGAGGGCGCGCCCATAGAGACACTCCACGCCTTGCGGATTGACTGCAAGCGATTGCGCTATTCTCTAGAGTTCTTCCAGGAGGTACTGGGCCCGGAAGCGAAGGATGTGATTAGAGAGGTGGTGACCATCCAGGATCATTTAGGCAACCTGCACGATGCCGACGTGGCTTGTGGCTTGCTGGTCGGCTTCCTCGATGGGTGGGCCAGGGCAGAGCAGCGCGAGCGAATCAACGTCAGTGGGGTGACCAGTTATCTGGTGGCCAAGCAGAATGAATTGCGGGAACTGATGGATTCCTTCCCAGAAGCGTGGCAACATTTCAATCGCTCCGAGGTGCGCCATAAATTGGCGCTGGCCGTCTCAGTGTTGTGATGGGATGCAGGGGCTGAGAGCCAAATTGTGGTGGATGGCCAGACCTACGGATCCGATGTGATCATCTTGCCCGATGGGGTGGTGGGAGACTGGCAGCGCAAGGAAGAACACGTCCTGCATCCCCAAGATGTGAAGATCGTCCTTAAGATGGCTCCGGAGGTCGTGGTGATTGGTCAGGGCAGCGTGAAGAACATGCGGGTGCTTCCCGAAACAGAGGAGCGGCTCAAGGCAAGGGGCATAAAAGTGCGTGCTTTCAAGACGGCCAAGGCCTGTGAGACCTACAGAGAGCTTCGGAATCAGCGGAAGGTGGCTGCTGTCCTACACGTCACTTGTTGAGGTGTGGGATTGTTTCAGTGTTCCTGTCATGTCAAGAACTCGAGTAGCAGAAAGGAGAGCCTATGACTGAGCAAAAAGTGGAGGAAATCATGGAAGCCAAGGTCGAGGAAGAGGCAGAGGTTGAGCAAGCGGCTGTAGTGGCCGAAGAGGTCGGGGGGCCGGAGGCTCAGGTAGAGCCCCCTCCAGTAGCCTTATCGGATTCAGAGAGCTCAGAGAGCAGAAAGGAGCCCCAGATGGCTAAGGAGGAAAAGAAAGAGAAGGAGATCGAGGGAGCCAAGCCCAAGAAGAAGGAAGCCAAGAAGAAAGGCGAGGGCAAGAAGAAAGAAGCCAAGAAGAAGGGCAAAGGCAAGAAGAAAGAGGCCAAGAAGAAAGGCGAGGGCAAGAAGAAGGGGGCCAAGAAGAAGGGTAAAGGCAAGAAGAAAAAGAAGTAACCCGACTTTCCCCAGCAGAAAGATTGTCCAGCCTAGGTCCCTCCGGCAGCCTGGGGCGTGTTTCGCCCGCCAGGCTGCCGGAGCGGAATGATAGCCACGCGCTGCCCAGCCGGTCAAGGGGAGCGCCATCAGCGTATGGGAGAATTGTAATGTATCTTGTCTTGCTCGGCCCGCCCGGTGCTGGCAAAGGTACCCAAGCGGAGCGATTGGAAGAAGAACTAGAGCTGCCCCACGTGGCCAGCGGCGACCTGTTTCGTGAAAACCTGAAGAACGAGACAGAACTCGGCCTATTGGCCAAGAAGTACATGGACAGGGGCAATCTGGTGCCCGACGACGTGACCATCGCCATGGTACGGGATCGGCTGCAGCGGCCCGATTGTGACCAGGGCGCTATCCTAGATGGCTTCCCTCGCAACCAGGCTCAGGCCCAGGGCATGGACAGGATGCTCACTGACATGGGCCGAAGGTTGGATGGGGTGCTCTACATCGCAGTCCCCGACGAGGAACTGGTGCGCCGGCTGTCGGGCCGCTGGATCTGCCGCCAGTGCCAGACGCCCTATCACACCGTCTTCAGCCCACCGGCTAAGGGAGGGGTGTGCGACGCCTGCGGTGGGGCGCTGTACCAGCGAGACGACGACAAGCCGGAGACGGTGCGAGCGCGCCTCGAGGTCTATCACCAGCAAACGTCGCCCCTTATTGACTACTATCGCCAGGCGGGCTTGCTGGTGGAGGTGGACGGGGTGGGGGACATTGAAACCGTCAGCGCGGCCCTGCTGGAGGCAGCCCGCAAGCTGGCGAAATGAAAGCTTCACCCGTGGAAGGTGACACAGAATGAAGCCGAGAATTGAGGCCACGACCTTTGGCTCGATCACCATTGATGGTCGGAGGATCGGAAACGATGTCATATTAAAGTTGGACGGCTCGGTCAAGAAGCGCAAGAAAAAGCTGTCCAAAAAGGTCTATGGCACCTCACATACCATTTCGCTGGACGAGGCCAAGTACGTCTACGAAAAAGGGGCAGAGTTGCTGGTCATTGGGACCGGTCAACATGATCTCGTGCGGCTGTCGGATGAGGCCGAGAAATATCTGGAGAAGCGCGGCTGTCGGGTAAAGCTGGTGGCTACTCCCAAGGCAATTCGGGCCTGGAACAAAGCGGAAGGCAAGGTCGTCGCTCTATTTCACGTGACTTGCTGAGGTCTCTTGTGGTATCTGCCCGTCCACTCCAGTTCAATTCACCAGCCAGGTATTGACACTTGACTCGTTATGTGGTATAGTAGTTGTAAGCATTGACCAAGCTTTTTAAGGTTCGTGCCAGCCGGACGGTGAGCAGAGCACGGTTGGACTCCTCGATTAAGAGTCTGTTTGCACAGTTCGGGTACAGTACCCATCGTTTCCTTACCTCTGAATAGTTCGACAATGTCAAATTAGGACTGTTGTCATTGCGAGGAGCGAAGCGACGAAGCAATCTCCACCGTTGCTTACATGTTGAATACAGGAGATTGCTTCGCTACGCTCGCAATGACATCCTTTGTTGCGCTGCGGCAGCGAATGTGACATTGTCAAGATAGTCATGCAGGAGGGTGAAAGCAATGCTAAGGACAGGAATCAAACTGAGAATTAATCCCCACGGAGTATTCGCAGTAGCGGCCATTTTGGTTATGCTCGGAGTTGCTTTTGCCAAGAAATGGGATATTTCGTGGTCGTATCTGGTGGTGGCTATTGCATCCTATTCTATAGCAGCCATCGGACTAATGATTCACTTGGATCAACTTGGGGAAAAAGCGCAAGAACTAAGAAAACAGCGACACCAGGCTAGAAAGCTAAAACAGACCATTGATGAGTCTTTTCTTGTGTTTAGAATATTAATTGGTTCCCACATTGCCTTTGCTTTGCTGATAGTAGGTTTGGTACTTGGATTCAATTCAGCATACTCTACGGCAGGCTTTTTCTTGGTTAGCGTAGCCGGTGGGCTAGCCATCCCGTTCTTCTTACTCAGAAAAGGGGCCCAATAGTTCCATGGCCCCAGACCAGCGTAGCCCAGTCGGAGGGCCTGCCGAACCGCGCTATCTGCAACTACTGCTGGTGCTGCTGTGCCGGAATACATGCCGTGACGGAGTATAGCATCCCGATGGTGGCTTCCTTATGGGCCTACTGCAACAGTTGAATAGCCCTGTTATGTTCATTGACTCTCAACATAAAATAGTGTATAATAGTATCGGTATCATTCTGGCCCTCATTTTGCTGGTAGCGATGCCTCTTGTTCCTTCGGCGGTTGAGGCGCAGAGTCCTCCCCTGGCCATTAGCAAAAGCGCTGGCCCCGATCCAGTAGTGGCAGGGGAGGAACTGACATACATCATCACCATCACCAACACAGGCCACGTACCATTGACCGGGGTGGTGGTGACGGATGTGGTGCCCCTGCATACGACCTTGGTCCTGGTCAGCGGTCGGGATGGCGACTGGTGGATACAAACACCACTCCCGGGAGAGCGGCTAGAAATCGTGTGGACACACAATGGCCCCCTGGCCCCTGGCCAGGTATCACATCTGCGCTTTGTGGTGCGGACAGAGGCGACTAACGCCGAGCCGATCGTCAGCCAGGGCTGCCGGGTCATGGCCGAGGGTTGGGATGCAATGGTTGGTGAGGTGGTGACGAGGCAGGTGTTGTTGCCTACTCCCGCGCTTACCCCGACGCCCACGCCGATGCCGCCGACGACCACGCCGCTCCCCACGCCAGTGCCGCCGACGGCCACATCCACACCTGGCCCGACACCTGGACCGCCGACAGCCAGGCCGTCACCGACTTTCTCACCCACGCCCCAGGAAGACAGTGCTTCTCAGGCATCGTCTTTCAGACCATCTTTCGGCTGGGCAGGGTTGTTGATAGGGCTAATCGTTATCGTCGCTGTTTTGATTCCTTTCTTGATGCGGTTGGTTAAGAAGTAGGGGACGGTCCGATGAAATCGTTTATGGGCCTCAATCCTATGAAATTTTGTCTGAGAAAAGGGCAGGCTTACCTGAGCAGACTGTTCAGTGTGATGCTGGATGGCCTTATGGCCATGCCTGGTGGTTCAAAGAGAAAGCGACACATACAGCGTCTTCTCTCCCTGGCCACCGTATTGGCTCTTCTCTTACAGATGGTACCCCTCGGCCTGCCCGCTCCCAGCAAGGTGGTCACCTCGTTGTTGAGTGAAGTGCCGCCTCCTTTGGACGCCCTCGTCCCCATCGCCGAGGAGGTCGCAGCCCCTTTTGATGCTCTGGCAGCGCCCTTTTCCAATCCTCTCCCCCTGGCCTACGCCGTCCCGGTGAGCCCTATGGGTTTCATCACCATCACCAAGAGCTATCCGTCGACCACCTCTCAGTATTGGTATGGCTCTCAGGCAAAGATTGATTTAACATACTGGATGACCATCACCAACCAAACGGGCAGCTCTATCCCCACCGGCACCATGCGCATCACCCCTACCCGGCCTACCCTGGCTATCGGTGTTTCCAACTGGGACGAAGGCGTATTCGAGACAGGCAGCAACTGGGCGTTTAGTAGTGGGCCACCGATGTACTTCGCGAACTGGCCTGGCCCTGTCCCTGAAAACGACAGCTATGTGGGTAGTTATAAGTTGTACATTTTACAGGCGGTGCCAGACAGGACGGTGGTTACTGACACCCAAACTTTTTTCCTGTACAATGGGAGTCAGTACACCGAGACTCACACTTACGCCACCACAGTCAGAGCGCCAGCTTATGGGGTGAGCATCACTCCCAGCCAGGGGGCGACGGTCTGTGCAGGGGACCTGGTGACCTATACCATCACCGTGTCCAATGCGGGCGGAGCGCCCATGAACACCGCCAACCCTTTCAGCGTGACCGCCGAGTTGCCCGGCAACGTCATCACCTATTCGACAGATGGGGGTATCAGCCAGGAGAACTGGGTGAGTTGGACCTACTCGGCCTTGGACGAGGGAGCTGCCGAGTCCAAGACGCTGGTGGTTTCACCCACCGGTGTGTGGAACAACGGTGATCCCATCGTCATCACAGCCACAGCCCTGGCTAGCGCTGAAGTAACACCCACAGTGAGCACCTCCAACACAGTGACGGTGGACCGGCTGACGGCCGAATTCACCACCACACCGGGCATAACGGTCTCAGTGAGCTCGGTAGTGACCTTTACCGACACCTACACTGACCCCATAGGCACTACCCACGCCTGGGAGTTCGGCGACGGGGTGACCACAGCGACTACGGGTCCCACCTCGGTGGTCACTCACACCTACTCGTCCGTAGACACTTATGTAGTGACCCAAACGGTCTCTGGCAGTTGTCCCGGCGATATCTTCACCCAAACGATCTACGTGATCCAGCCCGAGTTGCACATTCTAAAGCTGGACGAGCCCGACCCCGTTCCGGCTGGCCAGCAACTGACCTATACCATCTATTACAGCAATACCAGCCAGGGTGGCGCTACAGACGTGGTGATCACCGACACACTGCCGGCTGACATCATCACGGGCACGGCCACGCCTCCCCAGGATGGAGGTACCATCGGCTCTGGCAACGTCATCACCTGGGACGTCGGCACTTTGGATCCTGGCGAGTTGTTGAGCATCACCCTGGTGGTTGACGTGGATAGCCCGTTGGATAACGGCACAGTGCTGACCAACACAGCGGGCATCACCTGTTCGGTCGGCGTGTATGCCACCACCGGCCCTGTGACCACCACGGTGGTCAGCACGCCGACGTTGCACATCGTCAAGACCGATGATCCCGATCCGGTCAATGCCGGGGATGTGCTGACCTACACCATCGTTTATTCCAACAGCGGCAACATGACGGCCAGCGGGGTGTGGATCACTGACACCTTTGATGGCAACGTGAGCTTTGGCGGGTCTACCCCTGCGCCCAGTGGTGGCAGCGGGAGCCATCGGGGTTGGTACACTGACACCTTGAGTCCGTCAGACAACCAGACCATCGTCATCACTGCCACGGTGGACAGTCCTCTGCCTGACGGCACGGTGTTGACCAACATGGCGGGCATCACCTGCAGTGAGGGGGTGAGTGACACCGCCGGCCCTGTGACCACCACAGTGGTCAGTACGCCGACGTTGCACATCGTCAAGACCGATGATCCCGATCCGGTCAATGCGGGGGATGTGCTGACCTACACCATCGTTTATTCCAACAGCGGCAACATGACGGCCAGCGGGGTGTGGATCACTGACACCTTTGACGGCAACGTGAGCTTTGACGGGTCTAATCCTGCGCCCAGTGGTGGCAGCGGGAGCTATTGGGGTTGGTACACTGAGGCCTTGAGTCCGTCAGACAACTATGCCATCGTCATCACTGCCAAGGTGGACAGTCCTCTGCCTGACGGGGCGGTGTTGACCAACACGGCGGACATTACCTGTAGTGAGGGAGTGAGTGACACCACTGGCCCGGTGAACACCATTGTATGGTCCGCCGACGTGGCGATTACCAAGGCGGTCACGCCCACCACATCTTTACGGCCTGAGGATTGGCTGACTTATACTCTGACCTTTGCCAACCAAGGCCATATCACGGCCACCGGGGTGGTCATCACCGACATTTACCAGCCCATCAGCCTGACCAACGTCATCTTTACTTCCAGCGGGGCTACAGTCACGCCTACCGCTGCTGCGCCGCCTTACACCTGGGAGGTGCAGGATTTGAGCTATGGACAGGGCGGCGTCATCACCATCACCGCTCAGGTGACCTCGGCTCAAACCGGGGCCTGGACCGCCATTTTGACCAACACTGCTTACATCACCACTGCTCAGCCCGATGGCGATGGCACCAACGACACTGACGAGGTCTCTTCTGTTCTAACGGGTGGATATGTCTACTACTACTTGCCCATCGTGGTGAAGAACTGGGATGGAGCACTTGACAGCGGGTCGTCAGGTCTTTGGGAACCCTAACCCACACCTACGGCGACGCCACCGATACCACCTCCACGCCGACACCATCTCCGACTCCCGTTTCAACGGCGACATCGAGGTCAAGGTCAAAGTACGCCCTGAACGCACCAGGCACATTTCGGGGCCGCATCCTCAACGCCGAAAACACCGGCAAGAGCAGTGACGAACGGGTCACTTGCCGGAACAGGCATTGACATTTGGCTAGTTGTGTAGTATAATAGCAGTAGGGATTGATCCATATTCGTCATCGTTGCTCTCATCGCAGACAGTAGTTAGTGTGGGAGGTGAGTGCATGAGACATTGAGAGCCAATCTTCTCCGTGGATCAGGAGGGGGTTGGCTTGTGTTGTTCTTGCGTAGTAACCGTTCACGGAGGCTTCCCCTCCCTGAACTCCTTGGCGCCCCAAATTCTTTACAAACAGAGCAAGATCTTACCGCAGAGCCCGCTGAGGGCGCGGAGAGAAAGAAGAATCTCGGCGTACTCTGCGCTCTCTGTGGTGAATGATCTTGTCGGTTTGAGGCGAACCTTCACTAGACGGTTACCGCCAGTGATACAGAAACAGAGAGGAGGTGAGAAAGGTGGACCAATTGGTCAAGCTGGTTTCACAAAAGACCGGTCTTTCCGAAGAGATGTCCAGGATGGCGGTGCAAGTAGTCATTGGCTTTCTCAAGGAAAAGCTGCCGGCTCCCATAGCTGGTCAAATTGACAGCGTGTTGGGTGGCGCTGGTGCGGCAAAGGGCGTGCAAGATCTAGCCAAGGGCCTAGGAGGCATCTTGGGCAAGAAGTAATCTGCTCACCAGGGCCATTCCGTTCTCGTCAGACGAGCCGTCGTAGCCCATCGCTGCGACAGATGGGACCCTAGCCGCCCTGATCACAGGGCGGCTTTTTGCTTTTGGCCCACTGGTCAACTGTCGTGAGACGAACGCTGCTTGCCCGGTTCCCATGTTGCGTCCTGGTGATCCGTGCGGGTGCGCTATTCGATCAGTAAGGTTCTGAAGGCATTGAAAACTTGAAGAAGGTGTGCTTATATTGGGAACCAGGTGAGCGTATCACGGAGGGGACAAAGGGGCAAGGAAACAGGGGGTAAGCGTT
>SOHZ01000055.1 GCA_004377365.1 Anaerolineales bacterium | reverse complement strand
AGACCCTTCGCGGAGTTTATCCTGAGCGTAGTCGAAGGGCTCAGGGTGACAAATGAAATGCGATCCTTATCTTAATGCCCGGAGAACAACTCCGGGAAGCTGCCCGCCTGTGGCGCAACAGTGCCGATTGCTCATTCACTAACCTCAAGGATCGGCGTTTCCTCCAGAGTCGTCGCCAGCGGCGATGGCTCAGCCACATCCGCGCCCGCCTCGTAGTCGAACAGTGCCTTGACTGTCTCCCGCACCAGAGCGTATAACCTGGTCAGAGGGATGTCCACAGGGCAGGCGGCCTCACATTCGCCGCAGCCGATGCATTTGTCGCTGATGTGGTAGGCACGGATAAACTGGAAGGAGGCATAATCCGGCGGCACCACGCCCGGCTGGACCCACAACTCATCTTCAAGGATGCACTCGTCGCAGATGCAGACTGGACAGGCATTGCGACATCCGTAGCACTTGATACACTTGGAGAACTCGCGGTGCCAGAAGGCCATCCTCTCATCGAAACTCTGCTCCAACAACTGCCGCACGTTCTCGTCAACGGTTGGGGCCACGCCTTCCACCTTCTCTCCCACGTCAATCCGCTGAGGGTATGGATGCCGGCAGCGGCATTCTATGGCCTGGGCTTCCGTGCAGGCTAGCCCTATCAGGGCTAGCCTATCCAGGTCCACCTGCTCGCGTTTGGACATCTCGATGAGGGCCCGCTCGTCGCAGCCCCTGACCACCACGCCCAGCCGACCATCGGGGAATCTGGTCTGGATCAGTTTGCAGATGTCAGCCAGATTATATTTAGGTTCCAGAACCAGCGTGGCCAGGTCGTCTTCGCTCTGGAAAAGACACGGCCCAACGCCGCCATGCTGCTCGCACAGGCCAAGCACACTATCCACCTGCCCACTGGCCAACAGTTGGCCGACTATGTCACATACCTTCTGAACGAGGTCCTGCATCTTCACCCTCAATAAACCACTCTTTCTTGCGGTATACCATCCCGTGGCAGGAGGCCACCAGGTCGCCGCCTTCAGTGGTGACTGTCATGTGATAAAGAGCGGTGCGCCGGCCCAGTTTTTCCTCCTGAGCTTCGGCAAGGAGCTTTGTCCCCACCAGCACCGCTGAGAGGAAAGAGATGTTCATGGTGAGGGCCACGGCTGTCTGGCCGTGGGAGTTGCTGGCCGCAGCGAAGGCAGCATCGGCCAGGGAAAAGATGGCTCCCCCATGGGGCATACCGTGGAAATTGACCTGGTGCTCCCCGACGGTCATGCTCAGCCGACTGTAGCCTGGCTTCACCTCCAACAGCTCAATCCCCATGAACCGGGCATAGGGATCCCGGCTCATTTTGGAGAACAGTTGCTGACTAACCTTCTGATCCATGATGAGGTCCCAACTCTCTGACAGTCTCGACAAACTCGGTCACAATCTGTTGGAATCGGGCCCCTTCAGAGGCCGAGACCCAATCCACACACAGCCGGCCGGGGTTGATGCCCAGGTATCCCAGCATTTCTTTCAACAGAGCGAATCTCTTCTTGGCCCGATGGTTGCCGCTGATGTAGTGGCAATCCCCTATGTGGCAGCCCAGCACCATCACCCCATCCACCCCGTTGGCCAGGGCTTTGATGATCCACTCCGGCGACACCCGGGCCGAGCACATCACCCGTATGACCTGAAAATCCGAGGGCATCTGCAAACGGGATACGCCGGCCAGGTCTGCGCCGGCGTAGGAACACCAGTTGCAGCAAAAGGCGAGGATGTTGGGTTTGAAATCACCCGTTTTTTTTCCCATTCAGCTTGCCTCAACAGGGCTCAGGACACCGCAGGCTCAGAACGCAGCAACAGCGAACTTGGCTGTGTTCACAAAGAGCCGACCTGTGATCAGGACGGCTTAAGGCTTTTCAAAATATACGTAGTCTACATCCGCATATCCTCGTCTAGCCCCCGTATGTGGTTCAACCAAGTAAAACAAAATGCCCTTATTCTCGCACCACTCTAGGACAGTTACTGCTACAGAGCCACCTATGACCGGGATCGGAACCATAGAAACAGTTGAGTTTGCACCAAACTCGCGTTGATCTTTTGGCCAAAGTCCCACTGCCCTTGCTCCAAAGGCCCATTGCCTTGTCCTTAAGGCCCACTGCCTTTGATCCAGAGGCCGGTTGCCTTTGGTCACGAGGCTCAGTACCTTTCGAAGCCCCATGTTGGATGGGGACATCCACCCACACTCAAATTATTCTTCAAGCACAGATAGAGCTATGACGCGATCCTGCTCAATCCCGTTGCTGTACACTCTGAACCAGCTTGATATTTACCCTAAGCCATTCGTTGACTAACTCCTGAATGTCAACATCTTTTTCATCTGCCAACTGGCTCATAAAGTCACTCACGTCTGGCTCAAGGTAAACTGGAAAGCTGAACACAGCATCGGGATGGTAGAATTTGCCTCGTTCACCTTTGGAAAAATCGTATTCCGCTTTCATTCGATTCCTTCTCTATACTGTCTTGCCTCTCTATTTGTTGCTTTGCGCGCTGAAATGATGCGAATTTCGCACAAACTTTCGATTTGCTTGAACGCGTGCACGACAACCCGCAAGACACCACCACCGTCAATACCGATTGTTATCCAACGATCCTCGTATTCACTGTGCTCTTTGTCGTAGATGGAAAGCTGGTTCGGATCGCGAAACACCGTCGCTGCTCTACGAAAAGATACCTTGTGTTTACGGACGTTCGTTTTTTCTTTTGCGGAATCCCAATCGAATTTGTAGCGCAATCGTCACCTCAGTAAAGCTAACCGATTTACAGACAGGTTGGGTCTCGGCTTCACCGCCTCCTGCTTGGTCACCTGTGCCCGCTCTCTGTCTGCTCTATTC
>SOHZ01000040.1 GCA_004377365.1 Anaerolineales bacterium | reverse complement strand
CATCCGTATCCTCAACGGGGAGTGGCCCATCTTCTTCGACCTGAATCAGGGGAATGAACCCCTCTACATGTATCTGGTGGCCCTCTCCTTTCTCATCTTTGGCCACACCCTCTTTGCCATTCGTATCGTCTCCATTCTCTGCGGGCTTGTCCATCTGGTTTTTAGCTATCTGCTGGCCCGGCAGCTTTTTGGGCAACGGGTGGCCTTGCTGACCACAGCGGGGCTAGCCATTTCTTTCTGGCACATCTTTGACAGTCGGGTGGGGCTGCGTGCCATCAGCCTGCCCATGATGCAGGCCATCGGCTACTACCTCTTCTGGCTGGGCCTCCAACGGGGTGGCAAGGGCTGGTTCCTGGGAGCTGGCCTGTTCCTGGGGGGAGCTTTCTACACCTATACTTCCAGCCCCCTGGTGCTGGTCACGTTGCTCTGTTTCGTGGTCTATCTTTGCATTTTCCAGAAGGACCTGCTGCGCCGGCGATGGCAGAGCATCGTTCTGACTTTGGTAGTGACCCTTCTGGTTACCGTGCCCGAGGCATGGTATGTAATCCACCACACGATGGCTTCCACGACCCGGGTCAGGGGACTTAGTTCACACCTGGCCGCTCTGGCCAACGGTGATCCCATTCCGGTGCTGAAGGACACCGTGGCCGTGGCGGGGATGTTCGGTTTCCAGGGCGACCCCGAGTGGCGCTACAATTTGGCTGGGCGCCCGGTCTTTGATGGCTTCAGTGCCTTGCTGTTCTACGTTGGAATCGGCATCGCCCTGGTGAGGCTGAAAAGACCGGAGTATGGATTCCTTCTGATCTGGATGCCCGTCAACCTGGCCATCAGCGCCAGCACCCCCCCGGCGCCCTCGACCCTGCGGGCCCTGGGGGCCATCACTGCCATCTACGCCCTGCCTGCCCTGACCTGGGATGCGCTGTGGCGGTGGGCCGCCCGACGGTGGGGACGGCCTGCCGAGGGACTGCTGGCGGCCAGCGTTGTCGTCGTGCTGGCCTTCAACGCCTGGTGGGTCTATCGGGACTATTTCATCGTCTGGGCGAACCACGAGGATGTGCGCACCATTTACCGGGCCGATTTGGCTGAGGCGGCCAGATACCTGGCGGGGCAAAACCAGGAGGGCATGCTCTGCATATCAGCGCAGTTCGCCGCCGATCTGGATCAGGAAGCTTTCTTCTTTGCCCTCGGCCGGGGGCGGTCCGTCAAGTGGTTCAACGGGCGCAGTGCTTTAGTCTTTCCCAGCGAGGCCCTGCCGGGAGATGTGACCTATGTCTTTCCTGCTACCAGCTTGCTAGACAAGGAGATGCTGGAGCGTTTCTTCGGCCACCTGTCTCCAACAAAGGAAGCCCTTGACCCCCAGGGGAGGCTGGCTTTCCTCGCCTATCGGCTGGGGGGCTCGGAGATGAGCGCCCTCCGCTCCGTCCGACCCCAGTATCCCCTGGCAGCCAACCTGGGCGGTCAACTGGAGCTTTTGGGCTACGATCTGCCCTCAAGCGTCCAGGCTGGCCAGACGGTGCGTCTGGTGCTGTATTACCGCATCCCCAGCGAGTTGGGGGGCAGGCGCAATTACTCCTTCTTCGCTCACCTGGTGGACGGGCGGGGCTACCTGTGGGGCCAGGATGACGCTTTCGGTTACCCGACCTCCAACTGGTATGGTGGGGACATGGCGGTGCAATGGCTGGATGTATCTGTCCCCCCGGACGCCTCTCCTGGTAGCTATCACCTTAAAGTGGGGCTATACGACCAGGACAGGGGGCAGCCTTTTCCCGTTCTGGACGAACATGGCTCGCCTGTAGCTACGGCCCTCACACTGGAGCCCCTCACTGTCAGGAAAGCTGCCATCCCCCCACCGGCCGCCAGCCTGGGGATTCCCAACCCCTTCCAGGCCAGAGTGGGCGACCCATTCGCCTTTCTCGGCTACGACGTCAGCCAACGGGTTCTGAACCCCGGACAGAGTGCCCACGTGAGCCTATACTGGCGGGCGACGGCCAGGCCGGACAGGGATTACCTGGTGTCTACCTATCTGGTGGATGAGGGAGGAAAGGTCTGGCCCCAGGGTAGCCGTCAGGCTCTCGACGGGGACTATCCCACCAGCCTCTGGGAGGCGGGACAGGTGGTGCGGGATCGCTTTGACCTGTTGGTAGACCCTGAGACCCCGCGGGCCGTGTATGAGCTCAGAGTCGGGCTGTATGACGAGGAAGCCCAGAGTTACCTGCCCGTGGTGGTCTCGTCCGAGGGGGGCGTTTCCTCGGAGAGCATCTCCCTGGGCCAGGTGCTGGTGCGGGGCCGCGGGCGGCAATTCGAGGTGCCCCCCATCGAGACCCCGCTGACGGCCCATTTTGGTAAAGTGGTGTCGCTGCTGGGCTATGATCTGGAGACGGACGAGATTGCCCCCGGCGATGTGTTACACTTGACCCTCTACTGGCAAGCGCAGCAGGAGATGGATGTCAGCTACACCGTTTTTGTTCACTTTCTGGATGCGCAAAATCGCATCTGGGGCCAACGAGACAGTGTGCCCGATAGGGGTCAGTACCCAACTACAGGTTGGCTCCAAGGGGAGGTGGTCGCGGATGAGTACGAGATACCGGTGGACCCTGCCGCCCCACCTGGGGAATATCTCATTGAAGTGGGTTTGTACGATGCGGCCCAACCCAGCTATCCGCGTTTGCCTGTCTCGGATGAGCAGGGCCAGATCATTGGAGATCGAGTATTGCTGAGGGAAGTAAAAATCAAGCCCTGAAGGAGATTGTAGTGATACCCGTTTTCGATCTCAAGGATCAGTACAACACGATTAAAGACGAAGTCAATGAGGCTGTGGCCCGCGTTCTGGAGAGCGGCTGGTTTATTCTCGGGAAGGAAGTCGAGGCCTTCGAGGAGGAGTTTGCCGCCTACTGCGGTCTCTCTCATGGCATCGGAGTCGGCTCTGGGACAGAGGCTCTCCATCTGGCCCTTCTGGCCTGCGGAGTGGGGCCGGGCGACGAGGTCATCACCGTGCCCCACACGGCCGTGGCCACCGTGGCCGCCATCGAGCTGACAGGGGCCCAGCCGGTCTTTGTTGATATTGACCCCGCCAGCTACACCATCGTCCCCGACCAGTTGGAATCGAGGATCACAGCCCGGACCAGAGCCATTGTGCCTGTGCACCTATACGGCCAGGCGGCGGCCCTGGACCCCATCCTCGAGATTGCCCAAAGATATGGCCTCACGGTGGTCGAGGACTGCGCCCAGGCCCACGGCGCGAAGTACAGGGGCCGGCGGGTGGGTTCTTTGGGCCCCGTGGCTTGTTTCAGCTTTTACCCCACCAAGAACCTGGGAGCCTACGGCGACGGGGGGATGGTAGTCACCGACGACGGATCGCTGGCTCAGAAGGTCAGGCTATTGCGCCAGTACGGTTGGGAGAAGCGCTACGTCAGCTCTCTGAAGGGTCTCAACAGCCGCCTGGATGAGTTGCAGGCCGCCATCCTGCGGGTAAAGCTGAAGCACCTCGATGAATGGAACAAAGCCCGTCGCACGCGGGCCCGGCTCTACGACGAGCTGCTGGCTGGCAGTGGAGTGGCCATACCCACTGAGATGGACTATGGTCGGCACGTCTATCACCTGTACGTCGTCCGCTGTCCTCATCGTGCTCATCGCGATGAATTGAAAAGCTACCTGGTCGAGCACGGGGTAGGCACGGCCATCCACTACCCTGTTCCTATTCACTTGCAAGAAGCCTACCGCGACCTGGGCTACCGGCAGGGGGATTTCCCCGTGACCGAAGCCTGTGCCGACGAGATCCTCTCTCTGCCCATGTATCCCGAGCTGCGGGAGGATGAGGTGAGGGAGACAAGTGAACTGGTGAAGGCCTACAACAGCGAACAAGGGGAATACAACGAACAAGAGAATTGAACGAACAGGATAAGGGAATTGGTGAACATGCCTGGAAGAAGTAATGTTCATCGAATTCCATGGTTTGCTGTTGTTATGGTTCGCTGTTGTCATCCAACTGGGAGGAGGCATCTGTGACTGAGATCATCTATCCTGAACTGAGCTATGTGGTGCAGGGTATCTACATGGATGTCTACCGGGAGCTGCAACCAGGACTCCGTGAAGAGTTGTATGAGGAGGCCATGACTCGCGATCTGGAGCGCGAGAGGCTATCCCTCGATCGGCAGAAGCCATTCCCGGTCTTTTACAAAGATACCCAGGTGGGTCTCTACTACCCCGACTTGATCGTTGCGGACAGGATCCTCCTCGAATTGAAAGCACAGCCCGAGTTGACACCGCTGCATGTTGCCCAGGTGATTTCTTACTTGAAGGTGACGGGCTACAAGTTGGGCATTCTGATGAATTTCGGCGGCGACTGGTTTGAGTACCGGCGCATCCCGAACTATGTCAGCGATAAGGTCAGCATTGCTCCACCGGAGGTGCCGCTGCGTGACGATGACGGTTGGCTCTATCCACAATTGATCCACGACTTGCTTGGGGCTTTGTATGAGGTCCATCGCACCCTTGGGCCCGGCTTCTTGCATCACGTATACCGGCGGGCAACCTGGGCGGAACTGCAACGGCGCCGACGCCCGGTTGCTTCGGTAAAGCGCATCGAGGTCACCTATCGGGGCGAGCTCATCGGCCACCAAGAGTGTCGTCTGCTGGTCGTGGATGACAAGGTTCTGGTCGCGGCTGTGGCTTTAGGGAGTATCAATGAGGCCGAACGTAGAAAGTTCAAGATGTATCTGAAGCGATTGGAGCTCCAAATTGGCCTACTGGCTAATTTCCACGATGTCAGTTTGCAGCCAGAGGTGATACGGGTTAGTAAGCGCAACAACGAACGAGAGAATTGAACGAAAAAGTTCGATAAATTCTCCAGTTCGCTGTTAAGGGGCAAGCAATGACCACCACCCATCAGGATTTTGACCTTTGTCTGGAGAAGACAGCACAGCACGAGTTCGTGGCTTACGTACCCGGCGACGACAGTGGCAGGGCGGCTGAGCACGCTTTTAGCCTGCGCACCGACACCCTGAAGATGCGCGAGGAACTCCAGCGACTGGAAGCCTACTCGCTGCACAAGGAGCTGGTGAAGGACGACTTTCACGTCCAGTTCGGGCGGATGCTGTACCAGGCGGCCCTGGGCGGCGACGTGGGCACCCTCTTCACCGCTCAGTTGGAGGAAGCGCGGGAGGCCGACATGGGCCTGTGCCTGCGGGTGCGCGTGGACGAGGGCGCGCCGGAATTGATGAACCTGCCCTGGGAGTTCTTGCACGACGGGGACGGTTTCCTGGTGACCCGCTGGGAGACGCCCCTTTCCCGCCTGCCCCTGGGCATCGCCCGGCGCGACAAGCGGCCCCTGGAGCACATTCTGCGCATGTTGGTGGTGGTCTCCAGCCCGCTGGACCTGCCCGAGCACCGGGTGCTGAACACCGAGCGGGAGCAAGAGGTCATCCTGGCTGCCCTGGACAAGCTCCAGCGCAAAAGGTTGCTGGACATTGACTTTTGCGAGGACGCCGCACTGGACACTATCCAGGACTATCTCTCCGAGCTGGAATACGACATCCTGCACTTTACCGGCCACGGCGTCTTCAACGAGGCCAAGAAGCGGGGCGAGCTGCTGCTGGAGGACGAGCAGGGCAACATGCAGCCCCTGACCAACGACGAGTTCGCGGCCCTGCTGCGCGGCTATCCCTCGCTGCGGCTGGTGGTGCTCAGCGCCTGCCAGTCGGCGCGGACGGCCAACAACGACGGCTACGCCGGGCTGGCACACCGTCTGTTGAAGCAAAGGGTGCCGGCGGTGCTGGCCATGCAGTATGCGGTGCTGGACGAGGCGGCCACCCTCTTTGCCGACCGCTTCTACACCGGGCTGGCCAATAACAAACCGCTGGACGTAGCCCTGACCGAGGCACGGTTGGCCCTTCGACTGGGCTCAGGACAGGCCCTACAAATGACCAAAGGGGAGGAGGGCGGCGAGCGGGTGGACTTTAGCACGGCGGTGCTGTTCCTCAACGATCCGGGCTGTGTGAGCGTGGCCCAGGTGCGGCCTGAAGCCGAGGAAGTGCGGCTGGACAGGCCGGTGGACTGGAGCACGGTCTCGGTGATGGAGAAGGGATTTGTGGGGCGGCGGCGGGAGCTGCGCCGCCTCCGCCACGGCTTCACCAGCGGGCGGCAGCGGGCTTTTATCATCCACGGGCTGGGAGGCATCGGCAAGAGCGTGCTGGCCACTCGCGCCGCGACCAGGCTGCGCAAGAACTTTCGCGGGGTCAAGGCCGTGCGCATGACGGCCACCACCCGGCCCGAGGACATCCTTTCCGAACTGAACGCCTTCCTCAACCTGGCCGGGGTCAACGCTTTCAACCAGGTCATCCACGCCCCCGCGCCGCTGGAGTCCAAAACGGGGGCTATGGCCCAGATCCTGACCCAGGTGCCGCTGTTGCTCATTTTTGACAACTTTGAGGATGTGTTGGGTAAAGGGCAAGCGGTGCGTGAGGGTGAGAGCGTGAAACGTGAAGACGTGAAACGTGAAGAGGTGAGAGGTGGTTTGGACGAGATTGCAGACCCGGCGCTGGGCGAGTTCTTTGAGCAACTGGTCAAGAGTGTGGCCCAGGGGAGCCGGTTCCTCTTTACTACCCGCTACGACTTTGACCCGGCGCGGGGACGGCTGACGGGCGAGATCGAGCACATCTCACTGGGCGAATTGCCCTTCCCCATGGCCGTGCAGTGCATGAACAACCACGACGTGCTGGCCCCGCTGCCGGTGATCCCGCCGCCTGCCGGGGCGGGCGGGACACCCGCCCCTACCGGTGCCCCACCGCCTGTAGGGGCAGGTGGGACACCTGCCCAGGTGCCGCCCCTGACCAAGCGCGAGCTGTACGGCAAGCTGGGCGGCCACCCCTACACCATTGACGTCTTTGCCCGGCGGGCGAGGGTGACGGGGGTGGCCGACGTGTGGCTGGAGATCGAGGACGTGGAGCGGGAGATGATCGAGCGCACCCTGCTGAACCGCATCTATGCCCAGTTGCCGCCGCGGGCTCAGACCCTGCTGCTGCGGGCCAGCATCCTGGAGGAGGCCCCGCCCCTCGAGGCATTGCAGTGGATGATGGGGGACGAGGATGACGCCAGCCCCGCCATTGACGCCGAACTGAAGGCCCTGCTGGGCTGGGGGATGCTGTCACGCCAGGGGATAGGTCAGGGCGAAGTGGTCTACCCCATGCACGCCCTGGTGCGCGACTACGCCCGGCGGCAGTTGGCCGGGGAACCCGCCGAGGACGAGACCGCCCTCTTGCTGCGGGCGGCCCGGTTCTGGGAGCTACAGGGGCGACAGAGCAAAGACCTGGGCGACTGGCTGCGGGCGCGGGATTACTACTACCGGGTGGGAGGGTACCGAGAAGCCTGGCACATCGTTGATGCCGTCTATGACTATCTGGTGCGCTGGGGGCATATTGAGCTGACCATCAAGCTGTTGAACGAGTCCATCAAGACGCTGGAGGGGACGAGCAAAGCGGTGGCCATGGGGAATTTGGCCATTGTGTATAAGGACATGGGCGATTACAAGATGGCCCTCGAGATATATGAGCAGGTGAAAGAGTTTTTTGCAGATATTGGCGACAAAAGTAAGGTAGCCTATATGCTTGGCAATATAGGGAACGTCCATCTGGGCCAGGGAAATTACCTGGAGGCACAGGCGAGTTATGAGGAATGCCTAGAGATCAGTAGAGAAGTGGAGGATAAGAGTAGCATTGCCAAAGCCCTGCATCAGTTGGGGAGGATTCACCAGGAGCAAGGGAACCTGGGGGAGGCGCAGGCCAAATATGAGCAGAGCCTGGCCATCGAGGTGGAATTGGGCGATAAGAGCGGGATTGCGAAGTCCCTGCATCAGTTGGGGAGGATTCACCAGGAGCAAGGGAACCTGGGGGAGGCGCAGGCCAAATATGAGCAGAGTCTGGCCATCGAGGTGGAACTGGGCGATAAGAGGGGGATTGCGCAGTCTCTGGGTCAGTTGGGGAGGATTCACCAGGAGCAGGGGAACCTGGAGGAGGCGCAGGCCAAATGGGAGCAGAGCTTGGCAGCGTTTGGTGAGCTGGGAGCCAAGCTCGAAATAGCCTCCGTGCTGGGTAACCTGGGGGGGATTCACTGGGAGCAAGGGAGCTACCGCGAGGCGCTGGAGAAGTACGTGCAGGCGTTAATGCTGTTTGAGCAACTGGGGTCACCGGATGCGGAGAAGGCAAGGGACAATCTGGCCGTGTTGCGGGAGGAGATGGAGGAAGAGGCGTTTGCAGCAGCGCTGGCGGAAGTAGTACAACGGACAGCGGAGAATTGAACGGACAGGAGTGGAGCGGGAGTCCGGTTAATTCTAAAAGTCCGCTGTAATGGGAGGGTGCAGACTCGGCGCGGGTGAGGTTAGAGTTGGAAGAGCCGTTTACGGAGGCGTGGAGGCGGTTGGTGAAGGGGTTACAGCGGACGGGGGAGAATTGAACGGACGGGAGCAAGAGGGAATCCGGTTAATTCTAAAAGTCCGCTGTAATGGGAGGGTGCGGACCCGGCGCGGGTGAGCGTAGAGTTGGAAGAGCCGTTTGCAGAGGCGTGGAGGCGGTTGGTGGAGAGGTTACAGCGGACGGGGGAGAATTGAACGGACAGGAGTGGAGCGGGAGTCCGGTTAATTCTAAAAGTCCGTTGTAATGGGTGGGGGCAGACTCGGCGCAGGTGAGGGTAGAACTGGAAGAGCCCTTTGCGGAGGCGAGAAGGTCAAGGGGATGGCGAGGCATCCAGGCCTGTGGTGAGTGCAGCCGAACCATCGGTGTGCCAGAAGGGGTTGTCCACGCTGAGTCCCTCGCTCTGGCCAGCGGTGATCAGCGCATCATCACCGGTCACGTAGGTAATGACCATCCCTTCTTCCTGCTGAACCAGCGTTTCTTGCAGTTGGAGACCGCTGGCCAGGTGAATGGCATCAAATCCCCGTAAGGGATGCTTCTGGCACAGTTCGGCGGCGCGGTTAATGACTGTCCTGTGAGTGGGCAGGACCTCATAGTGCGTCAGGAGATCGCGTTTGAATTTCCCCCACAGCTCATCGCGTTGGCGGCGGGAGATGCGCCCTACCCGGGCAATGACCGCCAGAGCCGCCGAAACCTCAGCAATCGTGATCTCAGCGGTGACCAGGACGTTATCCTCTGTGTCCACCAGCGCTCGAACCCAAGTGCTGCCTGGCTCGGTCACGTAGTACTTGACGAGAGCGCTGGGCTCCAGATAGTAGATGGTCACTCAACTGAGCTCCCGTTCCCGGTTGCGGAGGATGATTTCCGAGAGAGGGGGTTCGATCTCCAACTGACGCCATTCGGTCAGAATGCGTCCCTGGTCCTCAGGAGAGTGCCGGGCCTCGAAGGCCTGGACCTCGGCGGCCTCCTGTGCCGTTGGCTCGCTGAGCAGACCGGCCGTGCGCAGGGCAGTTCGTACCCGTTCCCGTTCCGGCGCAAGACGGGCCTCTTCCAAGGGCCAGAGTCTTTGGAAATCGCGCAGGCTGATGATAACGGCCTGATCGTCACCCCGGTGTTGGATGATGACCGGCGTGCCCGTCGTCGCCACCTCCTGCACAACCTGTCCAAAGTGGGTTTTAGCCTCGGTAGCGGGAATCCGCTTGGCGGTTTTGATCGCCATGGATCGCTCCTTC
>SOHZ01000074.1 GCA_004377365.1 Anaerolineales bacterium | reverse complement strand
GGAACAATTGCCCTGGCGCGTTCCTGGAAAGTATATTTCTTCAGGCTCAAACTTCCCTGATAGATATCAAGTAGGAATCTCTCCCGGCCGTCTATGGAGATCAGGTCACGGATAATCTTTGTTGGACAAGCACCAAGGATGAGTGGGTCGTCATTTTTAAACAGCTTCTCTAACTGCATCAAATAGTACGCTTCGGCCTGAGTGAGTGACATGACGGTCTCCTGCGCTGCACTGGTTCAGGGATTCGAGCATTTCAATTATAAACTAATTGTTCCTTTTTGTCCACCTCACCGCCTAGTTCGCTAGGCTCACATCGCAACCTGGCAATAACGGTCAGTGTAAGGGGCCAAATCCAGCCAGCATTCGATGAAGGGCCAATGCCAATGTGTCCTTCTATCGCATCTACATTGATAGAGTGGGGTATTACTCTTTCTTATCGCCCCGTAACGTCTGGTATCGTCGGACCATTACCCCCCCATCTGGGAAAAAAGTACCATTGACTATCACCCCTTCCGACAGCTATAATGGTCATAGAAACCAGGTCCCTTCAGGGGACGTTGAAGCGAGGGGGATAGTCTATGAATATGAAGAAAACCTCACTGACGCTGAGAATCGGGCTTATAGCTCTATTGGTGTTTCTCTTCTTATCGCCAGGCCCTTTCTCTCCGCCTGCGCCGGCCTTGGCCGCCGGGTTTGTCAATTTCCTCACCAACCCGGGCCTCGAGACTTTTGACGCCTCCTACGGCGACTACGACGGCTACGAACTGAGAGTAGCCCAGAACTGGACCGCCTTCAAGAAGAGCGGCGCTACCCCCAACTACATGACCAACGACGAATGGGCCAATATGACCGGTGGCGCAGCGGAGCACCTGGAAGGAGACCATTCCCAGATGTACTGGGAGACCGGGGCCTTTGCCGCTGGCATCTATCAGCAAGTATCGGTCGAGGCTGGCACGGACTATGCAGCCCAGGCCTCCATCCTGACCATCTGGGAAACCTCGGCCTCCCACACTGACGACAAAATGCTCAAGCAGGTGGGCATTGATCCCAACGGTGGCACCGAACCCGATTCGCCGGACATTGTCTGGGGGCTGGCCAGGGGAAAAGACGTCCAGTGGGAGAGCGTAAAGACCTCGGCCACGGCCATCTCCTCGACCATCACTCTCTTCGTGCTGGTGACCAGCGAGGCCAGCTCCAGCCCGAGCTTGCGCAATCAGGTCTTTGTTGACGCTGTGGTGCTGACCGAGGCTCCTACCGCCAGCGCCACTTCTCCGGCCCTCAGCACTGACCTATCCTTCACCGTCGAGTGGAGCGGCACGCCAGCCTACAGCGGCGACTCCCTGGAGTACGACGTCGAGTACAAGGTGGACGACGGCTCCTGGACTTTCTGGAAGGGCAAGACAGGAAGTACCTCAGCCGCCTTCGGCCCCACCTCTCCGACCACCGTGGAGTACGGGCACACCTACCACTTCCGCGCCCGGGGCTGGGAAGATTACGGCTATTATGGCAGCATCAAGGTCAAACTGCCCGGTGTCTTCGCTGATGGCAGTGGAGATACGTCTACATCCGTAGGTGGAATCTACGGCTACGTGCGGAACCACTGGGGTAGCCCTATCGGAGGGGCCACGGTGACTATCTCCGGCACCGCCTCGTCCACCAACACGGACGGCAGCGGCTATTATGGCCTTCCCCTGCTGCCTGCTGAGGGCAGCTACGAGGTGACCGCCAGCCACAGCGCATACAGTTCCCCGCCACCTATCGCCATTGACGTGTACAGTACGACCACCACCATCCCCCTCACCTTCACCTTGCGCCCGCCGGACGACGTGGTCGTCAACGGCGATTTCGAGGGCGATCTGAGCGGCTGGACGACCACGGGCACAGCGCCGACCGTCGTCACCAGCCCCCTGCGCAGCGGGGACTACAGCCTGGCCATGAGCGGCAATTCGGGGATAACTCAGGCCCACTCTGTGAGCGGGATGCACGAGCCCAACCTGTCCTTCTGGTACAAGATCGTCACCAGCGAGACGACTGGCAACGATTCTTTCAGAGCCTGCCTCTACCAGAATACCCCCTCAGACTGTACGGCTACTTTCACTGTCACTCCCACTGCCGACGTGGATTGGAGCCACCAGTGGCTGGCTTTGGGACTGGACGAGGTCTACACCGGGTCAGTGGGCATCTCCTTTACTCTTGAGCAAGACGGCACTGAGCCCACGACGGTCTATCTGGACGAGGTCAGCCTGGGCAAGGGGCCGTACCAAATCTATTTGCCGCTCACGGTAAAGGGGTATGGGGGTTAGCGGGTTTCTAAGCGCAAGCAAGAAAGAAGGGGGACAATCGTTGTCCCCCTTCTTTTTGGGGTCTGGTGTGCTCCTGCACTTGCCAGGTGAACAGAAGTTGAGAGATTGCCCTATGCTGGACCAGCTTCATGGGTGAGGGCTATGGCAGGTCAACTCACTCTTCAAGCTACAGAGTTTTCAAAGCCTCCTCCCAAATGAAATTGACCATCTCTTGCCCCCGAGGTTGTCTTCATCAACCCCCTCTACCTGTGTTAGGCCCCCTAAGAAATGAGGCGAAAGGACAGTTTTACTTTGAACAGCATAAACGGCTCTATTCCTGAAGCGAGCATTTCACAATCTGCCAGTCCGCTCCCGAGTTATCAACAATGATATCCGCATCGCCCCGATACTTCTCGAAATATGGAATAACGTATCTTTCCAGCAACAAAGCCTTATAGGATAGATATTCATCAGGGCTTCTGTGAGCCTGTCGCATCTTGATTCTTTCATTACAAAGCGGAAATGGTACGTCAAGCATGATAGTTAGGTCTGCAAACTTTCTGATATCAGGGTGCAACAAGAAAGCGC
>SOHZ01000426.1 GCA_004377365.1 Anaerolineales bacterium | reverse complement strand
CGAGATATAGTTAGCCCGAGCGCGAAAGCGCCCCATGCAAAGAGAAAGGAGGTGCGGTCAAAAGTTAGATGCGGCAAGCGTTCGATTCACAAAAAGTGCCGAAACATTGAGAGAAAGGAGGTGCAGTTAAAAGTTAGATTGAGAACAGCCGAGTTAGGTCGTAGTAGCCAACCTTGAAACATCTAGTTTGGGCGTATAAACCCAAGAAGGAAAGGAGGAGGAAACATGTTTGGCAAGAGAATATGGGTGGCTCTGGTCCTGGTGCTTCTGCTGGCCCTGATTGCCGCCTGCGCTCCCACACCCCAGGTGATCGAGGTCGAGAAGGAGGTCGTGGTCGAGAAGCTGGTGGTCGAGACCGTCGTCGTCGAGAAGGAGGTGGTGGTCGAGAAGGAGGTCGAGGTCGTGGTCACGCCGACGCCGGCGCCAAAGGCACCGTGCCCCGATAGTATCGTCGTCTGTTGGACCCCGCCCGATATCACCGGCGTCTTCAGGACGGCGACCGACTTCTTTAACCTCTCGGCCTTGGATGCCCGAACCGCCGGGCTCAACGTCTCTCTCGTCTCTCAAGCGCCTACCAGCCACTTGGCCTTCGGAGACCAAGTGGCCATCATCGAGGACTTTGTGGCGAGGGAGTGCGATGTCATCGCCATCTCTCCCATCGAGGTCGAGGTGGTCATCCCGGCCATCAAGAAAGCTAACGAAGCAGGAATCCCGGTGATCATCGTCAACCTGCTGGAGCCCATCGCCGGTGTGGAGGTGGCCTCCTACATCGGCTTCGACAACACCATAGCCGCGAGGATCTCCGGCTTCGCCCTGGTGGACTACTTCGGAGGGCCGGGCATCCTCGGCACGGGTCGCGAGGTCGAAGTCGAGCCTGGCACCTATCTCGATCTCGCCTGGTGGGAGGAGGTCTACGAGACCATCACCGATGAGGAGAAGGCTGCGGTCGAGGCCAAGGTGGCCATCATCGAGGGCGTCGCCGGTGGCTTCTTCTCTCAGGCGCGGCTGAACGGCTTCCACAGCGTCGTGGATGAATACCCGGGCATCGAGGTCGTAGGAGCACCCTGCGCCGCGGATTGGAACCGCGAGAAGGGGATCGGATGCGCCGAGGACTTCCTGACGGCTAACCCTGATCTGGACGGCATCTGGGCTGCCTCCAACGAGATGGGCCTGGGGGCCATGCTCGCCGCCGAGGGTACTGGCCGGCTGGAGCTTGCCGGGGAGGGTCCGGTGCTGGGTGATAAGAAAGTGGCCATCTTCACTAACGACGTCACGCCCGAGTCCGCCGACAGGGTGGCCGAAGGGAAGATGGTAGCCGAGACCACCCATGGCTTCCCAGACTGGGGTTGGTATGGAACCGAGTTCGGGGTGACCATGGCCTGCGGTGGGGAGGTCCCCCAGATCTTTGACATCCGGCCGCGGACCATGTATCAGGAGAACGCGCGCCTCTTCTACCCCCACCCTGCGCTGGAGCCCATTGATTGGGATGCCATCAAGGAGGGTGGGTCCCCTCGCAAGTAGTAACCAGCATGCTGACTCTAGGGCAAGGAAGGATCGCCTCCTTTTCAGGAGGCGATCCTTCCGCTCGAATAGGGACTGAAGCCTCCCATGGGGTGGGCTTGAAACGCTCGAAAGGAGGGGAAAATGAGACTAGCGGGTAAAGTTGCTATCATCACAGGTGCAGGCGCAGGGATTGGTCGTGCCGCCGCTCTCCTTTTCGCCAAGGAGGGCGCTAGGGTTATGATTGCCGACTGTGATTCAGAGAGAGGAGCAGAAACCGCCAACATCATCAGAGAAGATGGGGGGGAAGCTACATTTATCCAGGTAGATGTGTCCAAGGCGGCCGATGCAGAGAGAATGGCGCGAGCAACCGTTGAAACGTACGGTAAACTCGACATCCTGGTAAACAACGCTGGCATCTACATGCAGGCTGACGCCGTGGAGATGACGGAGGAGGACTGGGATCGGATTTTGGATGTCAACCTGAAGGGGGTCTTCCTGTGTTCTAAGTACTGTATCCCTGAGATGATCAAAGTCGGGGGAGGCGCTATCGTCAACATCGGCTCCGAGGCCGGAATCGTCGGCATTCAGAACCAGGTGGCTTACAATGTATCGAAAAGTGGGGTCATAGCCCTGACCAAGAGTATGGCGCTTGATTTCGCGGCCCATAATGTCAGGGCCAATTGTCTCTGCCCGGGCCGGACCTTGACCCCTTTGGTGGAGAAGGTAATCGCCGAGGCTCAAGATCCGGAGAGTACCCAGCGTGCGCTGGAAGAAGATCGCCCCTTGAAGAGAATGGGAAGGCCCGAAGAGATAGCCGCTGGCATTCTCTATCTGGCCTCCGATGAGTCCCCTTACGCCACGGGTTCGATACTCTCTATAGATGGGGGTTATACGGCCCAATAGGGATTCTCAGTAGATCGCGATTTTCGGAGAGTTGGGCAGTCTGGCAACCCAAAGCAGACAGCACTGTGTCATTCTGAGGAGCGAAGCGACGAAGAATCTCGTTTTCTCTTGTAAGAACGAGACCCTTCGCTTCGCTCAGGGTGACAGCGTGATCTACTGATTCTCAGGAGCTGTCCACTGGATAGGAAGGGACGCTTCGCCCTTGAACCCCATTTGCCCGTGAAGTTAACCAGTGATATAATAGAAATATCCCCTATCCCACCGGTAGGAGAAATCATCCAGCAAGGAGGCTGCGCAAGCCATGTCTTCTTCACTTATCTTGCGGACTGAGGCGATTGACAAGAGCTACCCGGGCGTTCACGCCCTTGATCGCGTGGATTTTGACCTTTACGAGGGGGAGATCCATGCTCTTCTAGGCGAGAACGGTGCGGGCAAGTCAACCTTTATGAAGATCCTCAGCGGTTCTGTGTCGGAGGATAGTGGTCGGATTTTCCTTGGTGACCAGGAGGTCGAGATCGCAAGTCCGCAGCATGCTCGGGAATTGGGGATAGGCATGGTCTATCAAGAACTGAGTGTCATCCCCAGTCTCAGTGTAGCCGAAAACATCTTCCTGGGCAGACTCCCCAAGCGCAAACCCTTCGGAACCGTTGATTGGTCCGAAGCGATGTCGCAGGCCAAGAGGCTCCTGGATGATCTAGGCGTTGACATTGACCCCCGGGAGCGTGTCGGCAACCTCGGCATGGGCGAGCAGCAATTGACCGAGATCGCCAAGACTTTGTCCATGAAGGCGCAGATCCTGCTGTTGGATGAGCCCTCCTCGGCTCTATCCGATGAGGAGCGAGAGCGGCTCTTCAACATCATGCGGGGGCTTCAAGAGAAGGGGGTGGCCATCATCTATGTCTCCCACCGGTTGGTCGAGGTTCCCCAGATCGGCCAGCGAGTGACTGTCCTTCGAGATGGCGCGAAAATAGGTACTCTACCAGTAGAGCAAGCTGATGAAGCCACCTTGATTCGGATGATGGTGGGCCGAGAGCTTAAGGAGCAACTCCCCAAAGAGGAAATAGGACGCGGTAGGGAACTCTTGAGGGTTGAAGGTTTGACGGTGAAGGGTGTACTGAACGATCTCAGCCTGAGCCTCCATGAAGGTGAGATTCTGGGCATCTCTGGCCTGTTGGGGGCGGGTCGCACGGATTTTGCTCGCGCCCTCTTTGGGATTGATCCGATTGATGGCGGTGAGGTCTTTCTCGATGGGAGGAAGGTCGAAATCTCCTCCCCCTCAAAGGCCATCGAGCTAGGCCTAGGCTATCTCACCGAGGACAGGAAGGATGGGCTCGTGCCGCGACTGCCCATCCCGGCCAACATCACTTTAGCCAGTCTAAAAAAGATGTGCCGCTTGGGCTTCCTCAAGCACGATGAAGAAAGAATGTCAGCAGAGAAATACGTCGAGGAGTTGAATATCCATACACCCAGGTTGAGCCAAAGGATCGAGTTCCTCAGCGGTGGCAATCAGCAAAAGGTTGCCTTGGCCAAGTGGTTATGTAGCCAGGCGAAAATCTTGATTCTCGACGAGCCTACCAGAGGGATTGATGTAGGGGCCAAGGTGGAGGTCTTTCGCTTGATGAACGACTTGACGAAGGAAGGGGTGGGGATTATCATGATTTCCTCCGAGTTGCCAGAGGTCTTGGCTATGGCTGATCGTATTCTGGTCATGGCTGGCGGTTCCTTCGTAGCCGAGTACGAGGGAGGGCAGGTTTCCCAGGAGGATCTCATGAGAGATGCTGTAGTGAGGTAAGAAAGGAACACACAAATGGCAGAAAATCCTTCGGGATCAAGCGTTGCAGGCTTGGGACGGGTCAAGACATGGGTGGCCACACCTGAACTGAGGGTACGGCTTGGGATCAGGGCCATACTGGTGTTCGCCGTGCTTCTTTTTGTCTACTACGTCTCGACGGCGCCCCATTTCTTCAGCGTTATCAATGCAACCAACCTGGGAGCGCGAACAGCACCGGGCATCATCGTGGCCGTGGCCCAGACGATGGTCATCATCTCGGCGGGCATTGACTTGTCGGTAGGGGCCATCCTCGCCTTTTCGGGCTCATTGGCTTCGGTAGCCTATTGTTATTGGGGCGTCCCCGTTTGGCCGGCCATACTGCTCGGTCTCGCAGCCGGGGCCCTGCTGGGTTGCATCAACGGCCTGATCATCACCAAGGGAAGGATCCCCGATTTCATCGCTACCCTGGGGATGATGGGCACAGCCCGTGGCGTAGCCCTCATCCTGACCCGCGGGTTGCCCGTCCCCTCCCACCTGACAGCCGTTACCCTCAAGGCTTATCTGCCCGAGGAGATCATCTGGATGGGGAGCGGGCATGTCCTCGGCTTCCCAGCGGGGGCCCTCATCGCCTTGCTGGTCGTCGTCGCCGGTTGGGTGATCCTGATGCACACTGGATTTGGGCGGGCCCTCTTCGCCGTTGGCGGGAATAGGGAGGCGGCCAGGGTCTCGGGCATCAATGTTGACCGCACCAAGGTCATGGTCTACACCCTCGCGGGGTTGCTGTCAGGGCTGGCTGGCCTGGTGCTGGTGGGGCGTATGAACTCTGCCAACGCCTTGATGGCAGATCCAGCGAATTTGGAAAGCATCTCTGCTGTGGTCATTGGAGGAACCAACCTCTTCGGTGGCGAGGGCGGCGTCATCGGCTCATTGGTCGGCGCTCTCATCATGGGCATCCTGAGCAACGTTTTGAACCTACACAATATGCAGGATTTTGCGCAGCGGGTTGTCATGGGATTGCTGATCATCGGAGTCGTTCTGTTCGATCAGTTGCGGAGAAGGTATGGTGCCTGAGCAAGCTAGAAGGATGAGGTTGCGAGGGGGAAACCCCCTGGGCGGCAGCGCGAGGGGCCCCTCTTTTTTTCCGTCTACTCCCTGGCCCGGAATTGCAAAAGTCTATCAGGCTTTGAAGGAGATAGATTGCCCGGGAGCACTCACCATGGAGCCTTTGCCACCAATCCCCGACGCTTTCATGGCTATCTCGATAGAAGAGTTTCTGTCCCTAAGGGATGTCTACGCTGAGGAGTGCATCATGCGCCTTCGCCAATGCGAGAGAGGGGTCTGAGTGCATCAGCCTGCTCTGGTATTTATTGGCCAAGATTTGCTCCATTTACTGTTTAGCGTAAAGGGATGGAGATTTAGCAACGAATGGAGGTTAACAGAGTGAAGAAATTCCCGGTACTTATCTTGCTTTCGGTGCTTCTCCTATCAGCCTGTGCACCGAAAGAGACCTTTCAGAAGGAATAGCCTACGCCAGCCGCAACTTTCACACCCGCATCGGGTGTGAGTGGTAAGAAGCCGACGCCAACACGCCTCTTCGAGTGCATTGCCTGGCGCTGGGCGGCAGATTATTTAGGCCAAGATCAATGTGTCGAGGGGGGCGTCCTCCGGGTTGATGAGTCGGAGGGGGCTTTCCTCCTGATTTTCAGTCGGGAATCAGATTCGTTTTATGGCGTTTCGCTCGATCTTGATTTATCCGACTTGGCAGGCAAGTGTGTGCGGATTGTAGGGACAATCGAGACCTATAAAGACCGACCGGCGATCATCATCAAGAGCCGTGATCAGATATTGCCTTGCTTGGGGAGAATAGCCGTCGCGCCCTGATAGATCCTCGAAACTTGATACTATAGGAACTTTCTCTGGAGTAGCGAAACTTGCACCACTGTTGCGGTACAGGTTTCGCGCTCGGCCGGCGCAGAACAAGTTCTGCTACTCTGCCAATGGTAGGTTCAGGATTTAAGCCTATTCATCATCTTATGAAGGTTAAAAATGAACAAGATCGGTATTTACTATGCCTATTGGACGCACGATTGGGACGCGGATTTTCACCCATTCATTGACAAGGTCGCCGCGCTGGGATTTGATATTCTGGAGGTCAACGCCGGCACAATAGCCCACATGACATCTGAAGAGCGCCAAAGTCTGAAAGCACACGCTGACGACAGGAATATTATCCTGTCGCATTGCATCGGTCTTCCTCATGAATACGATATCGCCTCTGAGGATAAGGCTGTCTGGGAGAACGGCATTGCATACCTTGGGAAAATTGCCGAGGCGATTGGCGAAATGGGTGGGGGAAATTTATCCGGCATCATCTACAGTTCCTGGCCCGCAACAATGCCCGAGGGCGAGACCGATAAGCGACCCTACGTCGAGCGCAGCGTTGCCAGCATGAAAAAAGCGATCAAGGCTGCAGAAGACAACAACGTCATCTTCAACATGGAGGTTGTTAACCGCTTCGAGCAGTTCCTCATGAATACCTGCGACGAAGCGATTGCCTACGTGGAAGCGGTTGATAGCCCTAATGCCAAGATTCTGCTAGATACCTTTCATATGAATATCGAGGAGAATTTTATTGGCGAAGCGATCCACAAAGCTGGCGACAAACTGGGGCATCTCCATATTGGGGAGAACAACAGAATGCCACCAGGGTATGGTCATATCCCCTGGACAGAGGTCAGTGCTGCGTTGCGGAGGATCAATTACCAGGGATACGTCGTTATGGAGCCTTTCCTTATGCCCGGTGGGGAAGTGGGACGTGATATCAAGGTTTTCCGCGATATGAGCGTTGATCTGGAATTGGATGATGAGGCGCGAAAGGCTTTGCTGTTCATACGCGGTGTTTTGAAGTAGATTAGTAAGAAAGGTGAGGCGCAAATGAAATCAGCCCGCATCTGTCTTGTAGGGGCCGGCCGGGCAGGCATGGTGCATGCCTTTAACTTTCGCTATCGCGTCGCTGAGGCCGAACTGGTGGCTATTGTGGACGCCAACGAAGCAATGGCACAGGAGAGGGCTGGTGAATTAGATGTCCCGTTTGTCTTCGATAGCATCGAGTCCGCGCTCTCTCAGGCAGACTTTGACGCCGTCTGCATTGCCACGCCAACGTTTACCCATGCCTCTATCGTGATCGCGGCAGCTCGGGCCGGGAAGCATGTCCTGTGCGAGAAGCCGATGGCGCTAACGCTGGACGAGGCAGACGCTATGATCGCCGCAGCCCGTCAGGCAGACGTGGTCCTGCAGATCGGCTTTATGCGCCGCTTCGATCCAGCTTTCCGTGCCGCCAAAGAGCAGATTGAGGCTGGCGTGATTGGCGATCCAATCGTGATCCGCACCCTCACGCGAGGGCCTGGCCTGCCGCCTCGATGGGCGTGTGATCCCACCACAAGTATTGGGATGCTGGCCGAGGTGAACAGTCACGATTTCGATACCATCCGGTGGCTGGCGGGTAGCGAGTTCGCGCGTGTCTACGCTGAAGCAGCAACCTTCAAGGCCCCGGAGCTTGAAGCAGAGTTCCCCGGGTTTTACGATACTGCGATTGTGACCACCCGCCTGGTCAACGGGACGTTGGGCATCATTGATGGCTGTTGTCCGGTAGGGTATGGATATGACGCCCGGGCTGAAGTTCTCGGAACTGGTGGAGTGCTCTTCATCGGCGAACTGCGGGAACACGCTCTGGTGCGCTGCACACGGGAAGATGGCGTGGTGACAAAACAGTTTAGTGCCTGGGCAAAGCGATTCGAAGCGGGCTATCTGGCGGAGGATGAGCACTTTATCAATTGCATACGGACCGGCGAGCCACCTCTGGTAAGTGGGGAGGACGGGAGACAGGCGCTGGAAGGGGTACTGGCAGCGACTCGCTCAATTCAGACAGGTGCACCTGTGAGCCTTCCCTTTGCCGAAAGCGCAGGAGACGTCATGTGATGGACACCATGTTAGCTGCTGTGTATCACGGCCCGCATGACATCCGACTGGAGGAGGTGCCAGTCCCGCAGCCGGGACCGGGAGAGGCTATGATGCGCGTTCGCGCGGCATCCATCTGCGCGACCGATTTGCGTATCTTCAACCACGGTCACTTCAAGATTCCGGAGGGTGCTGTCCGCATTCTGGGGCATGAACTAGCTGGTGAGATCGTTGCGGTGGGCGAACAGGTCACATACCTGGCGCCTGGCACGCGGGTTGCGGTTGTCCCAAACGTCGGCTGCGGCGTATGTTGGGAATGTGTACAGGGAAACAACAACCTTTGCCCTGATTACGATGCCTTTGGGATCACCCTCGACGGGGGTTTCGCGGAGTACATACTGATCACGGCGCCAGCGGTGCAGCAAGGCAACGTGATCGAGATACCCGACAGCCTGTCCTTCGAGGAGGCCGCCCTTAATGAGCCTCTGTCCTGTTGCTATAACGCTCAGCAGACCTGCCGTCTCGCCCCTGGCGAGACGATGGTCATTATAGGCGCTGGACCGATAGGCCTGATGCACCTTCTTTTGGCCCGGTACAGCGGAGCGGGCCAAGTAATTGTTAGTGAGGTTCAAGAGGATCGGGCACGACAGGCTGCAGAGTTTGGAGCGGACCTCGTTGTAGATCCCAGGAAGCAAGATTTGAGGGAAGCGGTCCTGAAGGTGACCGGTGGTCGCGGCGCCGATGTGGTCATCGTCGCCGTCGGGTCCGCCGTGTTGCAGGAGCAGGCCGTGGAACTGGCTGCCAGGCGCGGAAGGGTGAACTTTTTTGCTGGACTTGCTGCGGGGCATAACCGCGCCTGTGTCAACTCTAACTGGATTCACTATGGACAGGTGACGGTCACCGGGACAACCGGGTCGAATTACCGTCAATATCGCCAGACCGTGCAGATGCTTGCGTCGGGTCGGCTCTCGCTTCAGTCCTTGGTGACGGCCAAGAGATCGTTGCAAGAGGTAGAAGCGGCTCTTGCTGACGCGGCATCGGGAGAACATCTCAAGGTTGTCTTTATCCCGTGAACGATCCGGGATAGGGCGGACATACTTGCACGGAGAAAGCACTGTGCAATGACGGACGAAAGGTAGGGATATCGTGGAGGTTATGAAGCCATTTGCGACGACGCTGTCATTTGCCGAGAGGATGATCACTCCGTGTGGTCAAAGAACCGAGCGACGACTCAGCCACATGCGTGGAATGTACCAGGATATAGCCGAGACCGAGGCAATCTTAAGGCGAGATGATCCTCTTATTTACGAGGTCTACGCTGGGGGTGTTCCTGAGAAGGAAGGGCAGTTGCCACATTGCCTCACTGTGCTCTATCCGGGCCAGGTGGGAGATGAGTATTATATGACGAAGGGCCACTTCCACGTCGCTATGGACACCGCTGAGATATACCTGGGTCTGGAGGGCGAGGGCTATCTGCTGATGCAGACCAAAGAAGGTGATTCTCAGGCTTTGGAGATGGAGAGGGGGACGATTGCCTATATACCTCCTTACTGGGCCCATCGCACCGTGAATACGGGAAAGGGCCCCTTTGTCTTCTTTGCCGTCTGGCCCGGTCACGCCGGCCACGATTACGGCACGATCGAGGAAAGCGGTTTCTTAAAACTCGTTATGGAGCGGGACGGTCAGCCTGTGCTGATCCCCAATCCTCGATACAGATAGGCTGCGACGCCAGAGGAAGGAGGGCGCGAGAGATGAAGTGCTATCTTGTCGGCGTAGACCTGGGAACGATGGGTACCAAGGCGGCGATTTTCGACGCCGACGGGCACCTGCTGGCCAGTGCCTACGAGGAGTCAAAGCTCTATTACCCTCAGCTTGGATGGGTGGAACAGGACCCGGAGGATTTTTATGGATCCGCCGTACGCACAATCCGGGAGTGCGTCGAATCCAGTGGGATAGACCCTTCGGACGTGGCGGCCATCGCTTTTGATGGACAGATGGCCGGGATCAGCACAGTAGACGAGGAATGGGGCACGCCGACGGTCTATGACTCCTGGCTGGATAACCGGTGTAAACCTTACATCGAGCAGATGAGAGCCCTCGAGGAGATCATCATCCGGCGCACAGGAGGTCCTCCGACCTATTCCCATGGACCCAAGATCCTGTGGTGGATGCATGAACGGCCTGGGGTTTTCCGTAAGATCCGCAAGTTTGTCGTTCCCGGAGGCTATGTTGCCGGGCGGATGGCGGGACTTAAAGGCGACGATGCCTTCATTGATTACACCTATATCCACTTTTCCTGTCTCAGTGACACGGTCAAGGCGGCCTGGGACGAGGACTTGTGCCGTGAGTTTGAGATCCCGCTGGAGAAACTACCGCGAATCGTGCCCCCTTGGGAGATAATTGGCGAATTGACACCGGTCGCGGCCAAGGACTGCGGACTAAAAGCTGGAACGCCTATTGCGGCTGGGGCAGGGGACCAAGCGGCAGGCATGCTGGGTGCGGCTATGGTCGAGCCCGGCTTGGTGTTCGATGTAGCAGGGACTGCTTCTGTCTTTGCTATCTGTGTGGATCAGTTCGTTCCGGATGGGAAGTATAAGACGCTGTTCACTGCCCGGCTGGTGCCGGAGGGTCTATGGTGCGCGCTGGCCTACATCAACGGAGGGGGCCTGAATCTGCGTTGGTTCCGGGACGAACTCGCGAACGAGATCAAAGAGGAGGCTCGGGCAAAGGGTGAAAACGAGTATGCCCTCCTGGATCGGCTTGCCGCGGAAGTTCCGCCGGGCTCGGACGGTTTGCTCTTTCTGCCTCACCTTCAGGGCCGCGTTTGCCCCAGCGATCCCGATGTGCGTGGGCTCTGGATGGGATTTACCTGGGCCCACCGAAAGCCTCATTTCTACCGGGCTATCTTGGAGGGGATTGCGTACGAGTATGCCTGCTATCTTGGTATCGAGAAGGCACTCTTGCCAGAAGCCGAGTTCAAGGAAGCCCGCGTTATCGGCGGGGGTGCCCGCAGCCAGCTCTGGAACCAAATCAAAGCGGACGTGTTAGGGCTCCCATACGTCCAGTTGAATCGGGAAGAGTTTGCGGTGCTGGGATCTGCCATTGTCGCCGGGTACGCTGTAGGGGTCTTTGACGACCTCAAGGCCACCGCCCGCCGCTTCGTGGAGACCACCAATCGGATCGAGCCACGGCCGGAGCACCATCGGTTCTATCAAGCCTACGTTGAGCAGTATATCACTCTCCTGTCCGAGACCGCCCCATTCTATCGGCGCCTGGCGGCCCTACCGGAGCCACCCGGTGGGGAGGTTTCGTGAAGGCAGTTGTCGTCCCTATGATGGACATAGATGAGGAAGCCTTTCTGAAAGTGATCCTGCATCTGGGAGGTGAATGATGAGATTCCAGGGGAAGGTTGCTATTGTGACGGGAGGGAGTCGAGGGATGGGCCGGGCGATTGCCCACGCTCTGGCAATGGAGGGTGCGACCGTCGCACTCATCGCCAGGAACATGGAGACCGGGAGCGAGGCGGCGACGCAGATCGAGGCTGACGGTGGAAAAGCGTTCTTTCTCCAAGCCGATGTTAGCGATAGAGATCAGGTTCTGCGCGCTGTCAGCGAGACGGTCCAGCGTCTGGGGCGAGTTGACATCTTGGTCAACAACGCAGGGATCCATACGCGGGCGCCTTTTGAACAAGAGACCCGCTCCGATTGGCTATTGCTCTTTGAAGTGAATGTTCTGGGGACGGTCTTTCCCTCCCAGGCTGTCATGCCCTATATGATCGAACAGGGCGAAGGGCGCATTGTTCACATCTCATCCAAGGCGGCCGTGGTCGGGGAGCCAGGACATGCTGCCTACAGCGCATCCAAGGGTGCGGTGCTCTCCCTAACTCGGGCTATGGCGGTGGAGTTGGCTCCCCATAACATTACCGTGAATGCAGTATGTCCAGGGCCTGTTGTCACTGATATGTTGTTGGCCGACCTTCCGGGCGCTGCCGACCGTCAGGCATTAGCCCGAAAAGCTCCTCTGGGGCGGCTTGGACAGCCTGGTGATGTGGCCGCAGCGGTGCTCTATCTGACGTCGGATGATGCTGGTTGGTGCACCGGACAGGCCATTGTAGTGGATGGCGGTTTTTCGATCCTCCTGTAGAGAGAGTAGCAAAGAGAAGCAGGGAGGTAGAACATGGGACATAGAGTTCTTATCACAGCGCGCTCGTTCCGAAAGGTACGGGGAGAGCACTGGGACTTGCTGGAAGGAGAGGGCTGTGATGTGGTGAACAGCCCCTACGATCGCCCGCTGACCGAGGCGGAGATGCTGGATTTGGTAGGTGGTGTGCATGGGGCCGTTGTGGGGATGGATGAGGTTACAACTCGAGTCATTCAGGCGTCCACGGACTTCAAGGTCATCGCCAAGCACGGTGTTGGAGTAGATAACATTGACTTGGCCGCAGCGACTGCGGCTGGGGTTGTCGTGACCAACACGCCTGAGGCAAACAAGGTAGCTGTGGCTGAACTAACCATCGCCCTGATGCTGGCGCTGGCTCGCCGTCTGGTTAAACAACACCAAGTGGTCTCAGGGGGTGGATGGGCACGTCAAATGGGGACGGAACTGGCTGGCAAGACTCTGGGATTGATCGGCTGCGGCCGGATTGGCCATGAGGTCGCCAAAAGGGTCCGCATACTGGAGATGGAGGTCGTCTTCTACGATCAATACACTCTGGAAGTGTCCGGTGCCAGGCAGGTGTCACTAGACGAGTTGCTGACGTGGTCCGACTACGTCTCTGTCCACGTGCCACACACGCTGGAGACTCATCACATCTTGGATGCCGAAGCCTTCGCGAAAATGAAGGATGGGGTGTACGTCATCAACACGGCGCGGGGCGGCACGGTGGACGAGACGGCACTCTATGAGGCTATCGTCGCTGGGAAGGTGGCTGGCGCTGCGCTGGACGTCCGGCCAAAGGAGCCACCATCACCTGACGATCCCCTGAATACATTGGAGAATGTGATCCTGACTCCCCACGCTGGCGCGACAACGAGGGAGGCCGTGCTGCGCATGGCAAAAACGGCTACCGAAAGCCTGCTTGCCGTGTTGAGGGGTGAGCGTCCCACCAATGTGGTCAACCCCGAAGTCTATGCTAAATAAGAGATTGATATGAGCCGACGGGAGACACTTGCTCGTTTGCCGGAGAGCAGGATCGTTGCTGTGGTTCGAGTGGAATTATCCGACCAGTAACTCAGCTTTAGACCAGAATAGAACCATACCAGGAGACTCACGAATGTTTGAAGGCGGTTACTTAGGCAAAATCCTTAGAGTTAACCTTTCCACGAGAGAGCACCGCGTCGAGCAATTAAAGGAGAACGAGTTTGTGAAGTTGCTCGGTGGACGTGGCCTGGCAGCCAAGATGTACTACGATGAGATCGGCCCGGAGGTAAACCCGTTCGATCCAGCTAACAAAGTTTTCTTGATAACCGGCCCTCTGACGGGTGTAAAACTGCCGTCCACCACCAAGATCGGGCTCAGCACCAAGTCCCCGGAGACAGGGATTTACTTATGCTCCAACAGTGGTGGAGATTTTGGCCCTCAACTCAAATTCTGCGACTTTGATGGGCTCGTCATTGAGGGACAGGCTGATGACTGGACGTATCTGCTTATCAGGGATGGTGATGTGACCTTTGGTGACGCACGTCCTTGGCAAGGCTTGACCACAGACAAGACCCTGGAGGCGCTGAAGGAGGCCATGGGGGATAAGCGGGCCTCGGCGCTTTCCATCGGCCCGGCTGCCGAACGGCTGGTGCAGTTTTCCTACATCAACGTGGATACGCGCGCAATCGGGCGGGGAGGGTCAGGAGCCGTGCTGGGCTCGAAGCGGTTGAAAGGCATTGCTGTGCTTGGCAGTGGGTCGATTCCAGTGGCTGACGAGGCTAGGGTAAAGGAAATCCGGCGGGCCGCCATCAAGGAATTGCGCGAGACGCGGGCCAATCACACGAAATACGGCACGCCCCAGTACATCGAGATCATCAATGAACTGGGCTGCATGCCCACGCGCAATTTCCAGACCGCGTATTTCGAAGGTGGAGATAAGATAGACGCACACATTATGCGCGAAGGGTACTGGGTGAGGAACTATGGCTGCTATCAGTGTCCTGTAGCCTGCGGCAAGGTGTGCGAGGTGAAGGATGGTCCGTTCGCCGGAGCGCGTGCCCGGACCGAATTCGAAACCATTGGGATGCTTGGGCCGAACTGTGGCGTGGATGACTTTGGCGCTATCGTAGCAGCCAACCAGCTTTGTGATGAGATCGGTATAGATACCATCTCTGCGGGCAATGTCATCGCCCTGACAATGGAACTGTACGAACGCGGTCTGATTAGCAGCGAGGATACAGATGGAATTGAAGCCCGTTTCGGCAACGACCAGGCGCTTGTAGATCTGGTCCGGCTCATCGGGGAACGGCGCAGCATCGGTGACTTGCTGGCCGGAGGTATGGCGCACGTGGCGCGCGAGCATCCTGAGTGGAGCCGCTATATCTTAGCGGTCAAGGGGCTGCCCTTCGCGGCGTATGACCCACGGGGTTTTCACGGTAATGGCCTGACTTACGGCACGTCCAGCCGTGGGGCTTGCCACAACGTGGGCGGCTGGACGATCCGCGCCGAGCTCCAGAGCGGCCAGTACGATCGCTTCGCTCTGAAAGGTAAAGGCGTCCTGGTGCAAACCATACAGGACAACAGAGCCTATGTGGACAGCCTGGGCCTTTGCACGGTGGTCAGGGGCTCTATGGATTTCCGTGATAACCCACAAAGTGATGTGTTGGAGGCTGTTACTGGCTATAATCTTACTCCACAACTAATGAAAATCGGAGCCCGTATCTACACCTTGGAGCGATTGATCCTCAACCGCGAGGGCATACGTAGAAAGGACGACCTGCTGCCTGAGCGCGTCACCAAAGAAGCTGTGCCGTCCGGTCCAACCAAGGGACGCATCCTGACAGAAGAGATGTACACCGTCATGCTCGACGAATACTACGAGGCGCGAGGCTGGGATGAGGATGGCGTACCCACACCGGAAACGATTCGTAAGTTGGGTTTGGATGAACTCCTCGCTTTGGATGGAAGCTAACATCAAATTACAGATAAAGTATCTGGCTGCCCTCAGAGATCGAACGGGACGCAGGCAAGAAGAGGTCAGTTTCCCCCAAGGCACTACCCTGCAGGACGTGGCTGAGTGGCTGAATGGGCAGTATGACTTGTCGCTGCCCAACCCTCAGGTGATGGCCACCCTGAATGGAAGCGGGTGGAATCAGTTTTCATTAAAGCTGGCTACCGAAATCAGGGAAGGGGACATCATCTGTCTGTTTCCCCCCATCGCCGGTGGGTGAAAGAGATCGTCTATGGGGACAGAGTATGTCAGATAGCAGGGCGATACGATGGGACAGATCAATTACTTCGTGCCAGGCAAGACCGTTGAAGCTGAGCGGTTTCTGGCTCGCTACATCCAGCCCATGCCCGTGGGCGTGGCTACGGCCTACCTCCAGGCTTACACTTCATCAGGCCAAATCGTCCTTGATCCTTTCTGCCAGGATTCCACCTTTGTGACCGAGGTTGTCGCAACCGGGCGCAAGGTCATCGCGGCCAACTTTAACCCGGTCCTGGCTCTGCTCGTGCGGGGCCAACTGAGTTTGCCTAAACCCCAGGAGCTTGACGCGGCCTCCACTCGCCTGGGCGACAGCCTGAAGTTAGGGGTGCCCCTTCGCGAGCACCTTGATGGCTTCTACGCCACGAATTGCCCCCAGTGCCACCGGACCACGATAGCAGACTATTTCCTTTGGGACCGCGAGGTCGGTGAGCCGGTCGAGAAGGGGTATCGTTGCCAGGCTTGCGGGAGCGAAGGCCAGGCCCCTGTTGAGCCGGGCGAGCGCGAGACCTTGAGTGGTATTGAGAGGCGAGGCTTTCACTATCACTACGTCCTGGACCGCCTGGCCCCGCCAAGTGACGAAGGTCGCAAGGTAGGCCAGAAGCTCTTGGACCTTTACACGCCGCGCAACCTATACGCTTTGACCAATTTGTTGATCAAAATCGAGACCCTCTTCGCCGATTCCCCTCTGCAAGAGATCCTGAAGCTGTTGCTCCTGGCCTGTCTGGATTCTTGTAGCAGCCTCGTTATTAATAGTAGGGCTTCCCCTCAGGCCTGGCTCCGTCCCCGCCGTCTCCACCCTCTGCCACGCTTTGTTGAGCGTAACGTCTGGCGGGCTTTCGAGGAGGCCAGAGTCCAGTTGAGCCAGCTTTCACCTTCCCCTGTTGTGCATCTGGCTACCGGTGTGAGCCAGATCACTTCCCCCGACCTCCTGTCCCTCTCTGAAACCGACGGTCGGCCGCCCAACGCCTTGGTCGAGCCCCTTACTGTGCGGCGGCTGAGCCAGGTGCTCCCTGAGGATAGTATCTCTTTGATCATCACTGCCCCGCCGCGTCTGGACCCTGTTTTTTGGTCCCTTTCTTATCTCTGGAGCGGTTGGCTTTTTGGACGGGAGAAAGCGGCGGCACTGAGGTCCTTGCTGAAACGAAAGAAAAATGACTGGGATTGGTACCAACGGGCCATGGTCTCGACCTTGCGGGCCTTGCGCCGGGCCCTGCAGGCTCGGGGACGGCTGGTGCTCGTCTTTGCTACCGAGGAACCGGCTTTCGTGGAGGCTCTTTTTATGGCTGCCAGTCTGGCCGGTTTCGAGCTGGAATGGACATCTTACCAGCCGGGCGAGGGGCCGGCTGGTAAGATGGGTTACTACCAGCTCTCCTTCGCCAAAGGAGAGGAGCCCATGATCGCCTTGTCTCCTGAGGATGAGGCCAACCTAGCCATCGAACTCCAGCGAGAGGCCTCCACTGCCATGCAGGATGTGTTGCGTCAACGGGGCGAACCTTTGACCTACGAGTGGCTGCACCTGGCCGCTTACCGCCACTTGAATGCAAAAGGCTATCTGCGCCAGGCAATGGCTGTGTCGCCCCTCGACTTTGTGTCCCGACAGGTGGAGACTGTGCTGGAGGGAGCGGAGGGTGGGGCTATCGTGCGCTGGGAGGAGGCCGAGGAGGGAGAGGGCTGGCCGCAACTATGGTGGCTGCGCGAACCAGGTGAGGTCAGCCCACCGTTGGGCGACCGGGTGGAGGAAGTCGTATGGGAGGTCTTGTGCGAGAAGCCCGCTCTGAGCGCTGAGGCGCTGGCGGCGGCCATTTACCCCCGTTTTCCAGGCCTCATGACGCCGGAGGCAGAGATCATCGAGGCCTGCCTGAAATCCTACGCTCAGGAACTCGGTCCAGATCACTGGCAGTTGCGGTCGGAGGACCAGCCGGAGAATAGAGAAAGACAGCGAGGGCAAGGGGTGGCGAATCTGGTAAAGCTGGGACAGCGCCTGGGTTACGGCGTTGGGCTGAGCCGGGCCTGGCTCAAGCGGTCCTGGGAGGGAGGTGCGCTGATGGATCTCTTGAGAAACGAGGACCTAGATGTCGAGCCCCTCTTACCCTTTGATGTCCTCTGGCACGAGGACCAAGAGATCAGGCATGCCTTCGTCCTCCTCAGTGTGGCTGCTCTGGGCCTCATCCTCTGGCACAAGGATGACGTGGGAGAAGGCATCAACCGCTACCTTGTGATCCCCGAGGAGAGAAGCGATTTAGCGAGCTTTAAGCTGGATCGTTCTCCCTGGTTGCGTCAGGCTATGGTCACCGGGCGTTGGCAATTCGTCAAGTACGGGCATCTGAGCCAACTCGCCAGCGCCACCGAGATTGACCGCCACGATCTGAAGAAAATCGTTGGTCTGCGACCTATCATCGAACAGGATGAAGCCCAAATTCCTCTCTTTTGACCAGGTCCCCTAGTGTAACCTCTCGATGCTGTCTATTTGAGACGGGTCACCATCGCCACCGGCTGGACTGCTCAAACGGACGTACCGGTACTGTGCGCCCGGAGGGTCGGAGAGGAAGTTGATGTCAATGGTGATCCCCGTTCCAGGATAGGGATAAAGATTGCTTAGCGGAATCTGTTCGTTGTCAACTTCCCCCGGGTCAGGGCCCGATGGATCATTGCTGTAGGAAACGATGTTCGTGTTATCGTCCATGGAGGTATAGCCATCTCCCCAATAGAAGGTGGTATACCACGTTATTGCATCTATCGACAGTTCGATTATGATCCAGTCGAGGTAGACGGCCCCGGCGTTGTCCCATTCGTAGAGGACAAAGTCATATCCCTGGCCATCCATTATCCCATTGTCTGCACCAAAGTCCAGGATGATAACCCCACCGGGGTCAATTTCGGCGATGTTGTCATCGGGAGCGCCAGTTCCAGACAGGCAGTTAGTTACGGAGATGTTGCAAGTGGGCGTTATCGTCGGGTAGGAGTAGGTGATGGGGATGGTCACGGTAAAGGTATTGGTGACCAGGCCGCTTTGTAAGTCCGGGTTGGTCACTTGCACGTTATAGGGTCCCCCGGCTGCCACGGACAGGTCCAAAGTGCCGGTGATCTGGTTAACGCTGACTACTGTGACTGAGGTGAGGTCTATGCTGGTGATCCCATTGTCAATCCTTGCTGTGGCCCCCGGTTGGAAATTCTCGCCCGCCAGGTTTGTGATAGAGACAGTGCTCTTGGTGTCACCATTATCAGGGCTGATGCTATAGACGATGGGAGCTGGCCAAGTGGGCGTGGGCGTAGGCGTATCGGTCGGTGGCGGTGGTGGCGGTGGTGGCGGTGGTGAGGTGGATGTGGGTGGCGGTGAGGTAGGCGTGGGTGGGGTAGTGGGCGTAGGGGTGGGCGGAGTGGTGGGTGTAGGCGTGGATAGAGGAGTGCTGGTGGCCGTGGGCTGCAATGTGGGAGACGGCTGGGGGGTGGGGCTCAGTTGGGGCGTGACCACCGGGACAGGCGTTGGGCTTGGGAGAGGGAAAGGGGTGCTGGTGATAGCAACGACAGCCACCGCGACCGGTACAAGCCCGGTCGTGGGAGTGGCTGACAGGGCATCCTCGTCTCTGGCGGTTTGTTCGATGACTCCAGCCTGAAGGGGAGCAAGGCGACGCATTTCCCCCCACTCGTCGGGACGGTAGTCAGCCCTCAGCTTGGTGGCCATGCTAGCCGCTAACCACTCTTGTTTCCCCCCGGACGAGGCCAACTGAGCGAACAGGAGCATACAGCATAGGCTCATCAGCAGGGCCAGGATGAACAGAAGAGATAACAACAGGCTACGTTTGGGGCGTCTCGGTTGGTCCTGTGTGTTCATTCCTCTTCTCTCATTGGCTGGGAGTCACCTCTCAGTGAGCTAACGGCCATCTCCAGCATCGGACAAAAGGCTTTACCTTCTTAGTACAGTATGATGCTCCACTGCCTCCGCGTTCCCCGCATCAAGGGGAAGAGAGTTGGCCTCTTTGGATTCCTGGCTCTCGGCTATGGGCAGGGTGAAACTGAAAACGCTCCCCTCACCTGGCTCACTCCTTTCCAGCCAGATGCGCTCTCCGTGGGCCTCAATGAGAGCCTCGGCCATATAAAGCCCCAACCCTGCTCCGCGCACATCGTCGTGGGGCACCTCAAGGGATCGAAAGAAGCGTGTGAAAAGGCGGCTCTGATCTGGCTTGGAGATGCCAACACCGGTATCCTCTACGTCAACTCTGACCTTATCCCCGTCTGTGTAGGTGGTAACAGTTATTTCCCCGCCAGGCGTCGTGTAGTTGCAGGCGTTGCTGATCAGGTCACGGAGAACCTGCTTGACACGATTACGATCTGCCAACACCTGGGGCAAGTCATCAGGCAATTGTACGATAGCCGCGAGTTGCTTTTCCTCGATTCGCTCTCGCAAGGAATCCATCACCTCCAGAATCAGCCCATCCAGCGATGCGGGAGTCAGGTTTAACCCCAGGGTGCCTGCTTCAATGTGTGTCATGTCCAAAACCTTGCCGATGATAGTTTCCAACTCGCCGGAACGCTCATTGATACGACTCAGAAATTTCCATTGCTGTTCATCTAGCTTGTCTTTTGCCGTCAGCATGAGCACATCGGTGGAGCCTTTGATGATGGTCAGAGGAGTACGCAACTCGTGAGATACGTTTGTGATGAACTCATCTTTCAAGCGATCCACCTCCACCTCACGGGTAATGTCGCGAAAGACCACGACCTTGCCTAACTCGGCCCCATCTTTTGTCACCACCGTCGCTTCGCGAGCGCTGATCACTCTGTCGCCAGCCTCAAACCGTCTGTCTTCAAAACTGTCAGCAGCAGAAGGTTCACCCATAGCATGGAGAGCAAGTAGCTCTCTAATAGGGCGAGCGGGAAAGCCCTCACTCATGTTCCTCAGCATCCTCTCAGCGGCTGGGTTCATCATGATGATTTGGCCCTCCCCGTCTTCTACGATAACCCCGTCAGCAATACTCTCTACAATAGCCCTGATCTTGCTGGCTTCCTCCTCCAGTTCTCGGGTGCGCTCCTGCAGACTCTGGGTCATCTGGTCAAAGGATCTGGCCAATATGCCGATTTCGTCACTACGGCGTATGCCGGTCTGCTGGCTCAGGTCTCCAGCCGCCACGGCCCGGGAAGTCTGCACCAGATGAATGATGGGAACGATAATGCGCCGTGAGATGAGATAGCCGATGACAAACACCAGCACCGTAGCCAAGGTAAAGAGGATGCCAAACTGGATACGGCTGGTGGCTGCCTTTTGGAGGATAAAGTTGCTAGGCAAGGTGACGGAGAAGATGCCCAGCCGCGTGTCCCGTATCCGCAGAGTGCCGAAGGCCATCTCGTAGGGCCTTCCATGTAGGGTGAGTGAATGGCGGAGAGTCTCTTCGGGCCTGGCAAGGATGGACTGGCAGAAAGTTGGAGTCACTTGCAAAAGGTCCTCGATTTGTTCCTCACCACCTGGCAGTGTGGTAGCGAGCACTTTGCCTGTATCATCATAGAAGGTGATGTCAGCCAGGGCCTCTCGTTTGATGTCCGCCAGTAAGTCACCCAGATAGGTTCCCACCAAAACCGCGCCGACTGTTTGTTCCTCCTGCTTGATCGGCCCCCCTGTGTAGAACACGTAACCGCTGGGTTCCTCCTTGAGCAACATGACGAACTTGTCACCATATTGATCAAGTTGGCCGGCCAAGATTGGGCCCACGATGGGCCAGGTGGATAGATCGGCGCCGGTCGTCAGAGTGTAATCACGGACATCATCTGAACCTTTGTGGTGTCTGAAGCTCAGCAATTCCCTACCCAGGTCATCCGTCACCTCGGCCCTATGCACTTTGTGGTTGACAGCCACAGGGACCAGAAGCTCATTCAGAGTATGGATGTCTTTAGAGGCCACGGCGTCATTCACCCCCTCAGTGAAGGCCATGGCCCGCAACACTTCCAGATGCTCTCGCTCTTTCTGGACCACACTATCGCTCACCACTCGTCCCGAGTCCACGAGTTGGTTGACAAAGCGCTCTTTGAGCGAACCAGCTACCAATTGAGTGACCACGAAAGTGCCGACCACGGCCACTGCCAGGGTGAGAATGATGTAGGGCAGCACTATCTTGGTGCGGATACTCGAGGTCAGACTATCGGCAATCCTTATTATTCTGTGCAAAATCCCAGGCGAGGCATCAGAAATGCCCATGTCCTCTTTCCCCAAAACCCACACTCCAATAGAGAGTCCAGTGTCACAGACATAATCTTATAGAAATGGGGGAACCCCTCTTATTATTTAAGTATACATCCTCAGAAAACACCCGTCAATAGGTCTTTGGTACTGTACCTTGCCTTCGAGACAGACCCACTTCACAGGGTGACTTTGGAGCGTTCAACCTCGGAAGGCTGCTGAATGCTGTTGCAGTATAACATAACCTTGTGAAAAGAGCAAAGCCACTGGCCAGTTCCCAATGCTAGCGCTTATGCAAAGTTGCTTTTGTGGCGAGTTATGGTAAAATAAATATAGATCGTGGGAAATATGGCAGGGCATGACCTGTATCGCCACAGTGGTAAAATGTACAGCTTGGATGACACTATCGCTGCCATCTCCACCCCCATCGGCGAGGGAGGGATCGGCATCGTACGCATGACGGGGCCGCTAGCAGCGGACATCCTGAACAGGATATTCTGTCCTGGAAAGAAGAGACCAGGGACCAGTGGTGAGAGACAATTGTCCCTCATCCCTTATCATCTGCATTACGGCCATGTCGTTGATCCCCAGAGCGACGAAACCGTTGACGAAGTGCTGGTCTCCTACATGCCTGCTCCCCACACTTACACCCGCGAAGATGTGGTGGAGATCAATTGCCATGGCGGGGTGGTGCCGCTGCGGCGTGTGCTGGAACTCACCCTGCGCCATGGGGCGCGTTTGGCCCAGCCAGGGGAGATGACCCTGAGGGCTTTCCTGAACGGACGCATTGACCTGGCCCAGGCGGAGGCGGTGCTGGACATCGTGCAGGCCAAGACCGAGGCCAGCCTGCGGGTGGCCGTCGAGCAACTGGAGGGGCGGCTGTCTGACGAGATCAGGGCAATGCGAGCTCTCCTGATGGACGTCCTGGCTTATCTGGAAGCGACCATTGACTTTGAAGAGGATGAGATCCCTTTTCAGGACATGGGGCCGCCTTTGAGGAAAGCAATAGAACGATTGGGAGAATTGCTGTCCAACGCTGACCAGGGCATCATCTACCGACAAGGGGTGCGCACGGCTATTGTGGGGCGGCCCAATGTAGGCAAGTCGTCCCTGCTCAATGCCCTGCTGCGTACCAGCCGGGCTATTGTCACCCCTATCCCCGGCACCACCCGTGACACATTGGAAGAGACTATCAACCTGAAGGGTATTCCCCTGGTGTTGGTGGACACGGCAGGCATTACTGCCGAGACCGACGATGCCATCGAAAAGCTGGGCATCGAACGCAGCCGGGCGGCCCTGGCTCAGGCCGACCTGACTCTGCTGGTGATTGACGGCAGCGAGCCTCTTCAGAGTGCAGATAGTGAGATTGCGGACCTGGTAGGTGACAAGCCGACCATTGTGGTCATCAACAAGACAGACCTGACTCAGAGGGCTGAGCCGGATGGTCTTCTTCCTCAGGCTAGTCGGGTCTCTATCTCAGCCTTGACGGGCCAGGGGCTGGAGAAACTGGAGGAGGCCATCGTCGAGACGGTTTTCTCCGGTCGAGTGGTGACGGCTGACGAGCCTCTGGTGAGCAGCCCCCGCCATAAGGACCTGCTGGCCCGGGCACTGGATCACCTGAAAGCAGCCCAGGATTCCCACGATGAAGGGATGGGCGCTGATTTCGTGGCGATTGACTTGACGGCGGCGGTGGATGCCCTGGGCGAGATCACTGGCGAGACGGCTGCAGAGGATCTATTGGAGACGATTTTTGCCAAATTCTGCATTGGGAAGTGAGAGAAAGGGAATTGGAAGAGGGCATCAAAGAGCCGGACTTTCGAGCTGAACGGCGACTTTGGTAACACTCTTCTACCACTGTTGCGCCACTATTGCGGCACAGGCGGTACAGGTCACGATATGATCAGCAGTAGGAGAGATAGACGGTGAACCTGAGGGGAGTGACCCGGCTACATGAAACGGAGAAGGCTCTTCAATCGAGGATGTGGTGGGAACTCATCGGGTGGCTGTGTCTGGCCAATGCCGTGTTCTACGTTTCCCTGTTCGCGGGAGAGTTGTATCTCGCCTGGTCGTCGTTGAAGATAGTACCCACACTGTCTGGCCCTCCCTCATCAGAGTCCCCTTTATTGGCAGTGCCGAGTCCCACTTCGCAGCCCCCGCCAATGGGTGAACCCACCTTTGTGCCTGCTACTCCTTCCCTTTTTGAAGCTCCTACTCCAGCCGAATTCGTTCCTCCTACCCCAACAGCAACCCTGGTTTTCACTGCCATCCTCATCCCTTCTCCTACTCCGTCTTCCGCTCCAGTCGCCGTAGCGCAGCCTGTTCCCACGGCCGTGCCACCGGTGACACTGCCCCCGGACACGGTCACCATTCTGCTGCTGGGCTCTGATCGGCGGCAGGGATGGACCCACTGGCGCACTGATACCATCATCCTCGTGGCCGTTGATACCAAGGGCCATACGGCGGGTTTGCTCTCCATCCCCCGCGACATGTGGGTCTATATCCCTGGCCGTGGCAACGAGCGCATCAACACTGCCGAGCTATGGGGTGAGTTAGGGAAATACCCAGGTGGCGGTCCGGCCTTGATCAAGAAGACCATCGAATACAATCTGGGGCTGCCTGTTCACTATTACGTGCGCGTTGACTTGCAGGGCTTTGTCAGGATCATAGATACCCTGGGGGGAGTGACCGTTGACGTGGATTGTCCTCTCAGCGACAGGTTCCCCGACCCGGATTCGCCCACCGGCTTCACTGATTTGGACTTGGTCCCTGGCATTTATCATCTTGATGGTAAGATGGCCCTATACTACTCGCGCTCGCGTCTGAGCACCAGCGACTTTGACCGCTCCCTGCGGCAGCAGAAAGTGATCAGAGGAATTTGGGAGCAGGGCCTCCGGCTGGACATCTTGCCCAAAATCCCCGAGTTGTGGCAGGCTTTAAGTGACACCTTTCAGACCGACCTCAGCCTGGAGCAGGTCCTGACCCTGGCCTATTTGGGAACCCAGATGGAGCCTCAAAACATTCACGGCCACTTTATTGATAGGACCATGGTCACTGGTTGGCGTACCCCTAAGGGTGCTCAGGTGCTATTGCCAAACCACGAAAGGATCCGCCAGGTTGTGGCCCAGTTCCTGGCCCCGCCACCTTTGGACCTGGTCTGGGCAGAGGGGGCCAGGGTCGAGGCTCAGAATGGAACGGACCTGGCTGACTGGACAGAATTGGTAGCCTCCCGTTTGCGCTGGCAGGGAGTGCAGGTGGTGAGCGTCGGTCCCGCCGACAGGTTCGATTACCAGGAGAGCCTGATTCTTGACTACACCGACAAACCTCACACTTCGGCCCTGCTGGCTCGTATCCTCTACCTTCCCCCTGATCGCATCCAACGGCAACTGGATTTCTCCAGCCCCGTTGACATCCGCATCATCCTGGGCCGCGATTTCCAGCCCTGCCACCGCTGAACAAAAGCTCTCGTAAACGTTCAGACCTCCAAGGTTTTGATCGCAGATTCAGAGTATCGCAGCCAAAAAGGCCGATGGGAGGCTGCAAACGAGTATGGTGAAGGCAATCTCGGAGGTCTTTATGGTAGAATGTCCCTGATGTCTTCCTCGGCGATGGCTCCTGGGCGCAAGATCATGGGGGGATCGGTCGTCAGGTCCAGTACCGTAGAAGGGATGCCGCCGGGACAGGGACCGCCGTCGAGTACAAGCTCGATCCGCCCCGCTAATTCCCCCACGACCTCCTGAGCCGTGACCGGACTGGGGTTGCCGGCCAGGTTGGCGCTGGTGCCGGCCAGGGGCGCGCCCAGGGCAACGATGAGGGCCTGAGTGACCGGATGGTCGGGGACGCGCACAGCCACCGTCGGGCCGGGGCTGACGGCGGCGGATACGATAGCTTGCTTGCGGAGGACCAGGGTCAGCCCGCCGGGCCAAAACCTCTCCGCCAGCAGGTGGACGACCGGGGGAATGCTCTCAGCCACGAGGGACAGGTCATCGGGTGTCGCCAGGAGGAGGGGGATGGCCTTGTCTCGGGGGCGAATCTTGGCCGCGTAAATCTTTTCCACCGCCTGAGGCTGGAAAGCGTGAGCGCCCACGCCGTAGACGGTGTCGGTGGGAAAGGCCACCAGTCCGCCCGCCGACAGGATGCAGGCGGCCTCGGCCATGGATTCTTCGGCTACAGGAAGGACTCTGGTTTCGATCACGTCTTTCCCCTCACTTGCTCCAACTCTGCCTCAATTCGAGCAATGGCCTCTCGTTCGCAATCCATCTCGTTGCGCAGTCTCGTTGGCACATCCATGCCATGCCTGGCCGCCCGCTCCTCCAGCCGGTTCAGGTTCTTGATGTGAATGTCCAGTTGCCGCCGGAGAGAAGCTATCCGTTCCTGGCGAAGGACTCCCACTTTGTAAAGATTCAACGTACCTTCGTCGGATACCCGGCTCTTTTCCCTCCATGGTGCGGACTGGCGCAGCCAGCGGGCAAAGAAGGCGTTGCCGATGGCGTAGCTATCCCCTTCGCGGCGCAGGTAACCCAGTTGGGTCAGGCCGTGGAGGAAGGCGGGGTCAACATCGGCCGGAACCGGCTTCCCTTTGATGAGGGCACGTAGCACCCGCCGTTCGACATTGGTGAGGTAGGCAAAGTCTGTGCTGAAGATGCCCAATCGCTCCAATGTGTCACCGATGGCAATCAGGTCGTCTTCGTCGGGAGGGCGGAGACTGCCCCGGTCAAACAGTCGCTCGCCAAGCAGTTGCAGTAGGAGGGGGTATCCGTTGGTCAAGTCAAAGAGATGCGACACCAACTCATCGTCTGCTCTGACCTGGGCAGGCGTCTGACGCTGGCGAAGAAGGTCGGCGGTCTCGTCCCAGTTCAGCCCTCCCAAGTAACGCAAGGTAAAGCCGCTCAGAAAAGGAGACAGCCCTCCGATCGTGCTGAGCTCGTTGACTTTGCTCAGAGTCTTGGCCGCAACGAGTACGACTCGCAGCGTCCGACAGTTTTGTATCGTCCCCCGCAGCCGATGAAGGAAGGATGGATCGTCACCAGCCAGGGCCAACAGGCCTTCGGCCTCGTCCACCAGCAGCCGCAAAGTCTGTCCGGCAGCTTGGACGTGGTCGTTAATCGTCCTCAACAAGGCAAACAGGTCGTCGTCCGGCAGAGCGCCCGGGGCTGGCAGCCAGGGAAATCGCGCCCGTTTGCGGTCCAGTTCCCATCCCGCCTGGCTGATCAGCTCTGGCAAACGCCCGGCGGCCCACTGAACGTCGAGAAACAGGGCCGGCAATTGGCTATCCAACTGTTGCAACAGTGATGTCTTGCCAATTTGCCGGGGGCCCAGGATGTAAAAGGCGCGTTGACGACCGGCAGCAATCTCGGCCAGCAATTCGCCTCGCCCGTAGAAATCGGAGCCGGTCACAGGGCCGCTGACGATGTAAGGGCTGATCATAGTGTATCGCCTCTCGTTCTATCCATCATCCTGCGGGGACTCTGGTTGATAGCCCTCCCGATCTTCGGCCAGTTGTTCGACCGGTGAACGGACAGCGTAGACAGCCGGCTCTCCCTCCTCGGCTGCTCTGGCTGTGTCTTCCTCGGTCAAGAGACGGTGAGCCTGCTGAACGTCTTCCACCGTGACGCGGGTTCGCTCAGCGGCCAGTGCTTGCCTGACCGCAGCGGAGCAAAGGCGTTGGATAGCGTGCGGCTTACGCCCGCTGTAGGCTAGAATCTGAGCCACGGCTTCATCGTCGTAATCCAGCAGGCCACGCACTGGCTCCCGGATCAGTCGCCGGATTTCGTCTTCCTCTTCCTTGGGGAAGGCGTCCAGGCGGATCTCGTGCTTGAACAGGTTGTACCAGGGGCTGGTGTCCAGCCGCCAGTCACGGTTGATTGCCCGGCCCGACCAGACGAGAAGGATGCGTCGGGGAAAGCGCATCAAAAGTCCCCGCAGGGCACCCTGGGTGTGGGGATCGTAGCTGTTCATCTGATCGGCTTCGTCCAGCAGCAAGACAAGGCGGGTGGGTTTATCTCCCCTGGTTTCCAGCGCCGATAGTGTGGTATCCAGATCGTAGGCCATGTCCAGGCTGCTGTAACCAGCGCGCGGTTCGTCGCAGCGCAGGTTCGACAGCCTGTCCGCCCCGACTTCCTTCCGGGCGGTGTTGGCGACCTCGCGCATCAGGTTGTAAAAGAAACGATCCTCGGATGGGGCTATTTGCAGGCTGACGAAGACGGGCAGGTAGCGATGTTCGGCGTCCCGTATCTGGCGCAAATGGTGAGCCAGTTGGTGCAGCAGCGATGTTTTGCCGATGCGCCGCTCGCCGTAGATGGCGACATGGTTACCGGCGCGCAGGGCAGCCAGGACCTGGGCCAGGATTTCCCGGCGGCCGTAGAACTTTTCCGGTTCCTCGATGGCCGCGCCGACGATGTAGGGGTCTTCGCCCCGGCGCAAAGCCGCCAGCCGTCTGTTTCTCTGCCAGCGCCGCCCCGTGACGACCGCCCCTACGGCCAGCAGGGCCATGCCTCCCCAGAACCACTCCGTTCGCCAGAAGGGAGCCGGGATGACGATGGACAGCCGCGCTTCGGGGGAGAAGGTCAGGTCCTCATCCAGGCTCTGCACGACGAAAGTGTACCGGCCGGGGGGCAGATTTTCGTATTGGGCCACCCCCTCCGCCGTGGGCCGCCGTTTGGCGTCCCGTCCCTCCAACTGGTAGAAGTAGCGGATGTTGTCCGGGTGGGAGTCCAGGTCGGCGCCAACGAAACGGATGGTCAGGCGCTCCACGGGAAAGTCCGGGGTGATCTCGGGCACGTCTCCACTGGACAGGTCATAGCTCTGAACTTTGCCCTCCCTTTCGACCTCCAGTTGGCGTAGCAGCACCCAGGGCCGGTAGCGCCCCGGCCGGTGATAGCTCACTCCGCCACCCCAAGTGCCGACCCACACCCCGCCGGCTCGGTCCTCCAGCAGCTCGGTCACACGGTTGTCGCCCAGGCTGTCGGTTTCGACGGAGAAGGTCTGCCAGGTCCCCTCGAAGTAGCGGCTCAATCCGCCATTGGTGCCGACCCATACTCCATCGGTCCGGTCCTCCAACAGAGCATCCACCCGGTTGTGGTTCAAGCTGCCGCTTTCAACGGAGAAGGTCTGCCAGGTGCCCTCAAAGTAGCGGCTCACCCCACCGTCCCAGGTGCCGACCCAGACCCCGCCAGCCCGGTCCTCCAGCAGGGCGTCCACATAGTTGTGGCCCAGGCTGCCAGTCTCCACGGAGAAAGTCTGCCAGGCTCCCTCAAAGTAGCGGCTTACTCCACGACCACTACTTCCCATAGGATCGCCGGTGCCGACCCAGACCCCGCCAGCCCGGTCCTCCAGCAAAGCTTGCACCCAATTGTCGCCCAGGTTACCACCTTCGAGGGAAAAGGTCTGCCAGGTGCCCTCCAGGTAGCGGCTCACCTCGCCGCGGGTGCCGACCCACAGCCCGCCGGCCCGATCTTCCAGCAGGGCGGTCACCCAATCGTCACCCAGGCTGCCAGTCTCTGCAGAGAAGGTCCGCCAGGTATCCTCGAAGTAGCAGTTCACCCCCCTCTGAGAGTGGCCGACCCACACCCCACCGGCCCGATCCTCCAGCAGGGCGGTCAC
>SOHZ01000157.1 GCA_004377365.1 Anaerolineales bacterium | reverse complement strand
TGATGAGACATTACCAGGCAGAGAGCAACCACAAAGTCCTGGCTTTTCTGGCCGAAGCGGTGCCTCGACCCCATAAGCAAATGTACAAAGTATGGGATGACGACTATGATGCCAAAGAGGTGTTCACGCCCGAGTTCTTGAAGCAGAAAATGGACTATGTCCACAACAATCCATTGCAGCCGCATTGGTGTTTGGCAGAGCGGGCGGAGGAATATCCCTGGTCCAGCGCACGTTTCTATTTGATGGATGAACCGGTGCTGATTGCTCTCGACGATGCGCGAAGGTTGATGGTCTGAGACAGCATACGGCGGATTGCAAATCCGCCGCGAGCAGGCCCCTGAAACGGGGCGCCCCTTGCAATTTTGCTAAATACAGTGTATCATTATCCCAGAGATGCAACCATGATCAAAATCGCCCCCTCCATCCTGTCAGCCGATTTCACCCGGCTGGGGGAACAGGTGGCCGAGGCCGAAGCGGCTGGAGCCGACTATATTCACATTGACGTCATGGACGGCCACTTTGTGCCCAACATTACCGTCGGCCCCCTGGTGGTACGGGCGGTGAGGCGGGTTACCAGCTTGCCCCTGGACGTGCACCTTATGATTGAAGCGCCGGAGCGCTATCTGGCTACTTTCGCTAAGGCTGGCGCTGGCGTGCTGACCGTCCACGTGGAAACCTGCCCCCACCTGCACCGCACGGTACAGCAGATCAAAGAGCTGGGGATAAAGGCTGGCGTCTCCATAAACCCAGCCACACCTCTGGGATCTCTGGAAGAGATACTGGAGTACGTTGACCTGATCCTTTTGATGACGGTCAATCCCGGTTTCGGGGGACAGACATTCATCGAGAGATCGCTGTCCAGGATACGGCGGCTGCGAGAAATGCTGAAGGCCAGGGGTCTGAGAGCAGAGTTGGAAGTTGACGGGGGGATCAACGCCGAGACGGCCCCTCGGGTAGTGGCAGCCGGGGCCAACGTGCTGGTGGCGGGGGCAGCCATCTTTGGAGCTAAGGAGGGCGTTGTGGAGGCGGTGAGGAGGATACGAGAGAGCCTGCAAACTGTGACTGAGAGGTGAAAAAGCTCTTGACTGGCTCCTTGATCACTTGGGTTACCCCGGTGGCGAGACAATACACACCATTGCACTGGGGTAGGGAATGAGATTCTATCGCGTTCTACTCATCGTTTTCAGGCACTTGGCGCAGACGTTCAGACGCTTGGTGACGTTGCCCTCGGTGATGGTCACTTTCTGGATGTTGGGTTTCCATTGGCGTTTGGTCTTATGATGGGAATGGCTGACATTGTGCCCAAACTGAGGGCTCTTATCACAAATATCGCACTTGGCCATATTACTTCACTCCTTTCGCAAATCAGCCGCCACGACGGCGGCCACCTGAGATTCTAACAACGGCCCATATCATACCACAACAAGCCATTCTGCGCAACTCTGGTGTATTAAAGTGCTTGGAGAGACAACACTTGCTATAGCGAGGTAAATGACCATGACAGAAAAGACAAGCCTGGGCAAGATCGAGGTCTCGCCGACGGCCATCGCCAATCTGGCCAGCCGGGCCGTGTTGGAAAGCTATGGCGTCGTCGGCATGTCCTCCAGGAGCCTGGGTAGCGGCCTGGCTGATCTACTCCGACGAGATCTCCACAAGCGAGGAATCGAAGTGAGGCTTGAGGGTGATGAGATCATTATTGATCTGTACGTGATCATCGAGTACGGTACCAGGATCTCCGCCGTTGCCCGCAACATCATGAGCAACGTCAAGTTCAGTGTGGAGAAATCCCTGGGCGTACCCGTGGCCGAGGTGAACGTCCACGTGCGGGGACTGCGGGTGAGCAGTGAGGATTAGGGCTCTGAATACGAGCTCTTACATCCCGAGAGTCCGTATTAACGTGATGGAGGTGTATTGTTTTGGTAGATGGGAAAGCACAGAAGGTACAAATACAAGAAGATCGCTCTCTCAGAAAGCACGAAACGGGCGATCCGATATTGACCTGTGACGGGCAAGGGTTACAGAGGCTTCTGGAGGCTGGCACTGCCTGGCTGGAGAGACACACGGACGCCATCAACTCCCTGAATGTGTTCCCTGTACCGGACGGTGATACAGGCACCAACATGCTGCTGACCATGCAGGCAGCCCTGGAGGAGATTGCCAACTCTCCCGAGAATTCAGTTTCGGCCATCGCGCACACTGCAGCTCATGGGGCCCTGATGGGAGCTCGCGGCAACTCGGGCGTGATTCTTTCTCAGATATTGAGAGGAGTAGCCAGAAGCCTTGATAAAAAGGACGAACTTGACGCCTCTGGGTTCGCCTTGGCTATGGAGGAAGCTACGGCCACGGCTTACAAAGGCGTGATCAAACCAGTGGAGGGCACCATTCTGACCGTGGTCCGTGAGGCAACCGAGGCGGCCGTCACTGCCGCCGCTGGGGAGAAAGACCTGCGCCTGGTGTTGGAGAAGGTGGTGACTGAAGCCAAGGAATCAGTAGCCAGGACACCTTCCCTTTTATCAGTGCTGGCCGAGGCTGGAGTGGTGGATGCGGGAGGACAGGGACTCTTTATCATCATGGAGGGTATGCTGCGCTACATCCGAGGCGAGACGGTAGAGGTGGATTTTGCCCTGGAGACCGCCGTTGACCTCCACATGCCAAGCGAGGACGAGTACGGCTATGATGTTCAATACATCATACGGGGCCAAGACCTGAACCTGGAAGAGATCAGAGACACCATCGTCGCTATGGGTGAGTCAACCCTGGTGGTGGGCGATTCCACCACCGTCAGGGTGCACATCCACACCGAAGAACCGGGCGCGCCTCTCAACTATGGTGCCAGCATCGGCTCCTTAAGCAAGATCACCGTTGAGAACATGCAGGAGCAGTATCAAGAGTTCATCCTCAGTCAAGCCCAACCTTCTGTAACTTTGTATGTGGCTTCAGAGGCAATCTGCGACATCGCCACCGTTGTGATCGCCCAGGGCCCTGGCCTGGTTCGCGTTTTCGAGAGCCTGGGAGTCAGCGCCGTGGTGCCTGGGGGCCAGACCATGAACCCCAGTACCGAAGAGTTGCTCAAAGCTGCCGAGGATCTCCAAACAGACCAAGTCATCATCCTGCCCAACAATCCCAACATTATCCTGGCCGCCCAGCAGGCTCAGGAACTATCAGAAAAGAACATTCGCATTGTACCCACCAGGACCATCCCCCAGGGGGTCAGTGCCCTCCTGGCCTTTAACTATCAGGCCGATCTGGATACTAATGCCAGGGTTATGGAGCGAGCGGCTGGAGAGGTCCAGACGGTGGAGATCACCATAGCCACTCGCTCTGTGCAGTTGAATGGGGTGGATGTGAAAAAGGGAGAAGTCATCGGCTTGTTAAACGACAGCCTGGCTGCCTCGGGCAGCTCTACGGAACAGGTTATTGAAGAAGTGCTTCGGCAAATGAAGGCCAAGGAATACGAGATTATCACTATCTACTACGGTGAAAACGTCACCCAGGGAGAGGCCGAGGCACTGGCGGCCAGGATCAGCCAGGATTACCCTGAGCAAGAGACAGAGCTGGTCAACGGCGGGCAACCCCATTATCTTTACGTCATATCGGCGGAATAGCCCGTGGCTTGGAGAAAGACAGGCCACGAGCCATATAGGCTGAGGAGAGAGCTATGGTAAAGGTCGTCACAGACAGCACAGCACACCTGGAGCCGGGAGTGGCTGAGGAACTAGGGATCAGTATCGTACCCCTCAACATCCACTTCGGCGACGAGATCCTACGCGATGGCATAGACATCACCGCCGCCGAGTTCTTCCGCCGGCTCGAACGCAGCCCGGAAATACCCACGAGCTCCCCACCTTCGAGAAGTACTTTCGAGAGGGTCTACAGCGAGCTCAGTAAGACTACACATGAAATCATCTCTATTCACATCTCAAGCAAGTTGAGCCAGACCTGTGCTGTGGCCAATGCGGTCGTGGCACCATTTCTTGGTCGCTGTAGCATTGCTATCGTTGACTCCCTCACCACATCCCTTGGTCTGGGAATATTGGCTACCACAGCGGCCAAAGCAGCAGCCCAAGGCAAGTCCCTGGATGAGATTGTCCGCCTGCTCAGGGGCGTGATCCCCCACGTTTACATCGTCTTCTTCGTCGAGACTTTGGACTATCTGGAGAGAGAAGGCTATATCGGCAGAGCTCAGGCCATACTGGGGGGCTTGTTAGGCATCAAGCCCCTTATGATAATTGAGGATGGCGAGATAGTGCCTCTGGAGAAAGTGCGAACACGGCTCAAAGCCATTGACAAGCTTTTCGAGTTCGTGGTAGAATTCCCTCACATCGAGCAGATGGCTATTTTACAGAAGAGTCCTGTGGCTACCGAGGAGACGCTGCTCCTCATCGAGCGTCTGGAGATGGTCTTGCCGGAAATGGAGTTCCCTATCATCACTTATGGGCCTGTCCTGACTACCCACGTAGGCCCCAATACCATGGGGGTCATTGTGTACGAAGGAATGATATAAATGGATGGTTAGGGGGACTTGCTCTCCTGATGACCTGTACCGCCTGTGCCGCAATCACCACTGTTGCACCACATGTTGCGGCACAGGCGGTGCAGGAGTGGCGCAACGTGGTAAAAGTCATGGGAAGAGTCAAGGTTGTTACCGACAGCGCGGCCGATGTCCCGTCAGAACTGGCCCAAAGGCTGGACATTACCGTCCTGCCCTGTTATGTTATCTTTGGCTCAGAAGTCTACCGCGATGGCGTTGACCTTACCCCTCGGGAGTTCTACGACAAGCTGGCCACGAGTCCCATCTTGCCTACTACTTCACAGCCTCCTTTGGGGCTCTTTGTGGAGACCTACCAGAATTTGCTTCAGGAGAGCGAGGGGATAGTATCCATCCACGCCGCCTCAACCCTGAGCGGTATTTCTAACGCTGCCCGCGTCGCCGCTGATGCCCTATCCGCAGCTCCCATCGTGGTGATTGATTCTCAGCAACTCTCGATGGGGGCCGGCTGGCAGGTCATCGTGGCCGCCCAGGCCGCTCAAGAGGGGCATACTTTGGCGAAAGTTGTTTCCCGGGTCCAGGCCATCCGGCCTCGTGCCCGCGCCGCAGCCATGCTGGACAGCCTGGAGCACGTCAGGAGAAGCGGACGCATCAGCCGGGTGACCGCTCTGATGGGCACGGCGCTGAGGGTCAAACCGCTGTTGCAGATCAGGACTGGCGAGGTTACGGCCATCGCCACGGTGCGAACCAGGGGGAAAGCACGGCAGCGCCTAGTGGAGTTCATGGCTGCCCAGGGTGCCTTCAAAGAATTGTGTGTAGTTCACGCCGACGCGGCCGACGCTGCCCAGGAAGTCGTCGGAAGGCTGAGCACCGTGTATCCCAGGGAACGCCTTCTCATTTGCCAGGCCGGAGCAGCCGTCACCACTCACCTGGGGCTGGGGGCGGTGGGCATCTGTGGGGTGCTGGAAGAGTGATGCCCAAAGGACAGGTGGAGGGAATAATCGTTTGGTCAAGATCGTTACCGATAGCACGGCCGACATCCCAGAGAAATTGGCGGCTGAACTGGGAATCACCATCGTGCCCTGTAACGTCCACTTTGGCCTGGAGACCTACCGTGATGGGATCGAGTTGAGCAAGGCAGAGTTCTACACCAGGTTGAAGACCAGTTCCACTTTGCCCACCACATCGGCCCCAGCAGCAGGGCTCTTTGAAGCTACCTATAGAGAACTGGCCAGCGAGACAGACCAGATCCTTTCCATCCATCTGGCCAGCGCCTTCAGTGCCATCTACAATTCTGCTTACCTTGGGGCAGAGGCCGTTTCGGACGTCGAAATTGCCCTCATTGACTCCGGGCAGGCCTCTATGGGCCTGGGTTGGCTGGTCATCGCTGCGGCGCGAGCAGCTCAGGCAGGTCGGTCGTTGGCCCAGATCGTGGCCCTGGTGGAAGACATGATGCCACGGGTGCGTCTCTTCGCTGCTCTGGACACGTTGGAGTACCTGCGGAAAGGGGGACGGGTCGGCAAGACGGTGGCCGTTTTGGGCACGCTGCTCGACATCAAGCCCTTGATCGAAGTCAGAGATTCCGCTGTTCTGCCTCTGGAGCGGGTGCGGACGAGACGGAGGTCCATCCAGCGTTTGATAGAACTTGCTGCTGAACTCGGCCCTCTGGAAGAACTAGCAGTGCTTCACTCCAACGCCCCGCAAAAAGCTCGGCGGTTAGCTGAAGAGATTTCGTTCCTGCATCCCCTGGAACGCATCCAGATCGCCGAAGTGGGCGTTATCATCGGCACCCACGCTGGCCCCAATGCCCTCGGCGTCGCTTGCGTGGTAGCCTGCTGCCCGTACCGCAACAGTGGTGATTGATAAACATTCAGAAGCGAGGATAATGTGTTATCGGTATTGGAGACATTGGACAAAATCGTAACCCAGGAGAAGAGACTGGGATACCGCAACAAGGCTGTCATCGGTGGTTTGGACAAATTTGCCTCGACGTGGGAACGGCAGGCTCTGGCCCAGGCGCAAACCCCTGACGAGAAACAGTTCGTGGCAGACGTCGTCGCCCGGCTTGCAAGCTACCCCGCTGTGGAGGATCGCCAGGAGCGGGTCAAAATATTGCAAGACATACTGGACAGGTTGGACGAGTTTCAAAGAGCCCGTCCTGAGCAAAGTCGAAGGGAAAAGGGTGAGAAGAGGCCAGAGAGGGAAACGCGGGTGGAGGAAGGGCCTGTCCTGAGCCGAAGCCCTGAACGCAGTGAAGGGTCAGTCGAAGGGAAGGCCGAAGGGCCGCCGAAACCCTTGAGGAGGGGAGAAACTCCCAGGCCGACAAAGCCCAGTGTCCGTCCTGAGCCCCGCCCTGAGCAAAGTCGAAGGGAAGGTCCAAGGGAAGGTCGAAGGGAACACACCGGCCCTGGCTTGGATTCGCCAGTCATCGTTCTGCCCGGCATCAGCGACGGCTACGCCAAACGCCTGAAGCGCCTGGGAGTAACTACCATCCGTGATCTGCTCTACTTCTTCCCTCGCCGCTACGATGATTACCGTTCCCTGAAGACCATCAGCCAGTTGCAGTACGGTGAGGAGGTAACGATCATCGGCGCTGTCTGGGATACCAAGGCCCGCCAGACGAGAGGGGGAGGCAGCCTCGTCACCAGCATCATCGCCGACGGCACTGGCACCATCCAGGTTACCTGGTTCAATCAACCCTATCTGGAAAAGCAGATGCGCCCGGAGCGTCAGATCGTCCTCAGCGGCAAGGTGGATGAGTACCTGGGACGCCTCACCTTCCAGTCGCCGGAGTGGGAACCTCTAGATAAAGAATTGATTCACACAGGCCGGCTGGTTCCCGTCTACCCCCTCACCAAAGGCGTCACCAGCCGCTGGCTGCGTCGTCTGACCAAACGGACGGTGGACTATTGGACCAAGCGCCTGCCCGACCACCTGCCGGGCAGTTTGCGCCAGAGGGCTAACCTGATGGACATGGAGGCGGCCATCTGCCAGATTCATTTCCCCGACACCCAGCAGACCTTGGAGCAGGCGCGCCGCCGGCTGTCCTTCGACGAGTTTTTCCTTATTCAGATGGGCGTCCTCCGCCAGAGGCGCGTCTGGCAGACCCAGCCGGGCCAAGCGGTAGTCGTAAATGAGGGGCTGTTGGAATCTTTCGTCCGCTCCCTGCCCTTCGAGTTGACCAAAGCCCAGCGGCGGGTTCTGCGGGAGATTGTCAACGATCTGCGCTCGGCAAAGCCCATGCACCGTCTCCTACAAGGCGATGTCGGCTCCGGCAAGACGGTGGTAGCCGTGGCCGCCATGCTTCTGACCGTGGTCAGCGGCTTACAGGCCGTCATCATGGCCCCGACGGAGATATTGGCGGAGCAGCACTACAAGAATGTCACCGATTTATTACAAGGGATAAGGGATAAGGGAGAAGGGATGGAGGGCACTGTTCATTCCTTTACCCCCTACTCCCTATCCCCGAAAGTGCGCTTGTTAACTGGCAGCCTCAGCAAAGCCGAGAAGGAGATCATTCACGAAGAGATCCGCACGGGTGCGGTAGACATCGCCATTGGCACCCATGCCCTGATTCAGGAGGGCGTGAGTTTCAAGGACCTGGCCCTGGCTGTCATTGACGAGCAGCACCGTTTCGGCGTGACTCAGCGGGCCGCCCTGCGCCAGAAAGGCTACAATCCTCACGTCCTGGTCATGAGTGCCACGCCTATCCCCCGCAGTCTGGCTCTGACCATCTACGGAGATTTAGATATCTCAGTCATTGACGAGTTGCCCCCTGGCCGCCGGGAGATCAAGACCAGATGGTTGCTGCCCCGCGAACGGGAGCGAGCCTACAGTTTCGTGCGCGGTCAAATCGAGCTCGGCCATCAAGCCTTTATCATCTGCCCCCTGGTGGAGGAATCGGAGAAGATTGAGGCCAAGGCCGCGGTGGAAGAACACCGATGGCTGCAAGAGAAAGTTTTCCCCGACCTGCGCCTGGGCCTACTTCATGGCCGCATGAAAGGCGGGGAGAAAGAAGCCGTCATGGCTCAGTTCCACCGGGGCGAATTGGACATCCTGGTCTCCACCTCGGTGGTAGAGGTAGGTATTGACGTGCCTAACGCTACAGTTATGCTGGTGGAGGGAGCTGAGCGGTTCGGTCTGGCTCAGTTGCATCAGTTCCGGGGTCGGGTTGGCCGCAGTGAACACCAGTCCTATTGCCTGTTAGCGGCCGATTCGCCGTCCTTCGAAGGCGAACAACGGCTGATGGCCATCGAGAGCACCCAGGATGGTTTTGCTCTCGCGGAGAAGGACTTGGAGCTGAGGGGGCCGGGCGAGTTCTTCGGTACTCGCCAGAGTGGCCTGCCTGATCTCAAGCTGGCCAAATTAAGCGACGTGAGGATCCTGGAGCAGGCTCGGACCGAGGCCCTGGCCCTCTTCCGAGATGACCCGGATTTGAGCAAGCCTGAACACCGTCTCCTGGTCAGGAAGGTGGACGAGTTCTGGAAAGGAGAGGGGGATTTGAGCTAAACTTTTTCTCTAGACCCTAAATATTGTTGCCCAACAACCCAAAGGAGGCTCACTGTGACCATCGCTGTCTATCCGGGCACCTTCGACCCCACCCACTACGGGCACGTGGACATCGCCACCCGGGCGGCAATCGTCTTTGACCATCTCATCGTAGCCGTGTACGACCGACCGCTTAAGAACATCTTGTTCAGTACCGAGGAGCGCCTGGCCCTGATGCGGGAAGCTCTGAAAGGAATACCTAACATTGAGGTTGATAGCTATGGTAGTTTGACGGTGGACTATGTCCGCCGGAAAGGGGCTACGGTTATCGTGCGTGGGCTGAGGGTGACTTACGATTTTGAACTGGAGTACCAGATGGCCCTTGCTAACAGGAAGCTGGCTCCCGATATAGAAACAGTTTGCTTGATGACCGGCCTGGAGCATGCTTTCCTGAGTTCCAGTAACGTCAAAGAGATAGTGATGCACGGAGGGTGCGTAGATGAGTTGGTGCCACCTCACGTGGCGGTCGCCCTCAGGAAAAAAACCGAAACTCTGGGCGATGACCTCAATAGCAAGGTGCGGCTGATCTCGCTGCGAGATTAGCTTCTTTCTACTGTCTCCGACATCATGTCCGTCACCTGTACCGCAACAGTGGTAAAAGGGG
>SOHZ01000244.1 GCA_004377365.1 Anaerolineales bacterium | reverse complement strand
GAACATAGGCGCTGGATATGGTATCAGATACTTGATTGCTCACTGTCCAACTTGGGCGCCTTAACTGGCTATCTAGAGAGAGAGGCAGAGTATCTGATCTTGTATAAGCAGTGGTCATCCATCTCACACGCGCACGACCTATCAAGGTTTCTAGCCAGGTCTTCAGATGACGATCCGGGCTTCAAAGCACTGCGCGACCCAGGCACTATGAGATTGGTGACGAGCCACGCCGCTAGTTTTATGCTTCGAGCAACTCGACTGGTTCTGGGGAAATTCCGTCCAGGAGAAGATATTTCGCAGTGGTATGCCACGGAGGTGCGTGAGCGCTATATGCTGATAACCGGAGATTGAAGCCGCCTAACCACGGCTTGCACCCGACGCGGCTATCGCCGCCCGAAATCGGAAGCCACACGCGCTTTCAGAGCGTCTTGTGGCGAATGCTCATTCACGCACCCGCCGCGCGGGTGAAGCCAACCGTTAGCCTGCTCAGAAAGGAAGACAACCATGAATCACATTCAAAGAACTCTTGTCGCGATTGCCGTCATGTTGGCAGCCGTTATTAGCGGTTGTTCAAGTGATGCTGAAACCGGCGAGAATCAAGACCCAAGCAGCCTCACGGCGAGCCAGGAAGAATCAGGCACTGAACTTGCCCTGAACGAAAGCTACGATGAGGTCCGAAACGGTGCCCGACTGGTCTTAACCTACGACGCGCAAAGCAATTCATTCAACGGTTTCGCGGAAAACACCACGGACAATACCTTGAAACAAGTTCGGGTTGAAGTTCACCTGTCGAACGAAGTAGAACTTGGCCCAACAACTCCGACTGACCTCAATCCTGGTGAAAGGATAGACGTCAGTCTTACAGCAACAAACAAAGACTTTGATGGATGGACCGCTCATCCGGAAGTCGGAGAAAGCGGAGGCGGCGAACATGGACACGGTGAGGGCGACAATGAACATGGTGAGGAAGGCGAAAGCGGACACAACGAAGGCGATTCTGATTAAGCAAACCAAGCAGTGCCTAACAAAGCCAATGCAGCGGACTGCCAAAGCAAGGCTTTTCGTCGAAAGGATGTTGCCTGTTACGTTGTCTCAAAATGCAGCAGATTGCGCTGGCAAAGTACATTTTCATCGGCGGGGTGTTTTGTGTAGCACCTCGTCTTATGGCATCGGCTATTCGTGCAGCCGCTGATTGGCGGCGTTAGGCACTCTCCGATGGTCTTTGCTCGAAGCCCTTCCCAAGAGAGAGGAGGAATTCCTTGCTTAGGTTCATAGTTGGCGTATTCATCGTGCTGCACGGGCTAGTTCATCTGTTGTACTTCGCACACAGCCGGATGCCTGGTGACTGGAAAACCCTTCTGTCAGGCCGCTCATCCGGCTGATCTTCGACCATCCCAGGCATCGATCTGGGGTGAGGACATTGACAACTTGCCAGTTCCCACTCCCCGGGGGCGAACTTGTCTCCATCCGCCCCACCTATGCCCGGTTCCCCGCACAGGCGTCTTGCCTTAAATCCCAAATACGTGTACAATATATATAGCCCGGCTTAGTTCAACTCTGGATTATGTGGCGGCTTCGCGCCACATGAATCCTTATACGTTAGCTGGCTGACCTACAAAGGCATCAAATTTCATGGAAGGGTTTGTTTATATCAGCTTTTGAAGCACAAACAGAGGAGATGTCATGATTTCATCACTGCTGTGCAAAATCCTAGAACATAAGTGGAACTGGCAATATGTCGGAGATGGCTCTTGTGTATATATAAAGTTCTGTTCAAGGTGTGGAGAGGTAGAGAAAAAAGAAATAGAGCATGAATGGAACTGGCAATATATGATAGATGGCTCGTGTGAACAAATGAAGATATGTTCAAGGTGTGGAGAAGAAGAGAAGGGGGGAGAAAGCCACCAGTGGGGACCAGCGAAATACATCTCGTCTGATTCTTGTGGGCTGATGAGGTCATGCTCAAGATGTGGAACGACACACCCGGCAGGGACCGTTCATGATTGGGGCAATTGGCGGTATAAAGCATCCGACTCTTGCGAGCAAATGATGAAATGCTCGAGGTGCGGAAAGATGAAGACAAGAAAAACACCTCATAATTGGGGCAATTGGCAAAACATCGCCCCCAATTCTTGTGGACAAAGGGTAACTTGCCGAAGATGTGGAGAGAGACAAGGAAGAATGAGGTTTCTTCATAAGTGGAGCGATTGGCAATACATAGCTCCTAACTCTTGCGAACAAACGAGAGCCTGCTCAAGATGCGGAGAGAAAAAAAGAGGAGTACGTCATAAGTGGGGCAATTGGCAATATCATTCCGTTTATCAAGAGAGGACCTGCTCAAGGTGTAGAAAGGTGGAATATAAAGAGAAACAAAGGGAGTCTTCGAGAGTACGCGGAGATCACGACATGAGCATGGAGCATCCTACAGCTGGTTTGTGTTGTTCAAAGTGTGGCTCTGTTCATGCCGATACACGTTGACCGTACTAATCTCCCTGGTCAGGGAACAGGCGAAAAACAGTATTGAAAAGACTATTTTTAGATTTTTGGCCGAGTCCAGCTAACAATCAAAATGCAGGCGAATTGCTAACCTTGGCTTTTATAGAAAGCTGGTTGGACATCAATCTCGGCTCCAAAAAGAAGACATTACGGCCTGGCTGCGGAGCGGGATGGCGCTGACTATCCTGATATCCGTGGTGAGCCTTCCCTTTAGTTTGTTGTGCACATAGGAGGAAAACAATGGCCAAAAAGACAGTTGATGAGTATGTCTCGGGGCTCTAAGGATGGAAGGCTGAAGTCGTATCCAAAGTCAGGCAAGTCGTGCTTGAGGCAGCACCCGGAGCGCAGGAATCGCTCAAATGGGCGCAGCCCGTATACGAAACCAATG
>SOHZ01000017.1 GCA_004377365.1 Anaerolineales bacterium | reverse complement strand
ATAAGAGATTGCTTCGCTGCCCGCCACGCTGCGCTCGCGGCTTCGGCTCGCAATGACAGGAAGGTTTGTCAATGACGGGAAGCTTACAATCTCATGGAATATTGTCAAGGTAACGCAAGAAGAGGAGCAAATCACAAATGAAAAAGGACAAACGGTTGTGGATTGTGTTGGGAGTGGTGATCGTTTTGGTCATAGGGGCATGTGCTGGAATGGCGGTCCTGGTCTCACTGGCCACCACAAGCGGAGGGATGAGGCTGGGCGACGCGGTAGCCATCGTGCGGGTGGAGGGGGTCATCGTCTCCGGCTCCCCGCCGGTCAGCCCTTTCGGCGACGGCGGAGCCTACTCCGATCAGATCGTCGAGCACCTGGAGCAAGCTCAGAAAGACTCGTCGGTCAAGGCCATCGTCCTGCGCATCAATAGCCCCGGCGGGAGCGTGGTGGCCTCGGACGAGATCTACCAGCAAATGCTGAAAATGGAAAAGCCCATCGTCGTCTCCATGGGTGAACTGGCCGCCTCCGGCGGCTACTACATCTCCGCTCCGGCCGACCTTGTCATGGCCAACCCGGCCACCCTGACGGGCAGCATTGGGGTCATCGCCCAGGTGACCAACCTGGAAGAGTTGATGGAAAAGATCGGAGTGGAAGTGGTGGTCATCAAGAGCGGCATCCACAAGGACGAGGGCAGCCCCTTCCGCGAGATGACCGAAGAGGAGAAGGCCATCTGGCAGGCCATCATTGACGAGGCTTATGGCCAGTTTGTGACCATTGTGGCCGAGGGGAGGGACCTGCCAGAAGAGAAGGTCAGGGAGATTGCCGACGGCCGGGTCTACACCGGCAAGCAGGCCATGGAACAGGGCCTGGTAGATGAACTGGGCAACCTGCCCCAGGCCATTGACCGGGCCGCTGAACTGGGAGGGATCGAGGGCGAACCCCGGCTGGTGGAGTATCACCGTCCCCCGACTTTGTTCGAGACTTTTTTGGGTTCCCTGGTCAGCCCCTTCCAGCCCTTCGACCTGGCGAGGCTGCTCGACCTGGAAGGCCGGCCCTCCCTGCAGTATCTGTACCTCGAACCGTAGAGCGATTCAGTCTGGCTGCTGGTGCAAGGTCAGATGTGTCTATAATCAGTAGATGGGAAAACCTGCTGGAGCGCGGGCGCCAGGCCGCCTTTGCAAGGCCTCAAGCGGGCTTGCGCCTGCACTCCGGATGCCAAATTCTCAGGTACTGATAATCTATAGTGTTGCGCTATACCCGTCATGCCCCCATGTCCTGTCCAGGTCCGAAAGAATAGGCATGGGGGTGGTCTTTTTGACAAAACAGCCCCTTTCGCTTATCATTGAGGATGACCCCCATTGTCATGGAAGCAGATGATGAGTTACAACTCCTGGCTCCAATGCATTCGCGGCTGCGATCAACGCTATTCCATCTACGACGTCGTCTACCGCTGCGAGCAGTGCGGTGGGCTGCTGGACGTGGAGCACGACATCGAGGCTCTGAAGGCTCGCAGCGCCGCCTCCTGGATAAAGCTCTTCGACCAGCGCATTCGCACCAACGAATGGCCCTACGGCAGCGGGGTGTGGGGCAAGAAAGAGTGGGTCTGCCCCCAGGTAGCCAACGAGAACGTGGTCTCCATGTACGAGGGACACACCAACTGTTTTTGGGCCGAACGGTTGGGGAAGAAAATCGGTGTACAAGGCCTGTGGGTCAAGCTGTGTGGCAATAGCCATACCGGTTCCTTCAAAGACCTGGGTATGACCGTGTTGGTCTCGGTGGTCAAGCAGATGATCGCCGACGGCAAGCCGATACAGGCCGTAGCCTGCGCCTCCACCGGCGACACCTCGGCCGCCCTGGCCGCCTATTGCGCCGCAGCCGGCATCCCCTCTATCGTCTTCTTGCCCAAGGGCAAAGTCTCCACCGCTCAACTGGTACAACCCATCGCTAGCGGAGCTCTTGTGTTGGCTCTGGATACCGACTTTGACGGCTGCATGGAGATCGTGCAGGAGGTGACAGCCGACAACACCATCTACCTGGCCAACTCGATGAACTCCCTGCGCATGGAAGGCCAGAAAACAGTGAGTGTCGAGATGGTGCAGCAGTTTGACTGGGAGGTGCCCGATTGGATCGTGATCCCGGTGGGCAACCTGGGCAACGTCAGCGCCCTGGGCAAGGGTTTCCTGATGATGAAGGAACTGGGCCTCATCAACAAGCTGCCGGGCATCGCCTGTGCCCAGACAGAAAAGGCCAATCCCCTCTATCTGAGCTATTTGACCGGGTTCAAGGAGTATCGGCCTGTCACCGCTCAGAAGACCCTGGCCAGCGCCATCCAGATCGGCCACCCGGTGAGTTACGAACGGGCGGTCAAAGCGCTCCAAGCGTTCAATGGGGTGGTGGAGCAGGTCAGCGAAGACGAGCTGGCCAACGCCGCCGCCCGGGCTGACAGGACCGGCATGTACTGTTGTCCCCACACTGGCGTAGCCCTGGCCGTGCTTTTCAAGCTGATAGAGCGGGGCGACGTCGGACCATCGGATAGGGTCATCGTCATCTCTACTGCTCACGGCCTCAAATTCACCGATTTCAAGGTGGGCTACCACGACCGGGTGCTGAAAGAAGTCGTCGCCCGCTACGACAACCCCCCGCTGGAGCTGCCGGCCGATTATCGGACGGTGAAGGAGGCGATAACGCGGGAGTTAGAACGGCGGCAAGAAGGGAGAAAGGATGATGGTCACAGTTCTGATGCATGAAAAGACGACCGTTGGAAGCGATGGTAGCATCAGCCTGCCAGCTCACATTCTGGAAGCCAGTGGATTTCAGGCGGGGGATGCGTTGGCGGTATGGTGGATACCACCAGACCAGATCATTCTACGCAAACTGGAGGTTGTGCAAAGCTCAGAAGCATTTGACCGTGCGATGAATGAGTTTGGAGAGGCATTACGAGCTGCTGGTTATGACACTGACGAAAAGGTCATTGAACTTGTCCGTGAAATCAAACGAGAGCAGGCACAGGAGTGGTTTGAAAGCCGGGGACTCTCGTGGCCAGAATAGTGCTTGACACCAATGTGTACATCTTGGGCTTCCAGCGCCGAGTTGGTGATGAATGGCTGACCTTGCAAAGGGTTCGACAGCGCCACGATGTGATCGTGTTTTCTCGTGAATTGGAGGACCAGATACGTCGCGTTGGCCGTCGAGTGGGTGGCAAGGATTACGTCGGCCTGATTCTCAACGCCGTCTGGCAAAACTTGATGGTGGATTACGTGCTCTTGCCCGATGAGCCATTCGAAGTCACCCGGCAATTCGCTCCTAGCATCCCAGCTGAGGACGTGCTCGTTTTTCTCACTGCTGTCCTTGGTCGAGCTGAGTGTCTGGTGTCAACCAATCGCGAGTTCCTCAGGCACTCGGCGGCTGCTCAGCGTGCATTTCGTTGTCTGACTCCGGCCGAGTTCTTGGCTGCTTACCCTGAATCATAGATAGCCTTTCTCCCGATCAGCCGTTTCCGCCCCGCATTGGGAGGCAACCATGAGCAAAGGACTGACAGAAAAAGTCATCGCCTTCCTCATTGACCTGGACGGTGTGCTGTACGACGACAACCAGCCTATCCCTGGCGCGGCCGAGGCCATCGCTCGCCTGCGGGAGAAAGGTTATCCCTTCCGCTTCGCCACCAATACCACCATGCGCTGCCGGGCCTCGCTGCGGCGCAAACTGGCCGGCTTTGGCATCGAGGTAAACGAGGACGAGATTTTCAGCGCCCCTGTGGCGGCGGCCAGGTATCTGCGCGGGCAGGGGCGGCCCCGGGTGTTCCTTCTCCTGACAAAGGACGCCCAGCGCGATTTCGCCGGGCTGGAGATCACCGACCAGCAGCCTGACTTTGTGGTCATGGGCGATATGGGCCGTGAGGTCAATGCCACCCTGCTGAACAAAGCCTTCCGCCTGCTCCTGGGCGGAGCAGAGTTCATCGCCCTCCAGAAGAACCGCTATTGGAAGACAGCCGAGGGACTTACCCTGGATGCCGGACCCTTCGTGGTGGCCCTGGAGTACGCCACGGGCCAGCCGGCCAGGGTCATCGGCAAGCCCTCGCCGGACTTTTTCCAGTTGGCGGTGGACGACCTGGGGGTGCCGCCCGCTCAGGTGGCCATGATCGGCGACGACATTGAGGTGGACGTGGGCGGGGCGCAGCGGGCAGGGCTGAAGGGTATCCTGGTCAGAACAGGGAGGTTTCGGGAAACGGATCTGCAGTCAGAGATCGAGCCAGATGGAGTGATAGATTCCATCGCCGATCTGATGGAGTACGTGTAACTGTTTCATCAACGAATCAGCGAGTCGGCAAATCAGCCAATAAAAAATTCTAAGGAGATGTGTTATGCCCATCAACAAATCGGACAAGATCTGGTTCAATGGCGAGTTTGTCCCCTGGGACGAAGCCAAGATTCACGTTATGAGCCATGCCCTCCATTATGGCTCCAGCGTCTTTGAGGGCATCCGCGCCTATAATACGGTCAGCGGGCCAGCGGTGTGGCTGCTCGATGGCCACCTGAAGCGCCTTTTTGATTCGGCCAAGATCTATCGCATGGAAATCCCCTATTCCTTTGACGAGGTAAAAGCTGCCATTCTGGAGACCATCCGCGTCAACAAACACGAGGCCTGCTACATCCGCCCCATCGTCTTCCGGGGCTACGGCGAGATCGGGGTGGACCCGCGCGGCTGTCCGGTGGACGTGGTCATCGCCACCATCGAGTGGGGGCGTTACCTGGGCCCGGAGGCCATCGAGCAGGGGGTGGATGTCTGCATTTCCTCCTGGCGGCGCATGGCCCCTAACACCTTGCCGGCCCTGGCCAAGTCTGGAGCCAACTATGCCAACTCCCAGCTCATAAAGCTGGAGGCTCTGGAGGACGGCTACGCGGAAGGCATCGCCCTGGACGTGGCTGGCTACGTCAGCGAAGGCAGTGGTGAAAACCTGTTCATCGTGCGGGATGACACTCTCGTCACCCCACCACTGGGCTTCTCCGTGCTAGGTGGCCTGACCCGGGGTGCGGTCATTACCCTGGCCAAAGACCTGGGCATCCCCGCCCAGGAGCAGGCCATTCCCCGCGAACTTCTTTACATCGCCGACGAGGTCTTTTTCACCGGCACCGCAGCCGAGATCACGCCTATCCGCTCCATTGACAAGGTGACCATCGGTCCCGGCCGGCGGGGCCCCATCACCGAGCGGCTCCAGGTCGAGTTCTTTGGCCTCACCGAGGGAGAGATCCCCGACCGACACGGCTGGCTGACGCCCGTGTAGCTATAGAGATAGAGACAGAAGCGCGGTCCAGGGAGAGGCGGCTGCCTCTCCCTGTTTTAGGATTCGTAAAATAAACTTCCCGGTTTGCTCCGGCTGGATTTGTAATCCGGCGGGAGCGGAAGTTATTCCTTTACAGACGTTAGTGTTCCCTGAACCCAGGAGGATTGCCCTATGAAAAAGCGGGTGACATTGCGATTCGTAGAGGCCACAGCCGTTTTCCTCTTCACCCTCCAGGCCATCCGGGTTCTCTTCTCTGTGCTCTTTGGCATCATCTACGACGCCGTTTTTGCTGGCCCGATGACACCCGTGGTGATCGTCATCTTCCTGCTGTTGCTGTTGGCTTTCCTGTCGCCTCTCTTCGCCCCACGCCGCACGGATAGATTTCGCTGGACTCTGTTCATCCCGTCCCTTTTGGTCTCACTGAGCCGTGTTCCTCTCACCCTGAATGATCCCCAGGCGCGCCTGTACAGTTCCCTGCTCATCCTCGCTGCTTTCGGCTTTTACGCCGCCACCCTGCTCCGGCAAAGCCCCCTCATCTTCTGCCAGACCCTGATCGCAGCCCTGGCCGCGGATCAGTTCTTCCGCGCTCTGGGCAACACCTTTGACATCACCTTGCGCGCTGGCTGGTTGCCCTATCAGGTGATTCTGTCGGTCGCCCTGGCCGGGCTTTCATGGCGTCTGTTTTCTCTTGCTCGCGGGAGGGTAGAGGAGGTTTCGACTCAGAGGCTGGGGCTTCTGGGCGGGCTGGCCATGGGAGCTTTCCTGTTCCTGGAATTATCTCTGCTCTCCTTCCCCAACGCCGTGGCCCGCTGGAGCGAGGGAAGCTACGCTGTGCTAGCTCCCGCCTTGCTCCTCGTCACCCTCCTTCCCCTTTTGCCTGGTACTCAGAAATGGCGACGGCGCTGGCAGGGGATGCAGAGCACGACTCCCTGGCTCTGGGGAATGGTCCTCGTGCTCCTCACCTGTGCCTCTTTTGCGGCTGGCTATCTGTTCAACGGGATGGTGGCCAGCGTTGCCTTGCTGCTCTCACAATGCCTGGTGCTGCTCGCCCTGCCCGGCGCTCTGGCCGACGATAGGGACCGCATTGGCCTGGGGCTGGCCGTGGGTAACCTTTTCTTCCTGCTGCTCAACTTTGCCTACGCCTTTGCCTTCACCTACGCCTACACCCTGGCCTTCTTCCAGGGAACCGGTCTGCCCATCGTTTTGGTGGGTGCTCTGGCGGCAACGCTGCCGGCCGTACTAAGACGGCTAGCGCCTCTGCCACAGGAATGGCCATCACGAGGGGGGAGATGGTCAGCCGTACAATGGGCCGTGGTCGCGCTCCTGGTGATTGTCTGCGCCGTTTTCGCCTGGCCTCCCGCACCGCAGATGAAAGAGGCGGGGCCGAACGTCCGCGTCGGCACCTACAACATTCACTATGGCTACCGCACCGATTGGCAGTTTTACCTGGAGGAGATGGCCAGGACCATCGAGGAGAGCGGGGCCGACATCGTGGCCCTGCAAGAGGTTGACACGGGCCGGATCACCTCCTACGGCGTTGACGATGCCCTCTGGCTGGCTCGCCGGCTGAGGATGGGCGTGGTCTACCAGCCCACGGTGGAACATCTAACCGGCATTGCCCTCCTCTACCGCTTCCCGTTGCAGCGAGCGGAGGGACAGCTCCTGAGCAGTTGCCTTGAGCAGACGGCCATCGTACACGCCCAGGTCAGGGTTGGGGATGAGCCCCTCGACGCCTACGGTATCTGGCTGGGGCTGGAACCGGAGGAGCGGGCCACCCAACTGACTGACGCGCTAGAGTTCGTCACCAGAGAAGGACCGGCGGTTTTTGGTGGCGATTTCAACTCCACGCCCGATTCCCCGGTCTACCGCCGCCTGGTGGAAGCAGGATTCAGCGATCCTTTCGCAGTTGGTGGGTTTGAGCCTTCCCCCACTTCACCCTCCGAGTCGCCGCAAGAGCGCATTGACTACGTCTGGATCCGGGGCCTCAGCGTTGTGGGCGCCCAGGTTCTGGATTCGACCGCTTCAGACCATCGTATGGTGGTGATCGAAGCGCGTTGAAGTCTACTCAAATCACTGCCGAGGGACAAACTGCAGGTGCGGTAAATACATATAGGGCATGAACTGAATGAATTATGTACGCAAGGCCCCGTCGCGCTCGCCAGTGATGCCCCAGATCAGCTGTTCCGTGGGGTCGGGGTCCTCCTTGCGGAAATCAACCCATGTCATGCCTTTGAGGAAGATCGGGAGTTGCGGCTTCTGCGGGGCATCCGGGAGAAGCACAGGGATGACAGGACAGCCTCGATCAACGAATTCTCGTAGGAAAGCTTCCAATTCCATTCGGTGCCAGGGGCCGATACCATCTTTGCCGACAAAAACCGCCGCTGACTTGATCTTTGCTATCTGCTCCTCCAGCAACCGCTGCCATGGCAGCCCTGGTTGCAGTTCCCACTCATCCAGCCAGGGCAAAATCCCCCGTTTCTTCAGCCGCTCCCCAATCTCCTTCACCGCCGGTTTGTCGGCGCTGTTGTGGCAGAGGAAGACGTCGAAGTCTCCGGTTGCAATCTTGTCTTGGAGAATGGAAGCGGCTGTCTCGCGTTCGCACTGCGCGTCGTCGGCGCGGCCCATTGGAACATCATCGTACATGCAATTTCTGAACTGGCGAGCAATAGTCTCCAATTGTTCGATCTCTTTATCTGTCAATGGCCGATTGTGCGCCAGTTTGTTTCTAAATCCCTCCAGTGTATCAAAGAAGCCTACGAAGATACTCTTTGGCTTGAAATACTGGTGAAAGATAGAAGGCCAGTTATCGTCAATGACTTTCTTCAGATGCGGAAACTGACTGTATGCCAAATCCGGTAAGTTTTCGTTAGAGAACCACCTACTTTCTAGTTCTTTCTCCTTCAGCCCTTGACAGTAGGTTGCGATCCGTTCATCAACCCTTTGCCACCATTGATCACCGAACTTGTCAAACATCTTGGAAAATACAAAGTGTCGAAGATCATTTTCCAATTGAAACAAGAGTCTGTAGCCTTCTACGTTGACGAACAGGCGACGGGGCACAAAGGATCCTAAGCCTACTACCGGTGCCAGACAAGATTGCTGTCGAAGGTAGCGATCATAAATTAAGTTGCGTGCCTGCCATACTGGCCATACTGGGCTCTTTGAGCTGCAGATCAATCCGAGTAGGGCCAATTCTCTTAGAGGTGGAGCGTCCTTGTCGGAATCATAGCGAACTCCATTTAGAATTTTCCTTAGGCATTCAAGTGCGGGGGCAGACAAGTCTTCTAGCGCTGCCGCCATTTGGCGCAATAGACGATCCCCCCCATCATCACACATAGCCTCCACAACCTTCTCAATCGCTCCAAAATCAATCCTCTGTGCTGCCATCGTCGCTGGCACTGTATCATGAATCAGATGCGAACAAACCTGGGTCAGAAGGTAGGGATGGCCGCCTGTCAAATGACAAATGTACTTCGCTGCAAGTTGGGAATATGGCCGTGCGGACCGCGATAGAAGTTGATTGACCAGTTCTAGTGCATCTGACTCGTTCAAGTCTTTAAGGAATATCTTCTCGGCTATATTGAATGGAGAGGTGTGGTCAGGATCCAGTTTGCGTAGATCAAGACACTGTCCTCCCAGAATAAACAGCACACGTTTGAGCGATCTGTTTTCCAGACGAGACTCCGAAACAACCCGAATTTGTTCGAGGAGGATTCGAATTTCCCTCTCAGGCACAGCCTGTAGATTGTCGATGATTAGAACCATACACAATTCGTCATTTGCTATCAGGAGTTGATCCAAGAATTCGACCAAGCGATCCCCTTGTTGTTCACTGTGCACGGTAGGGACCAGCTCTAACTCATCCAGCACGGCGCGACAGAACAGATTAATAAACGGTTCTCTACCCCTCGGTAGTTCCTGGCAGTCCAGATAGAGAACTCTGAATGGGATAAAGTGTTCAGCAGTCGTGATGTGTCTCTGAACTTGGGTTAGAAATGTAGACAGTCCGGTAATGGGGGGAGATATGACGATGATATCTCGTGCCCTACGCAGTTGCCTGTCAACCTGCTGTAGCTCCCGAAATCGTCCCACTGGCCCAGTTGTGTCACCTTTTGATCCTATCATCCACTACACTCCTGCTTTCTGAAGCAAAAGATCGACCAGGTGATAGAGATCCACGCTCTTTCTTAGCGTTTCCGGAAAGAGCCGATGAACAAAGTGATACCGATCACCCACCAGCTCAATGATAAATGACATCTCCAGTTGACGTAGCTCTTTGTACACATCCCCTACATCTACTGCCAAGTCGAACCCGAGCAGAGACTCCATCACTTCTGGCAAACCAAATTCCCGTTTTTCCTCCAATACAACCAGCGCCATGA
>SOHZ01000116.1 GCA_004377365.1 Anaerolineales bacterium | reverse complement strand
CAGACCAATTCCTATTTGCAGGAAATCATCTCACCTACGGCCGCTACCGTGTCTGAAAGGGATTGGCCCAAGCTGGTAGAAGAGCTACGGAAACTGGGCTACCTGCCGCATGTGGAAGGTTTTGAAGGAAGGAGGGGGGCAGGGAGATGAACGTGCAAATCAGGTTAATTAACATGAGACAGAAATTCGAAGAGATCTTTGGCTGCCAGCCAGCCACGGTGGTGCGAGCGCCGGGGCGGGTGAACCTCATCGGCGAGCACACCGACTACAACGACGGCTACGTGCTGCCAGTGGCCATTGACCGCAGCATCCTGATGGCCGCCGACCCCCGACCTGATCGCCAGGTCGTCCTCCACGCGCTCGATTTCGACCAGCGGGCCGAGTTCTCCCTGGATGACATCCGGCATGATGACCAATATCCCTGGAGCAACTACCAACGCGGAGTGGCCTTCTTCCTTCAGGAACGGGGTTTTGAGTTGCCGGGAATGAACGCCGTCATCAGTGGTGACATCCCCATCGGTTCGGGGCTCAGCTCTTCGGCGGCCGTGGAGGTGGCAGCGGCTTACGCTTGGCAGGTGCTGAGTGGCTTCTCGCTGAGCCGCGTGGAACTGGCTCTCCTCTGCCAACAGGCCGAGAACGAGTTCGTGGGCATGAAGTGTGGGATCATGGATCAGTTCATCTCCGCTTTGGGCCAGCGCGACCACGCCCTGCTCATTGATTGCCGTACCCTGGAGCACGAGTTAGTCAGGTTGGGGGCCATAGCTCAGAGGGGGTCTGTGACCCCCGTCTTTGCTACCATCGTGGTCTGCGATACGATGAAGCGACGAGGGTTGGTAGATTCGGAGTACAATGCCCGGCGACGAGAGTGTGAGGAAGGGGTGCGACTGCTGCGGAAGCACTTGCCAGAAGTAAAGGCCCTGCGCGACGTCTCCCCGGCCCAGTTCGAGCGCTATCAACAAGACCTGCCGGATGTGGTGCGGCGACGCTGCCGCCACATCGTCTACGAGAACGAACGGGTGTTGCAGAGCGTGGAGGCTTTGAAAGGGGATGACCTGGCCACTTTCGGGCGCTTGATGAACGAGTCCCACGTCAGCCTGCGCGACGACTACCAGGTCAGTTGCCGGGAGCTGAATGTGATGGCCGAGGCAGCCTGGCAGGTAGAGGGAGTTTACGGCTCGCGTCTGACGGGGGCAGGCTTTGGAGGATGCACGGTGAGCCTGGTAGCCGGGGACGCAGTGGACCGTTTTCGCGCTCGCGTGGCGGCGGAGTACCAGGCGGCTACGGGCGTCGAGCCGCAGATTTACGTCTGTGCCGTTGAGGATGGGGTAGGAGAGGCGTCGAATGGAATTCGCCGCCTGAAGCTGAGAAGGCCCCTCAGGGCCTAATTCAGTGCCTGAGGGCACTTCTCAGCTTCAGCCAGGGATTTCTAATCCTGGGGCCGGGGATCATCTAGTTTTTGAAACTCTAACATCTCCTCCGCCCTCTCCTGCATCTGCCGGGCGGCCTCGGTGGGCGCCATAAGGTCAGCCATGACTGCCTCCAGGGGCTCTCGCATTGCTTCCAAAAGCATGGTCGGATTCGACCCCAGGCTTGCCCCCCGGCCAGCCAGCATCTGGGCCACGGACACCTGCCACAGAGGATCGCTGTGGACAGACTCGTCATCCAGAGCTTGTTTGTTAGTGGGTAGGGTGTCGGATTGGCGTATCCATTCCAACTGCCTCTGGCTTGCGGTCATGTATTCCACTAAAGCCCTGGCCGTCTCCAGTTCCTGACCAGAGACACCAGACCCGATGACGAAATACTGCCCTGCCACCAGGGGGCTGGGTGCCAAACCGGTCTCGGTCACCGTCGGCAGAAGGGCCACGCCCCACTCCAAATCCTCTATCTCCTGGTAGCCAGCCAGGGCCCAGTGGCCGTTGACAAGCATGGCTGCTTTGCCTTCCCGGAAGAGTTTGTCGGCCAGGTCGTAGTCAGCTTCAGGTGGCAGGACCTCATACTCGAACTTTAGCTCATGCAGGAAGCGCAGAGCCTCGACCATGGCGGCCGTATCCAGGGTGGGCTGACCCTCTTCGTCCACCAGCCACCCCCCAAAGCCAGAAAGCCAGGGCACCAGCCACAGCGGATCACGGTAGTTCATGGCCAGGCCGTAGCGTTCCCCACTCGTCAACTCCTGGGCCGCGATGATCATAGTCGCCGTGTCTTGAGGTGGCTCCTCTACCAGTTTCTCGTTATAATAGAGCAGGAGATGCAGACCGGCAGAGAAGGGCACGCCCCAAACTGCATCACCCCGGCTGACTCCCTCCACGCTGGGTTGAGCGAACCCATCGAGGAAGCCTCCTTCAAAGACATCCCCTACCGGGCGGATGAGCCCTTCTGCTCGCAGCGACTCGACCAGAGCCGCGTGGCCAATGGCTAAATCGAATTCTGCCTCTCCACCTCTGATCCTCTCGATCAATTCGTCACCGCTGGCGTAATGCAGAATCTCAACGGTGATGCTGAGGTCGGGCTTTTGGAAAGCGGTCATTTCTCCTTCCAGCCATTCCCTCTGAGCAGGGTCAAAATTCTCCCACAGCACCAGGTGTGAGGGTTCCGGTGCACTCGGCTCCACTGTCGGAGAAGGCTGAAGCGGAGGCTCGACCGAAGGCACGGGCATGGGCGAGGGACGCTCACAGCTTATCCCAAGGGTTGCTGCCAGACTGAGGCTAAAAAAAAGGCGGAGCACTTTCATCGCTTTATCATTATATCCCACCACACTCTAAAAGACAAGCTGGTTTGACCAGGAGCAACGATTTCATTCACTCCCTGGTTGGGATGTCATTCTGAGGAGCGGAGCGACGAAGAATCTATATAGTGACATTTGTCACCTCAAGCCAAACGATGTAGACT
>SOHZ01000095.1 GCA_004377365.1 Anaerolineales bacterium | reverse complement strand
CTGTGTCATTCTGCATCTTGCATCCTGCATCTTGAAACGATCGTAGTCTTCTTTTGTGTCCACGTCTACTAGGACAGCCTCCAAACCGACTTTTACCCTCTCTGTCCTGTCTCCGTACATTTCGACGAGTTGTCGCCCACCCTGGTCGTCTTGCACTTTGAACAATTCGGCGAAGAGGGAACGGTCGAAGAGGACAGGGTTGCCCCGTTTCCCCCGATAGGCGGGCACCACGATATGGGCCCCGGTTTCGCGGTAGCGTCCGAGGAGAGCAGCTATGATCTCCGGTGTGATGGCTGGCTGGTCGGCCAGGACGAAGAGAGCGGCCTGGACATCAGGTCTGATGACTCGCAGCCCGGCCTGCACCGATGTGCTCAGGCCGGCTTCCCATTCCTCGTTGGTCACGATGTCGGCGGGCGTGTCCTTCAGGGTAGCCCCAATCTCGCCTGCACGGTGGCCCAGGACGACGATGGTCTGATCCACCGGCGAGGCCAGGACGACGTCCACAACGTGCTGGAGCATGGTCTTGCCGCCGACGGGCAGCAGTTGCTTGGGTTGGCCGTAGCGGGTGGAGGCACCGGCAGCCAACACGATGGCAGCGACTTTGGGGTGTTTAAGAAGCTCCACCCCAATAATGTCTAGCACCGGGTCAGCCTGCCGCAGGGAGGCGACCACCACTCGTTGGATGCGCTCGTGGCGCAAGACTAGCTCCGCCACTTCTCTGGCCTCTGCCGAAGCTGCCTCTCCTTCCCACTGGTTGAGGAGTGGAACCACCCTCGCCTGGGGAGGGAGGCCCTTTAGCCCTGCCTGAGGGTGGGTCAGCACAGTTGCCACCGTGTCAACGGTCACCGGCTCTCCAAGGGCTGTACCGCTGAGGGCAGCCACTCGTTCCGGCCGGAAGACGTGTTCGTCGCCCAGAGGCTTGCCTAGCACGTGGAGGCTGGCCATAGGCACCAGCAGAGTGGTGCTGGCCGGTACCACGGGCTCGTGGGCGGCCGGGGCTTTCAGGGAGCGGTGCTTGGCCCCGTCGGCCTCGTTGAGAATGACCAGTTCGAGCAGGACCGCTGCCAGCCGATCTACCATTTCCGGCGCGACGCCCTGCAGCTTGTTGGCCCGGACGGGAAAAGGGTAGTCGAGGTCTTTATCCAGGGCGGAATCGGTCTCCTCCAACCGTCGGACAGCGAGGAACACCTTCAGATGTTGAGCCAACAACTCGGGTACTATCTTCAAAACGGTCTCTGGCTGCTCACTCAGGACCAGTCGCTCGTCACCAGCCAACGCCGGCTCCAGAATTTTGGTAGTGGTGGTGAAAACTACCGGCTGTTTGGCTTCGGCCAATTCGACCATCAGGCGCATGGCCGTGGTGGTTTTGCCCCCGGCGCCGACGAAGGAGACAACCTCGCCCTGTTCTATCCCTAGAGCCTCTCGCAGTTGCGTCATCTCTTCTGGTTTTTGACCTCTGACAGATAGCGATAGACACTTCCCAAGTATTTCCGGGCGTCCTCCATCAGCCGCCTGGCCGTGAGATAGACCACCTTATTGTCGAGCACATCGTAGTCGCGTACGATGCGGTTGCGCAGGCCAAGGTAGGTTTGGCGGAAGCAGGTGAGAAGATGGTCATCAATGACTCCCATCGTGTGGACAGCGGCAAAGGATTGCCGAGCGGTGGAAGCCGGGGCCCCACCGGAGGCGACGATGAGGAGGTTGTTGGTATCTATGGCGCTCTCGATGATGACCTGAGCCAGACGCTCTACAATCCTGCGCTGCCCAGGCTTTTTCAGATGCTCTTCCAAAGAGCTTTCCAGGTAAGGCCCAAGTTCCCCAATGTAGCTGTCCATGTTCATCAGTTTTTGCTGGATCAGCCGTGCTTGCCTCTCATCCATCAGGCGTAGCGCTCCTTCAAATACTGACCTTGTAGCTCTGAGAACTTGCTCTGGTCGTAGTAGCGGCGGGCAGCGTAGGATTGAAACAGTATGAAGCCTCCTGGCTGTCTTTCGTAGAGGGGCACGCCGCTGCAGGCCACCTCGAAAAGCAGGAGGGGGCTGGCTCCGTTGAGGAAAGAGATATCAATGTCCCCGTCACCCCAGATCGCTTCCGTCAGTTCGCCGATGAGGGCCAGCTCTCTTTCCAGGTCTTCCCAATCGCGCCTGATCCAACGCACGGCCACGTCAATATCGCTCCCTGGGCGGGCCTGTCCTTGCGTCTGGGAGCCGAAGACGATGACCAGGTCAAGGTCATAGCGGCGGGCGATCTCTATCAGCTTTGGGCTGTTGACTTTATACATGAATGGACTCCAATCCCTCAAGAAAGACCTCCGAGGTTTCGATGGAATATGCTTTCCCAGAACCTTCTCGTACCTTGTTTCAACCAGCCTTGAGCCTGAATCTTCAACCAAAACCTCGGAGGTCTGAACGGTTACTCAAAAGGCAAGAAAGACAGAGACGTGGAAAGACCTTTGAGGATCACATACATTTCCGCCGGGCTGATCAGGGAGAACTCGCCCTGAAAATCCTTTTTCATCTCCATCGCCTTGATTTGAAAATCATGGGCATAGATTCTTACCTTTAGCAAGTCGTTTTCAAAGTCCACCTCATCGCTGCCGTCTTCTACACACAGACGCGACTCCCTCCCGCCTTCCCGCCTCCTGATGGTCCATCCTTTCGCGCCCCTCTCCACATAGAAAGCATTGTCGTCTTCCTGCTCAAGGTCGCTTTCTCTGAGAAAGAGCCTGGGCTTGTCCAGGTAGGGTTTGCCGTCGTGCACGCAGAAAGTCTCGCAGTTGCCACACTCGTTGCAAAAGTCATCCACATGGATGATCTGCCTGGTCTGGTCGAGTCTGAAGGTCTCTTCTCCCGTCACCGTCCATTTGTCCTGCTGGCAGGAAACCTTTGGCAGCGTCAGGCTTGTGGGCGAGACGGCCTGCCCTGAACGTAGTTGAAGGGTGTAGGTATAGTTGGCCCGGTTGGGGCACACCTCCACGCACTTGTCGCACAGGGTCGAGCATTGCAGACACCTGGCTGCTTCGCTCAAGGCCGCTTCGCCGCTCAGGGTCTCTTCCACCAGGTCGAACCCGCCCCTTTGTTCGAGGGGAAGCGTTTGGGCTCTGTTTTGAGGTTCCTTTCGGGCCCTGGTCCTTTTCAGGCCCCCAATGTCTTCATCGGAGAGTTGAGGCAGCGCGACGGCCGGCAGAACAGTTTCTATCCCCAACTCCCGGCAGATGGCTTCCGCCGCCCGCCTTCCGTCAGCGATAGCCTCGATAATGGTAGAAGGTCCCCTTACGACGTCCCCTCCCGCATAGGTGTGCTCTTCTCCCGTCAGGCAGGTTTGGGGATGGGCGGCGATGGTGCCGTCTTTGCGCAGGGAAACCGAACTCCCGTCGAGGAAGGAAACGTCGGGAACCTGGCCGATGGCTACGATAATGGCATCGGCCTCGATTTCAAACTCGCTGCCTTCGATGGGAATCGGTCTTCTCCTCCCGTCCTCGCCAGCCTCTCCCAACTCGTTCTGAATGCACTCCAGGGCAGCAACCTCCTCGTCCTTTAGGATGACCCTGGTAGGAGAAGCCAGTTCTTCCAGGATGACACCTTCGGCCAAAACTTCTTCGATCTCTTCCTCGATGGCTGGCATCTCCTGGCGGGTCCGCCGGTAGACAACCGTCACCGGGCCGCTGGCGATCCGCTTGGCCGTTCGGGCCGTGTCCATAGCCGAGTTGCCGCCACCGATCACCAGGACCCTGTTACCCAGGTCAACTGGCTTGCCCCGCCTCACCCTGTCTAGGAAATCGAGGGCATCGTAAACGCCTTCACCTTCCTCGCCTTCGATGCGCAAACGGGTGCTTTTACCCGCTCCCGAGGCAATGTAGACGGCGTCGAAACCCTTTTCAAAAAGCTCCTGCGGAGGGGCGGTAATGGGGTGGGAAAGTTCGATCTTGACCCTCAACTTTTCGATCCGGTCAATGTCCTCCTGGATGATGGCCTCGGGCAGCCTGAAGGAGGGGATGGCCCAGGCCAGCATCCCTCCGGCCCGGTCTTTGGCTTCGTAAACGGTCACCTGGATGCCGTTCAAAGCCAGGAAACAGGCCGCCGCCAACCCCGAGGGGCCGCTGCCAATCACGGCCACCGCCCCCACCCCCAGCCCCTCCCCCAACTTTGGGGGAGGGGAGCCCTTTTGAGAGACGTTCCCCTTTTCGGCGGCAAACCGCTTCAAGGCCCGGATGGCGACCGGTTCGTCGTAGTCGTTGCGGGTGCATCGGGTCTGGCACAGGTGGTTGCAGACATAGCCGGTGACACCAGGGAGGGGGTTCCGGGAGAGAATGACCTCCAGCGCCTCGTCGTATTTCTTCTGACCGATCAACCAGGCGTATTCGGGCACGTCCTGTTGGACCGCGCATTTCCCCACACAGGAGGTGGCGATGCAGTCGAAAAGGCCCAGTTTCGATTCGACTTTGGGCAGGCCGTAGGGGTGGTAGTCCTTTTTGTACCGTGGGTCGTCCAAGGCCCGGGCAGCCTCACTTTCCAGGTTGGCCAACCTGGCTTTATAGGAATTTTCTTCTGGAGTAGCGAAACTTGTTTCGCGCTCGGGTGGCGCAGAACAAGACTTCGGCGAGCTCAGTCGAGCCGTTCTGCTACTCCGCCATCTGTCTAAATCCTTTCGGGTCAGGTCCTCCAGGCTCTTTGCCCCCAGCCTCTCCATATCCTTTTCCAGGTTCTCCAGGTACTGAAGGAACCTGGAGTAGCCACCTGGTTTCAGCAGGTCCGTGACTGTGGTGACCGGCCAGGCACCAGCGGCCAGAACGCCCGTTAGATTGAAGGCATCGGCTCCGGCAGAGAAGGAAACCCGCAGGTCGCCGCCGAACTCCTGGGAGAGTTTGTGGAAAAGGTTGATGGTAATCGGGTAGAGGGCGCGTCCTGACATATACATTTCCTCGCCGGGAAGGAGGCCCTTGTGGTTGGCCATGGCCAGGGTGTTGCTCAGTTTGATTCCGAAGGTCAGCCCCTGTTCTGCGGCAACCTTTTTCAGGGTCTTGATCAACTCCACCGCCCGGTCGTACTGCAGGTCGTGCTCAAAGACCGCATCGGGGATGTGGATCTCCGTGAAGCCGAGATGGTCGTGGAGGATGCCCATCACCTTCTCTTTGCCCAGCAGGGTGGGGTTCAGCTTGACCGCGGTGTGCAGCCGCCTTTCCTCCATCAGGTACCTGGCAATCCGTTCGATTTCGTCCGGGGGGCAGCCGTGCATGGTGGAAAGGGTGACGTTATCCGTGATTCGGGTCGGAATCTCGATGTCACTGAACTGGGGGAACTTTTTTCCCAGAAGCGCCTGGATTTCGGCAACTTCCCCGGACGCATCCTGCAACCGGTCCATGAAACGGGTCATGGGCGGGCTCTGGATCCCCTCCAGGTTGTAGCCGACGCTCATGTTGAAAATCGTGCCAAAGGGAAGATCCTCGAAGCCGCGGTGTCCTGAGCCTTGTCCTGAGCCCCGTCGAAGGGCTGTCGAAGGGAGGAGCCGACGGAGGACATGGATCAAGGCCCAGGCCTTGACGTACTCGCTGGCAGACTGCTCCAGCTTGAGCTCCTGGGACCATTCGACGTTATAGCCCTCGTCCTCCATGTCAATGCAGGGCCTGGGGATCTCCAATTCGTCCATGATCTGGACGGTTTTCAGTTCGATGAACCGGCCCCCGGAGAGCCAGGCGCAGACGATGTTCTGGGCCAACTGGGTATGAGGGCCGGCCCCCGGTCCGATAGGGGTGGCCAGGTAATGCCCAAAGAGGTCCTCGAGGGCATAAGGGCTGTCCTTTTTGGGGATATAAAAAAGAGAGCGGTGAATCCCAAAGATGGACTGGTTCCCTTCAAGCTCTTTCAAAATCCAGTTGAGAAGCACTTCAAAGGATTGGACTTTCATGGTATCGGACATGGCTTTTCCTCCATTGTTCTCGGCTTGTAGCGGAATTCGTCCAGGGTGTAGCAGAGGGCGTCAATTCCCGCTGGGTATAGGGCATCGTCACTGCGCCCGATTGTCCATTTGACAGGACATCTAAAGTAGCTTATAATTGACAATCAACAATACAATTAAAAGACAAGGAGGTTGAGTTATGCACTTGGCTTTGCCGGTATTGCCCATCAGTGATCTGCGATCTAAGGCCAAGGAAGTACTCCAGCAGATCAAGAAGCAACCTATTATCCTCACCCAGCGCGGGCGTGCCCGGGCCGTGCTGGTAGACTTTGACACGTACAACCGGCTGGTGGAACGACAGACTGTCCTGGAGCAGGCCCTGGATGCTCTTCTTCTTCAGCGGGCACGGGAGACCGCGCAGGAATATCTCCCTCTGGAGGCACTGCTCCGCCAACACGAGGAACTCTTTGGTGAGAAGCTGGAACTCCCCACGGCGGAGTGAACCCGATGTATCGCCTCCTCATCGAAAAACGGGTGCTCAAAGTGCTGGGCAACGTCAAGCGCTATCCGGCCAAGGTGCACCGCCAGCTCACTATGAAGATCTTTCTCCTCCAATTTGATCCACGCCCTCCCGATTGCAAACCTATCGGCATTGGCTACCGCGTTGACGTCGGTGAGCATCGCATCCTCTACACGGTGGACGACGCGGAGCAGGTGGTCTGCGTCGAATTGGTTGGCCCGCGTCAGGACGACGAGGTTTACCGGCTGGCGCGTCGGCTGGGGCTGCTCTAGTCAAACGCCCTCTCAGCGAACCGAGGATTGGAAATCCCTGGCTAAAGTTGAGAAGCGCCCTCAGGCGCTGAATTAGGCCCTGAGGGGCCTTCTCAGCCTCAGGCGGCGAATTCTATTCGGCGGTCTTCTTCTCCTCTTTCTTCTCCTCCCGCCTCCAGGTCAACGTCACCTTATAATGGGCCTCGGCGCCGACGGAGGCCACGACCACCGAACCGGCTTGGCCGCTCATCTTCAGCCCGAATTCGACGACTGCTTCGTCGGGTGGATCGCTCAGGCCGCGCAGTTTGGCGATGATGGTTCCGGCCACGGGCTTGATTCTTTCCAGCGCGGCCTCAAAGGTCTGGCCGACTTTCTCGGCCACTTCGCCGGGGCTGCGCGCCGCGCGCACCACGCCGCCTTCCGGCACCGGCTCGTCCACTTCCATCAAAATCGAGCCACCGTCTTCCAGGGGAAATTCAATCAAGCGTTTCACAGTTGATCTCCTTTCGTGATTTGTAAGCGTTCAGGTTCTTTGAGTCTCAGTAGATCACGATTTTGAAGCAGAGCGGGCTCCCATGCCCGCGAACCGGCGGCGTGGGAGCCGCCTTTGCTGGGAAACTGCGATCTACTGAGTCTAGCATCCCGAGTAGCGCGGAGCGCGTATCGAGGGGTGCGGCTTAGACACCGAGCCGCTGTAAACCCACACCCTTCGATACGGCCTTCGGCCTACTCAGGATGCTCTGTTGCTTTGGTAACGGCCTCATCCAATGCTGCCAAAACCTCCGCCGCGTCAACCTGGCCCCAGTGATAGCCCATGTCGGCGCTCATGCGTTGGGCGCGCTCGGCTTCGTCCCGAGCCCGTCGAAGGGCATCCTGACGGGCCGCTGCCCCATCCCTAAATCCCTCCCCCCCAGGGGGAGGGACTTTTGCTGCCGCCAGGTGCGCCCAGGCCAGCGCCACGCGGATGTCCGCCTCGTAGATGCCATAGCCGCCGTCCACGGCGTAGCCCAGGGCCTCGTTCAGGTCGTTGAAGGCCAGACCTGACAGGTTTCCAAAACCTGTCAGGTCTCCGTGCCGCGCGGCCCAGCGCCCCCGCGCCAGCAGCGCCTCGATGAGCGAGTGGCGATGGGAGATGCCCCGCGCGATTTTGAGTGCCTGGTCGTAATGCCCACGGGCGCTGTCGTGCTGTCCCGCGTCGGCGTCCAGGTCGCCCAGGACGCGGTGGCTCCGGCTGAGGTCATCAGGCCAGCGTTGCCCCTCACAAACCTCCAGGTTCGCTTCGGTGACGCGCCGGGCGTAGGCCGCGGCTTGCCCTGAGCCTGTCGAAGGGTCGCCTGTCCGCCGCAGGTGGTCGGCGTGCTGGATACCGTCCATGCTATAAAGATAGCGCTTGGTCGGATCATTTTCCCGCTCCAGATCCTCCGCCTTCTGGAAAGCTTCACTCGCTGTGCCCAGGTCGCCACGTAAATGCTCGGCCCAGGCCAGCCAGCCTAGTGATGCTTTCTCATGCCATTTCTCCCCCACGCGACGGGCCAGGGCCAGCGCTTCGCGGGCGGCCTCCGCGCTGGCGTCCAGCGCGCCGAGATGAGCGTATAGCTCCGCCAGGTTCTGGTAGGTGCCGCTAGCATTTTGCCAGTCTTCCATGCTCAGGGCAACTGCGATAGCACGCTCGTAAGACGGCGGCGCTTCGCCCAAGCGCCCCAGGCTCATCAGGCACAGGCCAACTTCGTTCAGAATCCAACTCTTGTCCCCGGGATCGCTCACCTGCGGCTCTTGGGAGGTGTCGCCGCCAGGGAAGAATTCCAGCATCAGCGCTAACGCGGTTTCCCAAGCGTCAAGTTGGTTAACCAACACACGATCGGGCCAGCCTTGATAGATGCGCTGGTCCACGATGTCAAATGCGTCATCATAAGCCCCGGCGCGGCAGGCGTGGTGCACGGCCTCGATCAGCGGCGCCAGGTCGTCCAGCGTGGGGTTGGTTGGCGTGTCCCCGGCCAGGTCCAGGTAGTAGTCCTTGATGCGCTCATGCACCGCTTGCACCTGGGCGTGGTCCGCCTCTTTGAGGCGCTCTGCGTAGTGGTTGCGGATCAGCGGGTGGGCCGTGTAGTGGCCCGCGCGCGGGTCGTAGCGCAGGATGCGGTAGGCCACCAGGCGCTGGACCATGGCCTCAAATGCCGCGTCGTCCAGGGCGGCTATGGCGGCGGAGAAACCGGGTTTTTCCGAAAAACCCGGTTTCTCGGGCTTGACCCGAAACACCTTGTCAAAGGCCGTCTCTTCCACCGGCGTGCGGAAGGCGCTGAACAGGGTCAGGAAGGCGCGCTCGGCTTCGGTCAGGTGGCCGTCGTAGCGGCGCAGCACGCGGTGCACGCGCTCGTAGCGTGGTTCGTCGGCCGTGGGTGGAGGAATCTCACCGATGTGCGCCACGTCGCCCCCGTGCTGCTCGGCCAGGTAACTGCCCAAGAGACCCAGGGTCAGCGCATGGCCGTCCCAGTCGGCCACCACCCGGTCCAGCGCTTCGTCGTCGCCTTGGACGCCCACCCTGCGCAGCAGAGCCCGCCCGTCGGCGGGCAGGAGGCGGGTCACGTCGCGGTGAGTGTAGGTGGTATAGTCCATCAGGTCCAGCAGCGGGGCGCGGCTGGTGATCAGGCAGAAGGACTGGTGCCCCGGCGCGGCAAAGTAGCTCAGGAACTGGCGCAGGTCGGCGCTTTTGAGCAGGCCGTACTGGTCGCCCTCCTGGTGCTGCATCACCTCCAGCCCATCCAGGATAAATAGATAGCGCCCCGCGCCCAGCATGGCGCCGATGACCTGCGCCCGCACGCTGGCCGAGGGCAACTTGCGCGGGTCAATGCGTCCGCCGCTCATATAGTCCAGCGCCGCCTCGAAGAACTCGTCTACGCTGGGCCGGGTGTAAAAGCCCCACCAGAAGACACCGTCCGGTTTGGCCCCCACCCCCGGCCCCTCCCCCGATTTCGGGGGAGGGGAGTCGCCCTTCAGAA
>SOHZ01000576.1 GCA_004377365.1 Anaerolineales bacterium | reverse complement strand
AGAGAACCGGCTAAAGCCTCGACTCCAAAGGACCCGGATAGGAATTTCATGGGTGTGAAATGTAGGTCATACAACAGATAAATATTCGTCCTACGCGTGTTTGGGCCTCCAGACGGATTCGGCACAGCGAGACAAGCTGCCTGTCAACCGCTCGAAGGCTCGAAGCCGACCTGCTCTACACTGCCTCAGGTGAAACCTCATATTCGACAGGCAATAGCCTCTCCAGATTCAGATGCTTGGAAGCATCAAGAATTTCAATGCCCACAATTCGGTTATCTTCCCCAAGGTCCAGCACAATGTCCTCGGAGAGCCGCTTGTTAATCACCTGCTGCTTCCGGTCATCCAGGCGAAGGTAAAGCAAGTCTGTCTTGACATTATACAGGATCTGCATCTTCTCCCTCCCATTTTCCGTAAAAGACATAGACCGTCACGGTTATTATAACATCCCCTTCAAACTTTGTCTACGCTCCGCTTATTCCATATTGCTGCTGCCACTGGCGTACAGATCCTGATAAACTCGGTAGCTTGCAGACACACGCTCCAGGTACTCACGGGTTTCTCCGAACCCGATCCAACGCAGCAGATCGTCTCGGTTTGAAACCAGCGGATCCGCTTGCCAACTATCCACGCTGCCTGCGCCACCATTATAGGCTGCAATCACCAGCTCCAAGTCCCCGTCAAAGTAGTCGAGCAGGAAGGCCAAAAACCAGGCCCCCATGCGAATGTTGGCCTGCGGGGTGAAGGCATCGCCTGGCGAGATGTCCTCCGCCAATTGCTCCGCGATCCAGGCCTGGCTTGGTGGCATGACCTGCATCAGGCCCCGTGCTCCGACGTAGGAGAGGGCTTCTGGATCATAGCGGCTCTCCTCGCGCATCACAGCCCAAATGAGCAACGGGTCTACATCGAACTCGGCCGCCTCTGACTCCACTGTGGCCGAATAGGGCCTCGGATAGCTCAACTGCCAGAAGGCCAGAGGTGCTCGTGGGTGATCTTCTATATATTCCTCGGCGATAGCCTGAGCATCCACCACATGGCCCCTCGAGGCCAATGCTTCCGCCATCGCCAGGTCCATTTCCGGCGCACGCCAAAATCGGGCGGCTAACACGAGTTCCATGTGCGCCAGGTCTTCACGCCCAATCAACTCCAACGCCCTCGCCTTGTCCAGAATGTCACCGCCTGCCGCGCCCAAAGGCGGCGCCGTGGCCAGCCCAAGCTCACCCTCAGCGGCCCGCAGCGCCAGCCAATTCAGACCGAAGCCATCCAATAGTGCCTTACCCTCAGCCTGAGCTTCTTCATCCCCCAATCTCTGGGCAAGGACATAGAGGCGGTATGCAGCGTCGTCGGCGAGATAGGTGTCGGTTTGCCCCAGGCGGGCATAGATGGGCAGTGTCTCCGTCAGCCGCCCTTGCGCCTCCAGCATCGTCGTCGCGGACCACCAAGCCACCGGGTAGGGGGAATCTAGATAAAGCGCCAAGGCCTCGTCGGGGTCTTCCTCTTCCAGCAACTCAGCCTGGGCCAGCCGGCCGTCCGGCGTATCAGTCGTCCGGTAGAGAGATAGCGCCTCATCGGGATGGCCGAGCCGCACCAAGACCTGGGCCAGACCCAACTGAGCCGTTACGTCATCGGGCATCTCCTCCAGCCAGGCCCGATAGGCTGCCTCCGCCTCTTCGTAGCGCCCCAGTCCAGCCAGCGCCCGTGCGCTTAAGGGCAACGCCTCAGGGTCATCGTTCCCGCGCAGCGTCTCCAGGGCATCACTGTAGTAAGTGGCGGCGTTCAGATCCTCGGCTACAGTCAGCGGATCCTGCCCAGTGCGACGCATCCCAGCGAAAGCATCCGGTTGCTCGCCCAGGATATGGAGGTACTCGGCATAGGCTCCTTCAACATCTCCTCGCTCTTCCAGGTAGCGCGCCAGTTCCAGGCGCAAAGCGACTGTGTCGTGCAGGGCCAGTGCCGCATGATACTCATCCTCCGCCTCTGGTGCTTCAATGCTCGCATAGTAACGCGCTATGGCGATATGTGCCTGGTAAGCGGCCGCACTTTGAGGCCGGAAAGCGACGACAGTCTGCAACGTGCGCAGCGCTTCCAGATCTGGCATCGCAACCTCGGCAGCCCACAGCCGGGCATATTCCTCTATCTGCGGCAGCTTCTCGGCCAGCCCCGCGTAGAGCACAGCCGCCCGCTCCGGCCTCGCCCTCTGGGCCGCGCGGTAGAGGGCCTGAGGCGAGCGCAGAGAATCCCTGAAGGTCCAGACGAGCACCACTCCCGCGAGCAACCCCAGGAGGGTGACAGCCAGCGCCAAATGCCTGAACCCGAGCCGCCGATGCATACCTCTTACCTCCTCTGGTTCCATCACCATCTCCTACTCCGCTTCCAGGCTGAAGGCGTGCAGCCGCCGATCGGTGGAGCCGACGAAAAGCCTTCCGTTGGCCACGGTAGGGCCAGCCGCGATAGCACCTCCAGTGCGGTAACTCCACACCTGCGTCCCTGTTTCGCGGTCCAGGCCATAGAGATAGCCATCGTCGGAACCCACAAAGATCAGGTCCCCCCACACTGTTGGTGAGGACCGGATGATGTTCTTTGCCTGGTATTGCCATACGAGGCGACCGTCTCGGGCACGCAGCGCATACAATTGGCCGTCGTTTGCGCCGACGTACACCACACCATCGGTGACGACCGGCGATGCCTCGATGGCGTATTCTGCCTCAAAGATCCAAAGCAACTGGCCGGTAGCAGTGTCCAACGCATAGAGCTTCCGATCAGCGGAACCCACATAAGCGGTCCCAGTCGCGATGGCTGGGGTAGACACAATATCCCCTTCTGTCCGGTAGCGCCATACAAGTTCTCCGCTCGTGATGTCGAGAGCGTAGAGATAATTGTCGGTCGAACCGACAAAGACAAGGTCTCCAGCCAGGGATGCGCCCGCCTCGATCCGGCCGTCAGTCTCGTACCGCCACACCAGATCGCCGTCCTCGGCCGCCAAGGCATAGAAGAAGCCATCGTGGGAACCAATATAGAGGACGTCATGACCGATCACAGAGGAGGCAGTCACCCATCCAGCCGTCTCGTATCGCCAGCGTAGCTCACCCTGCCTGGCATCCAGCGCGTAGACGGCGCCGTCCCAAGAACCGAAGTAGATCGCATCTCCAAAGACAACTGGCGATGAGGTGATATTGTCGGCCGTCTCATAACGCCAGAGGGATTCCCCCGTGTCAGCATTTACAGCGTGCAGAGTGTTGTCGTCAGCCCCCACGTACACGACTTTGTCGCTCACTGTTGGTATTCCTCTGACATAGTCGCCCGCACGGTAGGACCAGGCAAAGGAAATCGTGGCCTTATTGACGGGGGTGGAAGCCCCACAACTGACCAGCAAAACTACCATCACGCAAGTAAAAATCTTGGTCTTCATCGGGTCCTTCTCTCTCACTCCTTGTCTTTTGGATGCTCAGGGTCATTTCGCACAACGGAGCGGCGGGAAGTCCTGCCCTGAGCGACCGCAGGGAGCACAGAATTCGCCTGCCCTTCCGGATCACCGCAACGTGGTTACGATGTAAAAGCAGTTGAAATAGCTGGTGTCCCCTTTCAAATCCCAGACTCCATAGAAGGGGACAACGCTGGGGTCGCTGACCTCGGCCGACACCTGGCAGGTTCCCGGCTTGAGCTTGACGGTCTTTCTTGGCCTCCCCTCCTCGGGGCAAAAGACGGGGCCGACAAAGCTGTAGGTCTTGCAGGTGGGACACGCCTCCATAGAGATGGAAACCGAGTTAGGCGTGCCGACCAAAATGGTTAGCACGTAGGGCGTATCATTGATGATAGTTACCTCCGCCTCACCGCCGGCCACTACCCCACCCACTTCGCTCGGTTGGGGCAACTCGCTGTGTTTGCCCTTGGCGATTCTCTCTATTTGTTCGTCCACCGTTAGGGTGGGCGTGGGCGCTGCTGGGGTAGGGGTGGGCGTGGGCGCTGCTGGGGTAGGGGTGGCCGGGATCTCGCCAGCTACGGCAATGGCGTCCAGAGGGATGTGTAAGTCTACATAGGCAGCAGAGACCCACCCTTCGGTGCCATCAAGAAGGGTCACTGCCAGCCAATCCCCGGCCTCGGTACGGGCCGTAACAGTCAACCCCTCGCCTTGATGAAGCAGTCCAACCTTGTCGTAGCTGACTCCCGGGCCGGCACGTAGGTTGAGAGCCTCGGCTGTCACTTCAGCGGGTGGTTGGGGAGTAGGCGCAAGAGTGCGTATAGGAGTAGCGATAGGAGTGGAAATACCAGTCAGCAACAGCTTGGGAGTTGATGTAAGGGCAACTTTAGGCGTTGCAGTCCGAGTACTCCCTGTTTGGAAGGCACGTTTATCCTGATTCTGCCCCCACAAGACCAGACCGCACAACACCAGGAAAACGATCACAAGGGCCAGACAGCTTACCTCCCTACATCCCCATCTCCTCTTGATCTTCATCCCATTTGCCTCCTTCAACGAACGAAAATGGAGCGAAGAATTTCAGGCTCATCGTCTTCGGGCTAAGCAAGCCGGAGCGTGGTGACGGTGAATCTGGGCGGAGGGGCAAAGCCCCTCCGCCGCTTGGCCCGTTGTTGTGCAAAGTCAGCCATCCTTCTCGCTCTAAGATGCCATCGAACCAGTCACCCACTACTGGCACGGATGGCCCCGTTGGAGCAGGGCTCAATCTCCGCCCCGCGCCTCGGCTTCAGCCTTCCAGCTTGGCCTTGATGTTGGACATGGCCGTACCGGCTTCCCGTTCGTTCTGCTTCAGCACCAGCGCTTCACCCAGTTTGCCCAGGACCGGGACGGGAATCGTGTACTCCACTGCCAGGCTGACCTCGGTCCCTCCATCCCCAGACGTGAAGGTCCAGCTCCAGGTACTAGCGATGCCCCCTTTGGTCTCGACCACTATCCGCTCGTTGGAAGTATACTCAGTCATCGTAGTCTCCCCTTCAAAGCGCAGTCCGGCCATCTTGTAGGCCCAGCGGTAGTGCGCTCCGACTCCCTGGCAGTCACATCCTTGACCTCTACTATGCTCGGGAGATACTCCAGTTGGTTCATCGGATCCTCGATGTAAGCAAAGACCTTCTCCACTGGAGCATTGATGGTGATGCTTTTCTCCACCTTCGCCATGATCCTACCCTCCTTTTTCATTGACTGATTTCGCACAACGTGCTCTATACAAAGTGCTTCGGATATTATCCCTACTCCGCGCAATGCAAAGTAGTCTCCAGGAACGATTTCAGCATTCGCTGAGATCACCTCCATTACGGTGGAGAGAACCGAAAGTGGATGACGTCGCCATCCTGCACCACGTATTCCCGTCCCTCCAAACGCAGCAGCCCTTTCTCCCTGGCCGTGGCCAGAGAACCGGCGGCCATCAAGTCCCCGTAAGAGACAACCTCGGCCCGGATAAACCCTCGCTGCATGTCGGTGTGCACTTTGCCAGCCGCTTCCAAAGCCGTGCTCCCTTGCCGCAGCGTCCAGGCTCGGACCTCTTTGCCGCCAGTGGTGGTGAAGAAAGTGATCAGATGGAGCAGACGGTAACCGGCCTTGACCAACGTCTGAAGGCCAGACTCTCTCAATCCTACCTCAGCGCGATAATCTGCCGCCTCGTCCGGTGGCCATTCAGCCAGCTCTGTTTCCAGCAGAGCACAGAGGACCACCATCTCCGTTTCTTCGGCGGCAGCGGTCTCGGCTACCTGAACGGCTAGCTCCCCCCCGTCGGGCAAATCCTCTTCCCCCACGTTGGCCACGTAGAGCCTCGGCCTGGCCGTGAGTAGATTGAGTTCGCCTAGCCACGTGGCCTCCCGATCTACCTGGCCGTAACTATCGGCTCTTGCCCCATCGTCCAGGTGCCGCCGCAGCCCCGTAAGCCACGCCAACTGAGCCTCATAATCCTTGGGGCGTGCCTTGGCCATGGATTTCACCTTCTCCATGCGCCTCTCAACGGTGGCCAGGTCAGCCAGGATCAACTCCAAATCAATGGTTTCGATATCAGCTTGAGGATCCAGGTCAGTCGAGACGTGGGTCACGTCTGGATCGCGGAAGCAACGCACCACCATGGCAATGGCATCCACGTTGCGGATGTGCCCCAGGAATTGATTGCCCAGGCCCTCGCCACGGCTGGCCCCTTTCACCAGGCCGGCAATATCTACAAATTGGATCGCGGTGGGCACAACGCGCTCCGGACCGACCAGAGCGGCAATGTCCTTTATCCGCGGGTCGTCCACCTCGGCTACTCCCACGTTGGGGTCAATGGTGGTGAAAGGGTAGCTGGCCACAGCCGCTCCTGCTTTGGTGAGAGCGTTAAAGACGGTCGATTTGCCCACGTTGGGCAAGCCAACGATACCGATTTGCAAGCTCATTCGTCACGACTCCCACTGTTGCCTGTCCTGAGCCCTTCAACTTTGCTCAGGATAAACTGTGTCGAAGGGCGCTACAGGCGCTCAGGTTGTTCTTTAGGCAGAACCAGGTAGAAGGTGCTCCCCTCCCCCAGTTTGCTCTCCACCCAGGCTTTGCCATGATGTCTCTCAGCGATAGATTTGACAATGGCCAGGCCCAGCCCTGTCCCCTTGATCCTGATCGTATCGCGGCGCTTTATGCGGTAGAATTTCTCGAAGAGGCGTATTTGGTCAGCCGGAGCGATGCCAATACCCGTATCACTGACGCTCACCACCAGGTAGCTATCCCTTTCCCTGACCCTCACGGTGACCGAACCTTCTGGCGTATACTTGATAGCATTGTCTATCAGGTTGGCCATAGCCCGTTTGATGAGGGCCTCATCGCCGATAATCGGTGGCAGAGTTGGGGGCAGTTCCAATCGGAGCTTTAGGTTTTTGACTTCGGCTTGCCCAAGCGACTCAGCCACAACTATTTTTGCTAAACTGCCCACTGCACAAGGGGCCAGTTCGATCCCCACGCCAGCTTCGATCCGGCCAATGTCCAAAAGGTCATCAATGAGCTCTGCCATCTGATCAATGCCTCTCAAGATCCTATCAACGAATTCCTGCTGTTTTTCGTTGAGATCGCCAGCGGTAGGGATCATGTCCACGTAGCCGCGCACAAAAGTCAGAGGGGAGCGCAGGTCATGGGAGACAGTGGCCACGAACTCGTCTTTCATCGCGTCCAGTTCTTTCAGAGCAGTGATGTCGCGCATGACCGCCACACGACCGATAGCCCGCCCGTCGCCGTCGGTGATGGTTGCAGCACTGGCGTAAAGAGTCCGTCCATCAGGCAAAGGAACCTCCTCCACAATGGCCTCTCGGTCCCCTGCTGGCCGGGTGAAGAGCTGTTCCAAAGGCTCATTGGCGATGGCTTGAGCCAGGGGGCGCGTCATTGCCTCAGCGGTCTTGATGCCGAAAGCGTGTTCCGCAGCAGGATTGGCCAGTATCAGATGGCCCCGGCTGTCAGTTACAAGGATGGCATCAGTAGTGCTGTCCAGAATGGCCTTCAATCGTCCCCTTTCGCGTTCAATAGCCTCAAAACTTTCTTTCAACTTTACTCGCATCTGTTCAAAGGCGGCGCCGAGCCGGCCCACCTCGTCCTCACCACCCACGTTCACCTGGGCTGTCAGATCCCCCTGGGCGATCTGGCCAGATGCCTCAGCCAGCACCTGGAGAGGCCGCGTCAGATGAGAGATGACCAACAGGATCAGAGCGGTTACCGCCAGGGTCATCAAGGCCAGGAGAATCAGGAGGGGGACCGATATCTCTACCGCCAGGTCCATGACCACCTCGTAGGGGACCATAATCACCACCGACCAGGGTTGGCCGAGCACGCGCATGTGGTAGATTAACCGGGTCTCTCCATTTTCATCGGTATGCTGATAGGCCTCTCCGGGGAAAGAGTCGGAAGAGGGCAACCTGGAACCTTCTACTGTCCACGACGAGAGGAGGATTTTTGGGTCGGGGTGAGCGATGATGTAACCCCGCTCATCAACCACAAAACCCAAGCCCCCTCCTGTGGCTGGTTGCAAACCGGCCAAGATACCACGCATCGTAGGGTTGCTTTCCCCCATGTCGGCCCGGCCCACCAGAATGCCGCGAGGCTCACCCGTGGCCTCATCCTCCAGGCGTTCAATGAAAGAGATGACCAGATCACCCGTAGGCAGACGGTAGGCCGGGGTCCTCTGCGACGCCGCTTCTCCTCCAGTCATCTTGACTATACTGGCCACCTCTTCACTGGAGAGAGTGAGTCCCTCTGGAGGTGACTCGGGATAGATGTTGAACAGAGCCAGGTTGTTGTCCAACAGGAAAAGTTGGCGGAAAAAGGCACTAGAGCGGCCATCTTTCTCCAATCTGTTCTGACGAACCTCGTAGCTCTCACTTTGCAGGTCTTCATTACGGGCGAGCCCTTGCAGTGTAGCTTGACCGTAGAGGAGAAAGATGGGAATGCGCTCCTCAGCCATGTTCTGGGCATCTCTGGCCATCTGGGCTATGGTCTGCCCGGTGGCCACCTGGATGGCTTGCACGTTGACGACGTAGAAAAGGGCCAAGATGAAGGCCAGGATCAAAGGGACGACGAAAAAGAGGAGACGGCGGTTGAGACTGTAGCCATAAGGAGGAGTTCGCTGGGCCTCAATGACTGGCTTCAACCTGGGAAAGAGCAATAACAATGCCTGCATAATGAGCCCAGCGATGAGGCCCTCCAGCAATGTGAAGGGCAGATAGCTTGTGGCAGCAGCAAAGGAATTAATGTAAACGTAAAGGAATGGCCCTGCGGCATAAACGTAGAAGGACCAGAAGGAGATTGTCCAAGCCAGTAGCGCGGCCAGAAGACTGGCTACGATGGGCTGTCGAAGGATAGAGAAAAGACGTCCTGCATAGTCCTGCCGTATCAGAAAGCCGACCAGAAGACCAAAGACGGCTATCTCAAAAGGCCGTAGAATGAGATGACTCTCAAACAGCCCTCTGACCATGCCGCCGATAAAAGCAACGAGGGTAGCTGGCCCTGCACCCAACAGACTGGCTGCCAATAGGGTGGGTAGACCAGCCAGGAGAGGCAAATCGGGTCTGGTAGGCACCAGAACAGCGTCCTCGCTTGCGGGGTGGAACTTGCAAGCGTTGCTCAGCAAAGCCGCTGCCAAGGCCAGCCCCCAAAGTAGACAAATGCCTTTGCATCCCAGACGGCGGAAATCATCCCGCCAACGATAAAGGACAAAGGACAACATGATCAGGTACAGGCTCAAGAAGAGATACCCCCCGGTACGGACGGGTAAAGTGAAGTATGGATCTGCCCAAGAGCCCACCCAGTAGAATGGCATAACTATCCCCTCTGTATGGCCTGTGCCTTGCTTGCTCTCATGGATCTACCCTACATACGTCATTATATCACCAAACGCGTCCCATCGCAACCAGGACGCAAACCCCCTTTTCAGCCTACCTGTCTGTCCCCAATGCGGAACGCTCACTGACTTTGCCCAGGATATGGCCCCCCTCTGAGTTTGTAAATATAGCGAAAATAGACTATAATACAGGCTGCCAGAGCCTGTGACCACGAGCGACGTAAGGTCACAGCCAAGGCCGGGGCGTAGCGCAGACCGGTTAGCGCGCACGGTTCGGGTCCGTGAGGTCGGCGGTTCAAATCCGCCCGCCCCGACTCCTCTTTGTGCCTCTCACACCGGAGGCCGCATGGTTACGTGAATTCACGTAACCAAAGCCCCGGGGTGGTAAAAGACGCCCCCCCCCCCCCCCCC
>SOHZ01000255.1 GCA_004377365.1 Anaerolineales bacterium | reverse complement strand
CATCCTACCAGGAGAAAGATGGAAATCTTGTGTCCAGAAAGCTATCCAGGAATCTGATTTCTTCCTGGCGTGTCTGTCGGCAAACTCGGTCAGCAAACGGGGTTTCCTTCAGAAGGAAATTAACGATGCTCTGGATATTTGGCAGGAAAAGTTGGAGGACGATATCTATCTGATTCCAGTACGTCTGGAAGATTGTGAGGTGCCAGAAAGCCTGCGTGATTTTCAGTGGGTGAACCTGTTTGAAGAGGATGGGTGGACACGGTTAGTGAAAGCTATCCAAGTAGGGGTGAAACGTCGGGCGTAAGTAATCAAACCCAGTGTTCAGGCATTCGCATCGTTCGAACCCTTCTAGCTATGAAAAACTATCCTGTGAGGTGTCACGGCCTCGCGGGTCACGGACCCGCTGAGAGCGAATGGGAGCAACTATGACAGCCCGCTGCGTGCTAACAAGTTAGCGGCATTGGGGTGCCGCTCCCTGGGTCAGCCGTCACGGCCCCCGGCTCTGCACAGGGTTTGGCGGCTGTCTATTTTTCTGGTATACTACACTCCAGAGGACAGAGATGACCGGGGACGTAACTGACTTTGAGGTTGACCGCAGCCGGTGTGTCAGAGCCGCCTGGCCGGAGGAGGCCCTGTTTGACCATTACGAGCGTCACGCCCGGCGTGACCCGCGCATCCGCTCAGTCACAGCCTACGGACGAATGGCCCGCGACACCATCCGCAAGGGACACATCTTCTGGTACAAGCACGCTGGCGTGATGAAGATAGGATTCTACAACGACAGGAAGAAGATATTCGTGGCTGTAACCAGCGACCAGTCTCGCATCTTGACCTGCATTACCAAAGTCCGGATAGACTATGTGGAAGATTTGTTCTATACAGAGGGAGCAGGCGTGCTCGTAGATTGGCCCAATTGCCCCTTCTACTGGGAGGTTGCCAATGATGGATAAGCATTTGCTGATGGAGCTCAAGCGCAAGTTGTCCCTGTACCGTTATTGCCTGGATGAATGGGCGCAGTATCAAGCCGAGCTGGGCAGTCTGCTGAAGTATCAGGCCGACGCTGAGGAGTTGTTGCGGCATCTTCCAGCCCAGGGCGATGAGGTAGTGGAATTCAGGAACCAGTTGCACCGACTCAATCTGGAGAAGATGCGGATGGTGGATGGATATCCGATGTACGTGCCCAAACTGCGCGAGGAGCTGGATGCTGATTTGCGTAGTGTGGAGGTCTATATGGATATCCTGCACCGTCTGGAATACGAGGAGGCCCTGCACCTGTGGGTCTCACTGGAGGCAGCGGGACACATCCTGACGGAACTGGAGCGGGTTGATGGACAGGCCACCCATCAGGCGGAGTGGGCACGCTATGAGGCGCTACGGCGCGAGCTGGCGCGGCGACTGGAGGAATTGCCGGAGGACACAGAGGTCGTACGTATTCGACGTGAAGGCTGGTCCGCCCCGCTTCCCCAGAAGGCCGTGGCCGAAGAGGGAGAGCCTTACACTGTTGAAGAGGCTAATAGTGAGGAATAAGGGATAAGGTAGAATAGTGAAGGGTGGCCAGCCATGATCAAGCCTGAAAACGTGATCCTCGAAATGAATTACTGCCCTCGCTGTGCTCACCCTCTGACGGACAGGTTTCTCTTCGGACGGAGGCGACGGGTCTGCCCAGGCTGTGGATTCATCTTTTTCCGGGACCCTAAAGTGGCGACGGGCGTTCTGGTGGAGCAGGATGGGAAGGTGTTGTTGGTGCGGCGGGCGGTGGACCCGAAGCAAGGCTGGTGGTGCATCCCCTCCGGCTTCGTTGAGTACGACGAAGCACCGGAGGAGGCTGCCATCAGAGAGTGCAAGGAAGAGACGGGGCTGGACGTGCGTCTGATCGGCCTTCTGGATGTTTACCACTACCGTTCCGATTTCCGTGGCTCGGGCATCCTCATTGTCTACCAGGCCGAAGTGGTGGGGGGTGAGCTCCAGCCCGGCGACGATGCCAGTGAGGCCCGTTTCTTCGGCCCCGCTGAATTGCCCCAGGAGATTGCCTTTGCCAGCAACTGTGAAGCTCTCCGCTGGTGGCAGCAGGTTCAAACTCGGTAGATCCCATTTTTGCTCGCGGCGGATTTGCAATCCGCCGCCGGGCCGCTGGATTACCTGTGGCGCAACAGTGCCGCAAATCTAGCGGGAGCAATTTGTGATCTACTGTGACTCAGGAGGTTGATCAGGCATGAAAGTCAAACTTGCTTATGGGAAAGAGGGTCTCTGGGTCGAATTGCCCGACGAGCACGTCACCGTGGTGGAACCCAGGTTCGCGTCGGGGCTCCCCGATGAGGCAGAAGCCATCAGGAGCGCCCTACGAAAGCCCATCGGCAGGCCGCCGCTGCGGGATCTGGTGAAATCCGACGATACAGTGGCCATCGTCTTCAGTGACATCACGCGCCCACAGCCCCGCCAGCTTATGCTGCCGGTGTTGCTGGAGGAACTTTCCCACGTCCCCTCTGAGGACATTGTGCTCATCAATGCCTTGGGCACCCACCGCCCCAACACCGAGGACGAGCTAATAGGCATGCTGGGGCGGGAGATTGCGGAAGGCTATCGCGTCGTCCAGCACAATGCCTGGGACAAAGGGAACATGGTCCATCTGGGACCCACCAGCTTTGGCCACGAGACCTACATCAACGGCGTCTACATGGAGGCCAGGGTCAAGATCCTGACTGGCTTCATCGAGCCCCATTTTTTCGCCGGTTTCAGCGGTGGTCCCAAGGCCGTCCTGCCTGGCCTGGCCGACGAGCGCTCTGTGCTGGGCAACCACGACGCCAAGATGATCGGTCATCCCAGGGCCACCTGGGGCGTCACCGAGGCCTGCCCTGAGCTGGGTCGAAGGGGCAACCCTATCTGGGAGGAGATGCG
>SOHZ01000339.1 GCA_004377365.1 Anaerolineales bacterium | reverse complement strand
TAGCCGTGTCGAATATGAGTGTTTCTGCTAAGGAAATCTTGACGCTTCTTCAAGCCTGTACTCTTGAACAACGCCACCTAATCTTTCGTGAACTCCGAAAGGAGTTCGCCATTCATCCGTTAGAAGAAGAACTGAATATCCGAGCTGAAATCATCTTGGAGTCCATCGCCCGCGCAGGCGGTCTTACGCTCCGCATGATACGCGGTGTTATTGCTGAGGCAGCTTTTGAAATCGAAGTCATTTCTAAACTCGAAGGCTGGGAGGATGCAACTCCTGAAGGTGACCTTCCTTACGATTTCAGACTTAACGATGGTAACGGGTTCGTGACGGTTCAAGTGAAACTACAACGCAGCAAAAGCGGTCGTCCAGCACGCGCTAATGAAGGCTATGTGCGTTTTTCGGAGGATATGTATCTGATTGAACCCCAGAAAACACGCAAGGGAGAAATAGCGGGCGAAAGTACCCGCCTGTATCGGTTTGGTGTTTTTGACATTTTGGCAGCGTCAATGCAACCATCAACGAACGATTGGAGCACTTTCATGTACACAGTTAGTGACTGGTTGCTTCCGGATGAGAGAGATGAATCCAGAGTGCTCAAGTTTCAACCTATACCGATGAAACCTAATGAAGATTGGACAGATGATTTTGAGACTTGTGTTAAGTGGCTCCGGTCAGGAGTGACAAAGCGCATTCAAGTTGCTCTAGACAAATAGACCTTGCGGTGCGATGTCGCTCTATAGGGCGACATTTTACCACAATTCTCATCTGATGTCAAGTCACAGGCAGGGTTGAATCGAGATGGAAAGATTCGGAGAGAAACTGCGAACCTTACGGAAAAGACAAGGCATAAGTCTGAGGAAATTGGCTACTGATCTTGAGTTTAGTTCTCATGCTCACCTCGGCAGAATTGAGACTGGCGAGAAAAGACCGTCTGCAGTTTTAATACTCAAAATAACTCGCTATTTCAATGTGTCTACTGATCAGCTAATGAAGGATGAGTTTGAGCTGGATTGAGAATGCACGGCACAAGAGGGCACAGCCGCTTACGCGATTCGTTGGTGCGCCAAGCGAAGCTTGGCGCTTCTAGAGGAAAGTCGCCGTTCACAAACAAAATTAAGGAGGTAGTACGAATGCCACACAAAGACTTGCGGGAGTTTCTGGACAAACTGGAGGCCGAGGGTGAACTGAAGAGGATCAAGGCCGAGGTGGACTGGAACCTGGAACTTTCCCACGTGGCCAAGCTGAACGAAGATCAGGAGGGTGGGGCGGCCTTGCTCTTTGAGAACGTCAAGGACTACCCGGGCAAAGCGGTGCTGACCAGCTTGCTCACTTCCAAGAAGCGGGTGGCCCTGGCCCTGGACATGCCGCCGGACACGCGCTTCACGGACATTGCCGGCCAGTGGGTGGAGCGCATGAGTGGCACCAGGATACCGCCCCAAATGGTGGACTCGGGCCCCTGCCAGGAGAACGTCCTGGAGGGGGACAAGGCCAATCTGTATGACCTGCCAGCTCCCTGGGTCTATCCCCTGGACGGTGGGCGGTACGTGGGAACGGCGGCCTATCTGATCAGCCGAGACCCGGAGACGGGGCGCATCAACCTGGGCACCTATCGCACCATGATCATTGACGAGCAAAGGGCTGGCATCCAGATCATCAAGGCCAAGGATGCCGACATGGACCTCATCAAGTACGAAAAGATGGGCCAGGAAATGCCCGTGGCCCTGGTGACCGGCTGCGACCCTGTGCTCTTCCTGTGTTCCAGCACCATGTTCCCCGTCCAGGAGAGTGAGTATGACATCGCTGGGGCCCTGCGCGGCGAGCCGGTGGAGGTGGTGCGCGGCGTGACAGTAGACCTGCCCATCCCGGCCACGGCCGAGTGGGTGATCGAAGGTGTCATCACCCCGGGCGAAAAGCTGCCCGAGGGTCCCTTCGGTGAGTACACCGGCTACTACTCCGGCACCGGCAGTCACAACCGGGAGTTCATCAAAGTCAAGGCCATCACCCACCGCAACGATCCCATCTTTTGGGCCACCACGGTGGGCAAGCCCGTGACCGACACCCACATGATCATGGGCATCAACCGCACCTCGTCGCTGTGGAACGACTTGAAGAACATGGGCATACCCGGCATAAAGTCCGTCTACGGGCCGCCAGCCTCGGCCGGGCGCTTTCTGGCTATCATCTCTGTCGAGCAGATGTATCCCGGCCATTCCACCCAGGTGGGCCTGGCTGCCTTCGCCACTCATACCGGCAACTATGGGCTCAAGACGGTCATCCTGGTGGACGACGACATTGACCCCGAGAACATGGATCAGGTCATTTATGCTCTCAGCTTCCGCTATCAGCCCGACCGGGGCACCCAGATCCTGCGGCGGGGACGCGATACCCCTCTCGATCCGTCGGTAGACATACCTCAGCGGGGGATGACCTCACGGGTGATCATTGATGCCACCATTCCCTATGAATGGGAGGAGAAACCGATCCCCATCGAACTGGACCCGGACGTGGAGGCGAAGGTGAGGAAGAAGTGGAAAGAGTACGGGTTTGAGAGTTAAGGAGGATTTTCATGTCAAAAACTATTGCCATCGTGTGTACCCTGGACACCAAGGGAGAAGAGGCCAGGTACCTCAAGGAGCTCATCGAGGCCAGGGGACACAAGACCATCCTGATTGATACCAACATGGGGGGTGAGCCTACCATCACCCCCGATATCTCGGCTGAGGAAGTGGCCAGGCTTGGCGGGGGAGACATCCGTGAGATCCAGGCTTCTAAGAAGACGGGTGAAGTGACGCCCATCATGATCAAGGGGGCCAGTGTCAAGGTCAAGGAACTGCTGGAGGGTGGTCAACTGGATGGTATCATTTCCTTTGGCGGAGCCTCGAACACCACCGTCGGCACCAGCGTCATGAAGACCCTGCCCTTCGGCATACCCAAGTTCATGGTCTCCAGCATGGCCTCCGTGCCTGCCTACGCCGCCAAGTACATCGGCACCAAGGATATCACCATGATGCACTCGGTGGTGGACATTGCTGGCTTCAACGACTTGACCAAGGCCGTGCTGGAGCGCGCGGCTGGTGGCATCTGCGGCATGGTGGAGGCCAGCACTGGAGCGATTGAAATCACTACTACAAAGCCCATTATCGCCATCACCGAGTTCAAATTCGCCGAGGGGTGTAGCCACCACGTGCGGGAGTACCTGGAGGAGAAGGGCTACGAGGTGATTCCCTGGCACGCCCAGGGCGTCGGCGACAGAACTATGGAAGATCTGATTGAGCAGGGGTTGTTCGATGGGGTGATTGACCTGGTGCCCGCCGGGGTGAGCGAACAGCTTATCGGTGGTAACCGCGCTGCTGGCCCCACCCGTCTGGAGGCGGCCGGAGCGAGGGGCATCCCCCAAGTGGTGGCCCCTTGCGGCTTTGATATGATCAGTTGCGGGCCGCTGGACCGCCGGGACAAGGGCGATCCCCTCTGGACCTCCCACCAGTTGGCCGAGCGCAAAAGCTTTATCCCTGATGCCTTCCGGGTGCAGGTCCGTACCAGCGCCGATGAATTGCGCGAGACCGCCCAGGCGGTGGCCGAGAAACTGAACAAGTCCAAGGGGCCGGTCAAGTTCCTGATCCCGACCAAGGGTTGGTCTGCGCTCAGCGTGGAAGGCGCTGATCTCCACGAGCCGGAGACCGACGCCGTTTTCGCCCCTGCTTTGAGGGAGCATCTGACCCTTCGACGGGGCTCAGGACAAGGGCCGGACATTGAGGTCAAGGAACTGGACACCCATCTCAACACCCCCGAGTTCGCCAGGGCGGTTGTAGAAGCTCTTGAGGAGATGATGAAAAAGTAGGTGACGGAAGGCGCGAAACGGTTCGCCTGAGACTTCGGCGAGCTCAGTCGAGCCGCTCACCGTAGCCAAGTTTCGCTACTCCGATGTCTTGCAAGAAGAGAAGCCCCTTCTCCTATCCACTGGGAGGAGGGGCTTGATTCTTTGTAGCTGGGAGTTCGCCAGCAACTTGATACTATAGGAATTTTCGTCCGTGAAAACGGCTCAAGAGGTGGTTCTGGCCGCGCATAATGAAATTTGCCAGCCGCCGTGATTTTGCGGCTTGACAAACTCTGCAAACTGTGCTATAATGGTATCACGTGATGATATAGTGTCTTATAGTGTGAGACACACCAGTGCTTGTCAGTGAAGTAAGTTGCCATGAGCGACAAGGTTCTCTCCCAAGCTCTGTCTGACTTGGGAGTCTACGAACAATCCAAAGTCAGTGTTGAGAGGAGAATCAAGATGCCAGAGCAGTATGACTTGGTCGAAGCCGCGATGAAGATAATCCAAGATCGCCGTAGTATCCGTCAGTATACTGATGAGCCGGTGTCGGAGGAGCACCTCGAGATGATACTGGAGGCTGCGCGCCAAGCACCTTCTGGTGAGAACGCACAGCCGTGGCGGTTCATTATTGTCAATGATCCAGCCACGCGCAAGCAGCTTGGTGCTATCGCCGGTGGGGGAAGCGGCCGCCGTTTCACCGCCGAGTTTGTCACCAAGAAAATGCAAGAACGCTTCTCGAGTCTGCAAGACGAGGCAAAGAAACGGGCAGCTTTTGAGAAGCTGACCTCAGGCCGAGTCTCTGCTTTTCTGGCAGATGCCCCTGTCAATATCGTCGTGTGTGGCAAAAAGGACGTCTGGGACTTGCCCTATGATACATCCGCTGCCATCGAGAATATGCTATTGATGGTAACGGCGCTGGGACTAGGTGCTTGCTGGGTCATCGCGCCCTGCATTGATATTCGCGACGAAGAACGCGTCAAGGCGCTGCTGGGCATGCCAGAAGGATTCAAAGCGGTCAGCATTATCTCAGTCGGTCATCCTACGCGGCCACATCGGCCTCGCCCCCGCATCCCCATCAAAGATCTTGTCTTCTTGGAGAAATGGGGAGAGTCTTACTATAAGGAGCAAGCATGAATAACAAGACTATTCCTCTAGATTATGCCAACGATCTCATGTACGAGTTGGTAAAGGCCTTCTGGGACGAGAGAGGCAGGGGGGCGCGCTTTCGAGTCACGACCGTGGGGCGTGACTACTTCATGGACAAGTGCTTGCCCAGGATCAAGACTTTGGATGTGGAAACGATTATTGGGACCATCGAGCAGATCCTGGAAGAGGAGGGGATCGTTGCAAGTATCTCTCACGAGGTAGACGGCCGGCTGCTGCGCCTCAAAGTGCAGGGGTGCTTGCACGAGAGTGTGGAGCAGAGGCTTGTTGCCAAGGGGGTGGAGCCCTTCACCTGCATACCCGCCAACCTGGTGGTACTGGCGATTGAAGAGACTCTGGATCGCCCTGTTGAACTGGCGGAAATCAAGGTCGAGGACGGGGTGTGTCACCTGCTGCTCGTTCTCTTTGAGTCGCGGCCGACGTTTGACTGATTGGAGACGGACATGGCAAAAACCACAACACTCGCTGAAGCAGTCGCATCCATTCCCTCGGGAGCGCACGTGGCCCTGTCTGGGTTCGCAATCTCTCGATGCGCTATGGCCTTCGCTCATGAGGTAGTCCGTCAAGGAATCAAAGGGCTGACGGTTTCGCAATGCGTTGGAGCTATGGATGCAGACATATTGGCTGGCGCGGGGGCCGTGGAGCGCATCGTGTACGGTGGTGGCTCACGCGGCCGTTTCGGTCAGCACCACTGTGTGAATCGGGGCATCGAGGAAGGAACTCTGATCGCAGAAGAACACAGCAGCCTCTCGATGGCCTTTCGCTACCTGGCTGGCGCTCTCGGCTTGCCGTTCATTCCGATACGCTCTCTGCGCGGGTCCGATGTCCTCAAGCGGTTGCAGGAGGTAGCGCCGTCGGAATTCAGTTACGTGGACGACCCCTTTACCGGAGACAATTGGCTTGTGCTGAAGCCACTTGTGCCTGATGTTGCGGTTGTGCAGGTGCAAACGGCGGACGAGGATGGGAATGCCTGGATTCTGGGCCCTCGGTGGGACAACGAGGAGCAGGTGAAGGCAAGCAAGCGGGCAATAGTCATCACAGAGCGCCTTGTACCCACCGAAGTGATTCGCCGCGATCCAGAGCGAACAGTGATTCCAGGGTTTAGGGTCTCCCACGTGGTACACCTGCCTTTCGCCGCTCATCCCACTTCCGTATACCACGCTTACGATTACGATGCAGACCACATCAGGCAGTATGCAGATGCTTCCAAGACGCCGGAGGGATTCCAAAAGTACGTGGATAAGTATGTGTACGGAGCGAAAGACCACTGGGATTACCTGGAACTGATCGGCGGCATGAAGCATCTGACTGGCCTGACGGCTGATCCGGTTCTGGGATACTGAGATGTGAGGAGAGGAACGATGACAGCAAATCTTGAGTACACTCCCTTTGAGTTGATGGCAGTGGCAGGCGCTCGTGAATTAAAAGATGGCGAGGTCGTGCTTGTGGGGCTTGGCCTGCCGATGATTGCATCATTCCTTGCCAAGCGCACCCATGCGCCGAACATCACGCTGCTTTTTGAGCTGGGTGTGGTCGATCCAGAGCCCGTTCATACGGGGGTTGGTCTCGCCGATCCCAGAGTCTGGTATCGTGCCAAGAGCCTCAGCAGTTTTGTGGACATGGGCACAATATTGCACAAGGGCCTGGTGGATGTGGGGTTCCTGGGCGGTCTCGAAACGGATGCGTACGGCAACCTGAACACGACGCTGATTGGCGACCCCCAGGGCAAGTTTCGCCATTTCACCGGCAGCGGCGGTGCCAATGACCTCGCGTCGTGTGCCCGTCGCACGATTATTATCATTCGCCACGAGGCACGGAAGATCAAGGAGGCTGTGTCCTTTGTAACGAGCCCTGGGTATCTGCGAGGAGGCGGGAATCGTGAGGCTGCGGGGCTTCGGGGAGGGCCCAGCCGTGTGATCACAGACAAGGCGATCTTTGACTTTGATCCCGAGAGCAAACGCATGAGACTGATGTCGATCCACCTCGGCGCCACGCTCGATGACGTTCTTGCGAACCTGGCCTTCCAACCGATTGTGCCAAGCGATCCGCCTGCCACCGAGCCACCGACGGCGGAGCAGGTTCGGCTGATTCGTGAAGAGATCGATCCAGAAGGAATGTATGCTGGATAGTTAGAGAGAAGCGTTTTCACACGTTACTTTGGAGAACGGAACGATGCCTTATGTAGTCACTGATGAATGTATCCTGTGTGGGGCATGTGTTGTTGGATGTCCGAGCGATGCTATTGAAGAAGGCGAGACCAAGTGTCAGATCAATGTGGATCTCTGCATAGAGTGTGGAACGTGCGAGGAGAACTGTCCGTCCGGTGCCATCATTTTCGTGGAGCAGGAGGAGCTGGTGCCATCAGATAGCGCCAGCCGGGGGCGACTTGTGCTCGACAGGAGGTGAGTCTTTTGTGGAATGTGAGAGAAGTATGTGTATCTTGAAGGTCGAAGGGCTCTGCAAGTCCTTTGGGGGCTTGATGGCAATCCATAATCTGGAATTTAAAGTCGAGGAAGGTGAGATCATCGGCCTCATCGGCCCCAATGGTTCAGGGAAGACCACTACTTTGAACCTGATCACCGGCTTCCTAAAACCCGATTCTGGCACTATAACGTTTAGGGGGGAGAACGTAACGGGCCTTCCACGCTATCGGGCGTGCCAAAAGGGAATAGCGAGAACCTTCCAGTTGATCAAACCTTTCCTCGATTTCACAGCCTTACAAAATGTGATGGTGGGCAGGGTATACGGCCGGGAGCCGACCAAGAGCCTCAAAGTGGCTGCAGAGGAATCGAGAGAGATCCTCGAACGGCTGGACCTGTTGGACAAAGCAGAGGTCATGGCTAAGGACCTCACCCTGATGGAGCGCAAGAGGCTAGAGTTAGCCAGAGCTCTGGCCTCGAGGCCCCAACTACTTCTCTTGGATGAGCTTATGGCTGGCCTGAACCCCGGGGAAGCTGAGGATGCTATGCAGTTGATCAAGCAGATAAGGGATTTGAAGGTAACGATCGTGGTGGTGGAGCACATCGTGAAGGCGATTTTGGGGCTCTCTGATCGCATCATTGTATTGAATATGGGGGAAAAGATAGCAGAAGGCCCTCCCCAGGAGATCGTTCATAACCCCCAAGTCATAGAAGTTTATCTAGGCAAGGCCCATGCTTGAAGTAGAAGAAATAGACGCCTACTACGGAGACCTCCAGGCCCTTTGGGGCATCTCTATCCGGGTGGATGAGGGAGAACTTGTGGCGCTCATTGGCCCTAACGGCGCCGGAAAAACCACCACTTTGAGAGCCACAACCGGGCTCCTTAAACCGGCCTCAGGAAGCATCCGCTTCCATGGCCATCGCCTGGATAGGGAATCGGCCCACAAGATAGTGGAGTTGGGCATCTCCCACGTACCCGAGGGCGGAAGGATATTTACTGGAATGAATGTCCTTGAGAACCTGGAGCTGGGGGCCTTCACCGCTAAGGCCAGGAAGGTCAAAGACTCAAGTTTGCAATGGGTGTACGAAATCTTCCCCCTTCTCGAGGAAAGGAAGAACCAACGGGCGGGGACCCTGAGCGGTGGTGAGCGGCAGATGCTGGCCATCGCCAGGGCCTTGATGTCCAAACCCAGGCTTTTGCTACTGGACGAACCCTCTTTTGGTTTAGCGCCTTTACTGGTCGAACATATTTTTGAGGTGATCCAAGAGATAAACGGGCAGGGGGTTACCATCCTTCTGGTAGAGCAAAACGTCCGGGCGGCTTTGGAACTGGCGCACAGAGCTTATGTGATCGAGAACGGCCGGATTGTGGGACAGGGTACCGGTGAGGATCTCTTATCCTTCGAGTCCGTGAGAAGCGCGTACCTGGGATAGAATAGAGAGGGAGGTTTTTATGCTTGGACCTATGGCTCAAACCCTGGTCTTTGGGATTCTGGTGGGTGCCTTATACGGATTGGCGGCGGTGGGCCTTTCCTTGGTCTTTGGGGTCACCAAGTTCCTCAACGTTGCCCACGGGGAGCTTTTGATGCTGGGCGGCTACGCCAGCTTTTGGGTCTTTACCCTTTTGGGCGTGGACCCCTTCCTCACCCTCCCTTTGACCATAATCTTCCTGCTCTTGATTGGGGTAGTCCTTTACAAAGTGATCTTCGCCCGCATGGTCAAGCTCACTGAGGAGATCAAGATAAAGAACACCCTCCTCGTCGGATTCGGACTATCCCTGGTTCTGCAGAATCTGGCTCTCCGCCTTTGGACCGCCGACGATAGGGGCATTACTACCTCCTATTCTGGACAGGCGCTCACATTCCTTGGGGTGCGCTTTCCCATCGTGCGTGTGGTGAGCCTGGGTATCGCTTTCGTCTCCCTCCTGGCCCTCCACCTGTTCCTTCGGAGGACCTACACGGGCAAAGCCATCCGGGCCACCGTAGAAGACTGGGAGGCTGCCGCCCTGATGGGGATTGATATTCACAAGGTCTACCTCCTGTCTTTTGTGTTGGGATCCGCTCTGGCAGGGGTGGCGGGGACCTTGGTGAGCGTTGGCTATTCCATCAATCCGGCTATGGGACTGCATTGGACCCTCAAAGGCCTCATTGTGATGGTCCTGGGTGGGTTGGGGAGCATCGTGGGGACCTTTGTCGGGGGCATCGTCTTGGGGGTTACAGAGTCAGCCACCTCCTTTCTCATACCCCGCGGCGGCACTTACCGAGAGGTAGTCGGCCTCTTCCTTTTCATCCTGGTTTTGATCTTTAGGCCTCAGG
>SOHZ01000373.1 GCA_004377365.1 Anaerolineales bacterium | reverse complement strand
AAGCCATCAATTCCCACGGGCCGGACCGCGCCTGCCGTCCGAGGGGTGTGCACGATTTCCACCCGGTGCTGGCCGTCGTCCAGGCCACGGGCTAGCGGCTCGATCACGCCAAACTGGAGTGTATCGCTGCGCAGGTCCAGGCTCAGCGTCGGCTCTTCCGCAATCTCCAAGCTCCAAGCTCCAAGCTCCAAGGGATCAACGAACACGTCCAGTTGGCCAGCCTCAGGTCCAGTGACGACCACCAGGTCCAATTGGGTACCAGCAAAAGAGAAAGAGAAGCTTTCCCCCACCCCTTCCGCCAGCCGATAGGCCCCTAGCACGGCTCGCTCATCCCGGACCGTCTGCCAGACGTTGGACCTGTCCTGAGCCGGGTCGAAGGGCTCGCCCGCGGGAGAGCCCGACCAACTCACTGCCCAATGGTCTTCCTGATGGTAACCGGGGTACATCACCGGCGGCTGGTTGGCATATTCTTTCAGCGCCCCGTACACTGGCAACGGGGTGAAATCGGGCTCGACCAAACGAAAGTAGTATTCGGGCCTGTCCTTTTCCAGATCGGTGGCACGCTTGAAAAACCAGAAATTGGCCACCCCCACCCAGGGCCACTCCTCTTGAATGCGTTGATAGGCCTCGACGACGTAGCGGGCTTGCTGTTCCTCGGTGACCTGACCGTAAGGCGCGCCGGCCGGAAAGCCCTCGGGCACGGTGTTCCAGTTCATCTCCGAGAGCCAGATGGATTTGTTCTCGTCGCCATTGCGAACCATGATGTCGCGGATGTAGAGGGGGCGGGAGAAATTGAGAACCCGGGGCTGCATACGCCTGTCCGTCGGACCAGACCACAGCCCGTAACCCTGCATAGCCAGGACGTCAAAGTAGTCTCCGGCCCCGGCGTCGTACATCCGTTGCAGGAAGACAAAGTCATTGAGGCCATGGGGATGATAGTCCACTTCAATGGTGGAAGCGAGGGCCCCGCAGATGATGACCACGTCGGGGTCGGCCTCCTTGGCGCGGGTATAGCCCACTTTGAGGAGTTCGGTGTAGGCCATGGGGTCCACCGGCCGCTCCCCCCATTCGGGATAGATGTTGGGCTCGTTCCAGATCTGATAGTATTTGATGCGCCCCTTGTAGCGGCTGACCACGGCATAGACGAAATCGCCATAATCGGCATAGTCGTCCGGCGGAGCCAGGGGACCCATATCGTCGCCTGCGGCCCGCGACCAGGCCGGAGGGTTGCTCAGACGAACGATGAGGCCCAGGTCATACTGCTCTGCTAAATCAACGATGTGATCGTATTTCTCCCAGGCGGAGCGGTGAGGCTCGTGGCGGCGGTCCTCGAAATCCCCCTTGCCGTGGATCTCAATGTCCTCCCAGGGGAACTCTTGGCGGATCCAGCGGAAGCCAGCCGCTTTTACCATCTGAAGGGTACGTTCCCTCTTCTCCGGCTCTACCTCTTGTTCCAGGAAGGTATTGACCCCAAATGGACAGAGGCCAGCGTGGGCCACGGGGACATAGGGACGGGTCTCTACACGGCGCCGGGTGAGGTCAAAGAGCAACTGAACGACACCCTTGGCCTGCGGCAAAGGTTCCTCCTCGCCCGTCCAGTTGAAGAAAACCTCAGAGACAGGGCCTCGGGAAACGAAAAGGGCAAGTCCTCCAATGGTGACAATGAGGATCAGCCCGGCCAGAATAGCCACGCTCTTTTTCAGCAATCTCACAATCCTTTAATCAAAACCAGTGCAATCCCTGCTGCATTTCGAGGGGACAACACATCCTCCGCTATATTCTATTACACTTTTGGCCTAAAGTAAAGAAAGCATAACATTTTCCAAGCGAATTCCAAGAATATCCTGAACCCTGAGCCACTATCCTGCCCACATCGGCTTGTCCTTTCCCCACTTTCGTGGTAGACTTAAAGCCGCCAAACGACAGCCAGGAATCCATCGAGGAGACTCCCGTTGAACACAGAAGGATTGAGCCAACGACAGCCAGGCACCGAGAGCGCCGAAGCTGAAACGATTGTCAGCATATGCGGCATCTGCCCCGGAGGCTGTGGAGTGCGCGCTCACCTGGTCAATGGCCAATTGGACAGGATCACCCCTCTGCCAGACCACCCCCGGGGCATCGTCTGCACCCGCAGTGTTCACTCCAGGGAGATCGTCTATTCGCCCGACCGGCTGAAGCACCCCCTCAAACGGGTAGGGCCAAAAGGCGAGGGACGCTTCGCCAAGGTGAGCTGGGACCAGGCCCTGGACGAAATCGCCCAAAGGCTGAAAGACATCAAGGCCAGGTATGGCCCTCAGGCCCTGATGACCTACGTCGGTCGCGGTGGCTTCGAGCAGTCCCTCATTGACATCTATGCCCCGGCGGGCAGTTTCCTGCCTGCGGCCAACAATGTCCTCTTCCCCTTTGGTTCGCCCAACACCGCTGGCTGCAATTCCCTGTGCTACGTGACCCAGGGCCTTTTGGCCCCCATCCCTACCGTCGGCGTGGCCGCCGATTTCACCTTCTCCGATTTCGAGAACACCAACCTGATCGTCGTCTGGGGCTCCAACCCGGCCACCGATTCGCCCCCCCTCAAAGCCCGCCAGATCATCGCCGCCCAACGGCGGGGGACCAGGCTGGTGGTCATTGACCAAATGCGCAGCGCCATAGCCAGGCAGGCCGACCAGTGGATAGCTGTGCGCTCGGGCACCGATGGAGCCCTGGCCCTGAGCATGATGAACGTGATCATCAACAAAGACCTCTACGACCACCAGTTTGTGGATAACTGGATGATCGGCTTTGACGAACTGCGGGAGTACGTGGCCGCTTTTCCACCGGAGGAGGTCGAGGCCATCACCTGGGTGCCCAAAGAGGTCATCGTCGAGACGGCGCGGGCCATCGCCACGGCCAGGCCCGCCACCCTCTGCCACTACACCGGCCTGGAGTACACCAACAGCGGCGTACAGAACATCCGGGCTGTGCTCATCCTGTGGGCCATCACCGGCAACCTGGACGTGCCCGGTGGACTCGTCTTCCGCCCTCGCAGCCAGGCGCACTTCAAGCGCACGCACATCGGGGCTCCCTCCAGCCCCCCACCCATCGGCGCCGACAAGTACCCCTTCTTCGTCAAGCTGGTCAAGGGTGCCCAGTTCATGGAAGCCCCCCGCGCTATCCTGCAAAACGATCCCTACCCTCTGCGGGGCCTGCTGGTGGACGGCGCTTCCATCCTCACCAGCTATCCCCAGCCTGACCTGTGGGCACAGGCCCTGGCAGCGCTGGACCTGCTGGTGGTCGTTGACCGCTTCATGACCACCGACGCCCAATACGCCGACTTTATTCTACCCGCCACCACTATGTACGAGATCACTTCCTACAACAAGTATCCCGGCTACGTGCAATTGCGGCAGAAAGTGGTCGAGCCCATCGGCGATGCCCGCAACGATTTGCTCATCTTTGCCCAATTGGCCCAGCGCCTGGGCTACGGCCACCTCTATCCCCAGACCGAGGAAGAGCTCTTAGAGTTTGTCTTTGGTGACTCGGCTATCAGCGTAGACGACTTGCGCCAGCACCCCGAGGGAGTGGTCGTGCCCACCCAGCCCCTGGTCTACCGCAAGTACGAGAAGGGGCTGCTTCGCAAGGATGGCCAACCGGGCTTTGACACACCCTCCGGCAAAGTAGAGATCGCCTCCAACATGCTGGCTGAATACGGCCATGACCCCCTGCCCATCTACACCGAGCCGGTGGAGGGTCCGCTGGGCAGTCCCGAGCTTTTGCAGGAGTTTCCGCTGGTCTTTAACAGTGGGGCCCGCATCCAATCGGCCTTTCGTTCCCAGCACCTCAACATCCCCGGCCTGCTCAAGATGCAGCCAGAGCCCAACGTCCTCATCAACCCCCAGGACGCTGAGGCCCGGGGCATCGCCGATGGTGATAAGGTTTATGGCAAGTCACCGCGGAGCCAGGTGCCCTTCAGGGCCAAAGTCACCGACTGGGTGATGCCAGGCTCGGTTGAAGTCAACATGGGTGGCGGGGGCCCGCTGCAACCCGAGCCCTGGCGGGAAGCCAACGCCAACTATCTCACCGACATGGACAACAGAGACCCCATCTCTGGCTTCCCTGTCCTCAAGGCCCTGCTATGTGAGGTGCAGAAGGCACCGGCCGGTGAATAGAAAGCGCGGGGCTAAAGGATACTGTTGGTTTATTCGTTGGGCCGCCGGGCGATGAAGTCGCCCGGCTTCGAAGCAACGCCGGATCAATCCGGCTAGCCCCGTTTACGGGGCGCTGCTCCGTAGACCGGCGACTTCATCGCCGGTCGGTTCTAGGAATAGCCCGTAGGGCTTTGCTCTTTCAGCCCGACGGCTTCAGCCTCGGGCCTACTGAGACTCAACGGAGTGGACATCCCATGACCTGGACAGACATCGTCTTTGAGAGATTGAAAGCCAACCAGTTGGAGGTAGTGTGCCACGTCCCTGACAGTGTGCTGGCCCCTCTCATCGCCCGGGCTGAGGCGGACCCCTTCTTCACCATAGTCCCCCTGACCCGCGAGGAAGAGGGAGTGGGCGTGCTGACCGGGGCCTACCTGGGCGGCCGGCGGGGCCTGCTGATGATGCAGGTCTCGGGTCTGGGCAACAGCGTCAACGGCCTGGCTTCGCTGGCCATCCCCTACCAGATCCCCTTCTTGATGCTCATCAGCCAGCGGGGCGAGTTGGGCGAGTTCAACCCGGCCCAAATTGCTATGGGCCGGGCAGCGCGGCCGCTGTTGGACGCCCTGGACATCCAGCACTTTACCTTACGCCGCGTTGACGAGGTGGCCACCCTGATGGACGGAGCCATCAAGACGGCTTACACCGCCCAGCGGCCGGTGGCCTTGTTCCTCTCCACGGAGATGGTGGGATGGAAGGATGAGAGATAGAGAGAGGAGAAAGGGGAGAGAAGACTAGGGGAGAACGTGGTATGAAAGAGGAAAAGCTTATCAACCGCCTGGAGGCGACGCGGTACCTGGTGGGCCGAGCGCCGCAGGCCCTCATTGTGGCCGGACCGGGCAACGCCAAGTTCGACCTGGCGGCCACCAGCGACAGGCCGCAGCACTTCTACATCTGGAACAGCCTGGGGCTGGCTCCATCCATCGGATTAGGGCTAGCCTTGGCACAGCCAGAGCAACAGGTCATCGTCCTGGACGGCGACGGCGGTACGCTGATGAACCCCGGCGCGTTGGTGACCATCGCCCGCCTGGCCCCGCCCAACCTGTTGCACATTGTGTGGGACAACGGCCAATATCAGTTGACCGGCGGCCAGCCCACTGCCACCGCCACGGTGACTGACCTGGCGGCCATGGGACGGGGGGCGGGCTTCCAGCACGTAGCAGCAGTGACCACCATAAGCGAGTTCGAGACCGGGCTGGAGACCTGGCTGACGGAACCGGGTCCCTGGTTGGTGGTGGCCAAGATAGACGACAGTCCCGCCCCCGCCCGCCCGCCCAAGGACCCGGTATGGATCAAACTCCGGTTCATGGAAATAGTGACCACCACTACGCCTGCATACACATAGCATCACCGTTATGAGTTGTGGTCTGGGCTCAACCCCGAAAATCTGGGAATAAGCTACAACTCAGGCTTGGCGTACACGACCACAATCTGTGGGCGAGGCGTCACAAATGCACTGCCAGCAGGGTTTTGTGAACTTTCCGCTGCAAAAGCTCCCCACAAAGTTTGACAGCAAACAGTGACCATGCTATAATTGTGAAAGCTCGCTCAAATGCCCGCTGACACTACTCAATGGCGAGACTAATACTACAACGTGACTTCGTCATTCTGAGGAGCGAAGCAGAGCCTGTCCTGAGCGAAGCCGAAGGAAAGAATCTCATTCTGCAGTGGCGAATTGCCAGCCTGGAACGGGATTCTTCGCTCCCTTCGGTCGCTCAGAATGACATTATTGGGAAAGTGACGTTGTAGTACTAGAGCCAGCGCCAAAGGTGGCGAAGGGTGGAGGCTGAACTTCCTCCCGTGCTCAAGCTGACGCGGGCTACAAAATAACCCAAGGAGGTAGGATTGACATGGATTTCGAGATGACCCCTGAACAGCAACTCTGGAAGAACACGGTCAGGGAGTTTTCCGAGGCAGAGCTAGAGCCCATCGCCAGGCAAATAGACGAAGAATGGCATGCCATACCCGATGAGATCATCCAGAAGATGGCTGATCTGGGTATTTTTGCGGTCACTATTCCAGAAGAGTACGGTGGCATGGCTATGCCCGGCGAGGAAATGCAGTACGCCATGATCACCATCCACGAGCTGGCCCGGGGCGAGCTGAGCATGTCCTTGCCTGTTTACACCCTGTTGTGCATCGGCTGGCCCATAATCATGGTCAAGTACGGTACCGAGGAGGCCAAGCAGGAGATTCTGCCCAAGGTGGCCTCCGGCGAGTGGTTCTTTGGCATCAACACCACCGAGCCCGGCGGCGGTTCCGACCTGGCCAACATCAAGACGGTGGGTGTGGACAAGGGCGATCATTGGGTCGTCAATGGGGAGAAAGCCTACATCAGCGGTGTGAGGGAGGCCACAGAGAGAGGGGGAGGTCATGCCACTCTCTTCAAGACCTCTCCAGAGCTGGGCTACAAGGGTGCTACTTTCGCCTATTTCCCTGCCAATGCGCCAGGGACGACTTATAGCACCTATAGTGACATGGGACGCATGGGCCTCTCCACCGGCGGGTTCCTCTATAAAGACGTAAAAATTCCCAAGAAGTACATCCTGGGCGAGGAGAACAAGGGCTTTTACGTCAACATGGAAGGCTTCAACGTGGCCCGCATCGTGGTGTCCGCCGCGTGCCTGGGAGGCGCGGAGAAGTGCCTGGAGATCAGCCGTGACTATGTCAAGCAGAGGGTTCTCTTCGGCCGGCCGCTGGCCAATTTCGAGGCAATTTCCTTCGAGATTGCCGATGACTATGCTCAGTTGGAGATGCTGAAGCTGATGCTCCACAAGGCCGCCTGGATGATTGACCAGTTCAACTCTGGCAACACCAGCATCACCTATAAAGACATCAACAAAGCTGTGGCCATCTGCAAAGCCCACTCTCCGATGCTCGGTGTGGACATTGCCAAGCACGGTATGATGTACCACGGTGCCTTCGGCTACACCAAGGACACCCCCCTGGAGATGGCTCTGCGAGGTACCATGTCCTACGTGGTTGGTGCCGAGGGCGGCTATCACATCATGAAGATCATCATTGCCCGCGACTACATTGGCGACGAGGCCGTACCGTTCCGTGGCACGCAGGAAGGACACTAATCTCATCAAGCCAAGCGCCACTATTGCGGCACAGGGACTTGGCCCCCACGTAGGGCTGGCCCTACAAGGTGCCGCTTCAGAAGCAAAGATGGCTTGACCCGTCTTTACCGAATAAGGGGCAGCAAAGGCGCTGCCCCTTAAGTTCATCAGGGTAGGAGAGAGATCATTTTATGGAGAAAATGGACGTCGTCATCGTAGGGGCCGGATTGGCTGGATTGGCTACAGCCTATTGCCTGGCCGACGAGGACCTGGTGATTTTGGTGGCCGAAAAGGGGGATTTCCCAGGCAGCAAGAACGTGACCGGCGGGAGGATCTATCTGAATCCCGTCAGAGACCTCTTCCCCGACCTCTGGAATGAAGCGCCACTGGAGCGACACGTGGTCAGAGAGAAATTGACCATGATGGCCGAGACGTCGTCAACCACGGTAGAGCTCAGGAGCAATAGGTTTGACCAGGAACCTTATCATAGTTACACCATCCTGCGGGCCAAATTCGACCGCTGGTTTGGCGACAAGGTGGCCGAGAAGGGGGCCTTTGTCATTCCCAAGAGCAAGGTGGATAACCTGGTATTCCAGGACGGCCGGGTGGCCGGTATCGTGGCCGATGGCGATGAGATCTATGCCGACGTGGTCGTCGCTGCCGATGGGGTCCTTTCGCTGATGGCCGAAAAGGCTGGCCTGCGGAAGGAGCAAAAGCCGAAGCACTACGCCGTCAGTGCCAAAGAGGTCATCGAACTCCCCCGCCAGACTATCGAAGACAGGTTCAACCTGGAAGGCGACCAGGGCCTGGCCCAACTGTTCTTCGGAACCTTGACCCAGGGGATGATGGGCGGGGGATTTTTGTACACCAACCTGGAGAGCATCTCCCTGGGCTTAGTAGTGGGTATTGAAGCCCTGATGGAGAAAGAGCCCAAGCTTGAAGTGCACCAAATGCTAGAGGATTTCAAGCAACGCCCTGAGATCCGGGGTCTCATCGAAGGGGGAGAAGTCGCCGAGTACTCGGCCCACGTGATCATCGAGGGCGGGATACACGCCATGCCCAAGCTTTTTGGCGATGGCATCCTGGTGGTCGGAGATGCGGCCGGTTTCGGGCTGAACATGCTCATGACCGTGAGGGGGATGGAGTATGCCCTGGCCTCAGGGGCCATGGCTGCCCAGGCCATCAAACGGGCCAGAAAGCAAAACGACTTTTCCGCCGCCAGCCTGTCCTACTACGAGCAACTGGTCAAGGACAGCTTTATCTACAAGGAACTGCAAACCTTCAGCAACGTCCTCAGCTTTATGGAGAACCCCAGGCTCTTTAACCTGTACCCTCAAGTCTTCTGTGGTCTGTTCGAGAAGCTGATGTGGATAGACGAGCAACCCAAGCCGAAGATATCCAAGACTGTCTTGCAGGAGCTCAGGGGCAATCTCTTGAACATGGGCACTATCAGAGATGCCTTCAGTTTTTTGAAGATATAGGCTAATCCAACTAGGTCTGGCTAAAATGACTTGGATAGCCCAACGGTTTTCCCCGTCATTGCGAGCGGAGCGAAGCAATCTCCCGCCAGCCAGAGGATTGCTTCGTCGCGGAGTTTATCCTGAGCCTGTCGAAGGGCTCCTCGCAATGACAGATCGGGCTGCTTCGCCAGATCATCTACGTACGCCCAAGCCGTTTTAGCCATACCCTAATCAACTAGAAAGGTGGTTACAAGCATGAACATCATCGTGTGTATGAAGCAAATCCCAGATTTGCAGCAAATCAGGATCAAGGAGCGAAAGTCTATCCTGGAAGGGGCCCCTCTGATCTTTGGGGATATGGACAAAAACGCCCTGGAGGAGGCGGTCCGCATCAAGGAGAAGGTGGGAGAGGCCAAGATAACCGCCCTGGCCCTGGGGCCAGCCAAGCTGAAAGACGGCATCAAGGAGGCCCTGGCCATTGGAGCTGACGAAGCCGTTCTCCTCCTGGACCCTGCTTTCGCTGGTTCGGACTCGGTGGCCACGGCCAATGCGCTGGCCAAAGCCATCCAGAAAATCGGGGAGTACGATCTCATTCTCTGCGGAGAAGGTTCTACAGACAATTACTCCGGCCAGGTGGGACCGAGGTTGGCTGAAATGCTCGACTTGCCTCAGATCACCTACGTTCGGGAACTGGAAGTGGCCGATGGCAAAGTAAAAGCCGTCAGGAACATGGAAGAGAGCTTTGAGGTCGTGGAAGCCGATCTGCCGGCCCTGGTCACGGTGGCCAATGAGATCAACGAGCCCCGCCTGGCATCCTTGAGACAGATCCTCCAGGCCGCCAGGAAGCCGGTGCAGACGTGGACGCCGGCCGACCTCGGTCTGGCAGAAGACGAGGTGGGGGAGAAAGGGACCGCCGTTGAGGTGCTCAGCAACCTTGCCCCGGAGGAAGAAAGAAAGCAAGTCGTTTTCAGCGGTGAGCTCGACGAGATGGTTGACGGTCTCGTTGATGCGCTCACCAAGGAAGGAGTCTTAGG
>SOHZ01000521.1 GCA_004377365.1 Anaerolineales bacterium | reverse complement strand
TTCAGCGTATGAAGGTGATTCGCATAACTTTCTCCATTCATCCTGGTCCAGCATATCCTTGTTCGATTAGGTCATGCAACTTCTCCAACCCAAAGTCTGCCAGGTAGGCCTGAGATCCTTCCATAAGCAAGTTGCTTGGGACGATGGGAATGGTCTCGGCAATATTTTCTTGAAGAAGGTCGACCGCTTTGGCTATCTCCTGAAATGCTTCCAAGAAGTCAGGTTCAGGGCCTCTATTTCTTGCCCCTGTGGGATTAACTGGAAAGCGATCTGCCAGGCGATCAGGATAATGCCGCCGACAGAGAATCAAGTACCTTCGATCAGGTTCGAAGTGGTAACGAAGCCAGGAAGCAACACCTGGCATTGAAGGCAACGATACCAGATGCTCAATTTGGGGAAGTATCTCAGCTATCTTTTGAGTCAGATCATGCCTTTGAGAGTCATAATCGTCATGGACAGTGGTATGGTGGAGCTTGACAATGACATCAAAGCCATGCTTGTCCGTCGCACGCCAGGTCTCTATGTACCATCCCTTCCGCCCGAGTTGCTCACTAAGGATGTAATTTTCGATGATGCCCCCAGGCTTCAACATAACACTTCCTCGTTTTGGCATTTTAGGAGGCTCAACTAATGGTCTTACCACGCCTAGCCAGCGAATGCCACATTTCTCCCCGTTTCCGGGCGAGTGCCTCAGTTAGCCGAATCTTGGACTCCCAGAGGTCTGCTCCTAGCAACCTATTCCATCACGCACCCACTGCGCAACGTTAGCGAATTTCATGGGATCTCACCCAATCCCAACGCCTCGGATTTATCTTGGCACGAGCAGCGACTGTTAGACGGTCTCTTTGCCCCGAATTTGACGCCCGCTTGCGCAAAGACGTAAACCGCCTCAGGCTGGCGACGGGCCGATGCGATCAGGGGTTAATCCGGCACTAGCTCCTCTGGGCAATGGTCACGCAGATGAGGCCCGGCGCTGGTACCATCTGGGATAGCACCTGGAAGCCCGCTTTTTCAACGATTTGCTTCTGGTCCTCGGGCGAAAGGAAGACATTGCCCATAAAGATCTCGACAAACTGTGTGAGTACCGCAACGGGTGCTTCGCGGAGCGCACTCGGATCGTAGGGGTAGGGTTCATCAATGATGAGGAGCACGCCGCCCGGACGGAGCGCTGCGTGGGCGCGCGCGAGAATGGTGTCTCGCACTTCCTGCTTGGTTTCGTGGAGAACCTGTACCATGGTTACCAGGTCGAATGCGCCGCTTTCGTCCACCTCCTCCGCCGCGGCCAGCCGTGCCTCGGCCCTGTCCTCGAGGCCAGCGGCACGGATACGGGCGGCCGCCTTTTCCACCGAGCGGGGCTCAATGTCAACGCCGACGACGCGGCCGCGAGGAAATGCTCTTGCCAGGGCTACCACCGTGCCACCAGTGCCACACCCGATATCAAGGGCTGCCACATCGTCGCGCCTGCGGAGGCCGGGAAGCCTGGGGACGACTCCCCTGACGACAAATTCCGTGATTCCGTTGGTCGCGTTGGCGGCCGCATCAATCAAGTCTTCATCGTGTTCCTGGAAGGGATAGGTTCCACCAGTCTTAAGGAGCTCCTGTATGAGGCTAAAGTCTCGGCTGCTAATGGTATAAAGGTGTGCGAGGTTGCCCATGTAACTGTAGTTCTCTGGTTCAGCGAGCAGGACGCCCATGTGAGGCGCGAGGCGGTAGTGTCCGGTCGAAGGATCGTAATCGAGGAACTGGAGGGCAAAGGCGGCACGCAGGAAGTGCTCAACATAGCGCGTATTGAAGCCCAGTTCGTGCCCCAGTTCGTCTGCTTCGGTGCCATCCGCGTGGGCGGCCAGTGCCGCGAAGAGCCCGCTGTCCACCCCGAGTCGAATCAGGTGAGTCGCCATGTAGCCGAGATAATAGCCGACGAGTCGCTCCATCTGAGAAGTGCGGTCTACCACGCTGATTCTCCTCCCATGAATCTAACAACGATTCGAGTCTCATATTTGATGTTGTCCTCCGCTGACATTTTTCTTCTCCTATCGGGCCAAACGGTGGTTGGTGTCCAATGCGGCATATTGGATAGACAGCCGCAGCGAAGGGCGGCGTCGGCCGCAGCGACTGGCAGGCGCCGCACGGCTGCTGAAGACAAGGGGAGAGGGAAGAGAGAGGGAAAACCTCTCCCTCCCCTCTAAGATCAGGCGAGAGTCAGGCTGGCTTAGGCCGGGACCTTGGGCAGTTCGGCCAGAGCCTTCTCAATGGCCGCTGTATCGAGCTTGTAGTCTGTGAGCTCCTTTCTGTGGTAGGCATCGTAAGCTCCCAGGTCGAAAACGCCGTGGCCACTGTTGTTCCAGAGGATGACCTTGGACTCACCGGATTCCTTGCAGGCCAGGGCCTCATCGTAAACCGCCTTGACAGCGTGGGCCGTCTCGGGGGCCACGATGAAGCCTTCGGCCTGGGCAAAGCTCATGGCCGCGTCAAAGACTTCAACCTGGTGGTAGGCACGGGCTTCCACAATCCCATCCTCCAGAAGGCGACAGATAGTGGAGGCCATGCCGTGGTAGCGCAGCCCTCCAGCGTGCACAGGAGCGGGGATGAAATCGTGGCCCACGGTGTGCATCATGACCACTGGCCCCGTCTTGGCCGTGTCGCCCCAGTCGTAGGCGTAAATGCCCTTGGTCATACTGGGGCAGGCGGTGGACTCCACGTACATGGCCCGCAGGTCCGGCTTGGTGCCATCCAGTTTGTCCTTCAAGAAGGGGTAGATGAGGCCAGAGGCGTTGCTGCCACCGCCGGCGCAGCCGATGATGATGTCGGGGTAGTCGCCCGCCATCTCCATCTGTTTCCTGGCCTCCATCCCGATGACCGTCTGATGCATAAGGACAAAGTTGACCACGCTGCCGATGGAGTACTTCCACCCATCGTGGGTGACGGCGTACTCGAGGGCCTCGCTGATGGCGATGCCCAGGCTGCCCGTTGTCTCGGGGTCCACAGCCAGGATGTCCCGACCGGCCTTGGTCTCCGAGCTGGGGCTGGGCACAACGTTGCCTCCCCAGGTCTCCATGGCGATACGCCGGTAGGGCTTCTGGTGATAGCTGATGGTGACCATAAAGACCTTGCATTTCAGATCGAAAAGTCGGGTGGCAAAACACAGGGCGCTGCCCCACTGCCCGGCTCCCGTCTCGGTGGCGAAACCTTCCAGGCCTTCCTCCTTGGCGTAATAGCACTGGGCCACAGCGGTGTTGGGCTTGTGGCTGCCCGGCGGGCTGACGCCCTCCCACTTGTAGTAGATCTTGGCCGGGGTGTCCAGAGCCTTCTCCCAACGGGCGGCACGGTAGAGGGGGCTGGGACGCCACATCTTGAGGACGTCTTGCACCTCATCCGGGATCTCGATCCACCTCTCCTGGCTGAACTCCTGCTCGATCAAGGCCATGGGGAAGACCGGCGGCGGAATCGGAGGATCCAACATTTCCTCTAGCGTCCCCGGGTGCAGGTAGTGAGGTGGCGGCGTCTTCATGTCCGCGAGCACGTTGTACCACTGGGTGGGTAGGTCTTTTTCTTCCAGGACGTACTTATACTGCGGCATCTTTTCTTCCTCCTTAGTTAGGAAAACAAAAAGGTGGATAACAATGAGGTGTTTTTCTCAATAACATTCCCCCTTTCTCCAATTATAGCCAACGGCCAGCCCTGCTCTTCAGCCAGGGACTATAAGAACCCCGCCATGAGCATGGTGTGCCATTGGCATAGCACAAACCGCCCGCCGAAAATAAAAAACCAAGCTAAGTCGTTGGAACCTAACTTGGTCTTTTATACGGCAGAGAAAGAGGTCGCACTCTTGCACCCGGAATGGACACGGTGAGAAAAGGTGTTATCCCTCTCCAAGAGTGCCAACAGCCCCATTGCTATTCTTGCCTCCCTCCCCCAGATGGCTGTTCTCCGCCTGTCGTTTGACAGGCGACCAGGCAATCACTAACAATGAACGTGCACTTTTATCCTGGTGGCCTAGTATAACATAGGGTCAAAACAATGTCAAGAGCCAATTTTGAACGTGACCGTTCCAAGTTTGGTGAGGGATATTCAGAAAACAGAGTGAACCCCTGTTGGAGTGGGGTTTCAGGTGGCAACCAACCGGTTGGGGTCATGATCAGCAGGTTGCCAGCCAACCAGCCGAGGAGACTACTGACGTTCAGGCAGACCTTGACACCATCGGAGAGACCTTGATCTAGCAGGCTCTGAAGCCAGAGACCAAACTGCATCTGGCTTCTCATTGTCCTTATGTTTTCTACAGTGCTTGGTCAGCTTGCCTTGACGGTACTTCTCCCGAACCTTGCAGCCTGCGCTCCAAGTTCTTTTAGCGCAATTTTAGCTCAATCCAAAATACCACGGTCAGTGCGGTAGTACCTCATTGTTCCAAGAAGATAGTCCGGTCGGTGAAGAACTGTTTGTAAAGCCTGTAGTGGGCGGTGTCTTCGTACTCCACCTCCTCGATGCGGGGCGAGTCAAAACTAAAGATCTGAGCCCTTGGATAGGCCAGCAGGATGGGGGAATGAGTAGCCATAATGAACTGGGCATGGCCGTCCGCCTCCAACTGTTGCAACAGTTTCAAAAACGCCACCTGGCTTGAGGGCGAAAGCGCAGACTCTGGCTCGTCGAGGAGGTAGAGCCCCTTGATGTGGTAGCGGCCACTGAAGTAGGCCAAGATCCCCTCGCCGTGCGACAACATGTTCAGGATGTGACCGCCGTGATACTTCAACCGGCCAGGGTCGCAGAGAGCAACGTCGTCAAGAAAATCGGCAAAGCCGTAAAAGGTCTCGGCTCTGAAAAGGGACCCCGGCACACGCCCGTCTGACCAGGTTACGGTGATATAGTCTGCCAGTTTGGTCTCGTAAGGGTTGTTATGGGCCAGGTGTCGCCTGGGTTTGTCCCATAGATGGATGCCACACTGCCGGGTGATGGCCTCCAGCAGGGTAGACTTGCCCGAGCCGTTCTCACCCACGAAGAAAACGACAGGCTTTCTGAACGACAGTTCTGGCGTTTCCCCGATAACCGGGATGTTGAACGGATAGATTCGATGAGTGGGGTAGTTGTTGCTGTGAATCCTGACCTTTACGAGGTGCATTCTGGTTTCTCTCCAATTCTGACCAGACCTGACAGGTTTTGTAAACCTGTCAGGTCTTGTTTTCCCTCAACTTTCTGACAATGGCTTCCACCTGCTCCCTGTTGGAGGCTCGCGGAGCGAGGTCCAGATACTTCTCAAAGTCAGCCAGGGCCTGCTCGTAATGGCCCCGAAGCCCCAAGGCCACCCCTCGGCTATAGTAAGCAGCGGCAAATTTGTGATTGAAGCTGATGGCCTGATCATAGTCGGCTATGGCCCGCTCGTTGTCTCCCTGTTTGGCATAACAGGTCCCGCGAGTGTAATAGGCCGCAGCGTATTCAGGATCCAGCTCGAGAGCCCGATTGTACTCAGCCAAGGCGCGGTCCTGGTCTCCCTGAGCCTCATAAGCCACCCCCCGGTTGTTGTAGATGACGGCGTTGCGAGGGTCAAGCTCCATAGCCTGTTCATAGTCCCTCAGAGCTAACTTGTAATCCCTCTGAGAAGCGTAAGCCAGGCCTCGATTGTTATAGGCCGTCACGTTGTCAGGGTCAAGCTCGATGGCCTGATCATAGTCAGCGATGGACAACTCGTACTCCGCCAAAGCAGCATAGGCCGCTCCCCGGTTGACGTAGATGGCGGCATCATCGGGCTCAAGCTCGATGGCCTGCGTCAAAACCTCGACGGCCTGCCGATATTCACCCAAATACAAGAGTTTGCCGCCACGAGCCCGTTCAAAGCTCATTGCATCACCTTACCCTTCTTCCCACAAGTCTAGCGCTTCCTCACTATCTCCGCCTTCTGCTGGCCTGGTGTAGATCGTTTTATAGCGGTCGCCCATGACTTCTAAGCAGGCGGCACATTCCTCAGAGCTCTCGTCGGGGACTACTGGCTCAAGGTGCACCTCAAAGCCCAGCAACTTGTACATCTCAGTGGCCTCGCTCAGGCGGGGTTCATCAATCGTGAACTGCCGGGTCCACCCCTCTTCCTCCAATTCGACCTCTCTCGATTTGTTGACCATAGCGCATCTCTCTCCAATCTCCAATCTTGAATCAACCAGCGTCAGCCCGCTTCGAGCCCCAGGATATCCCCGATTTGGGCTGTGACCCAGCGCATGTCCTCCACCGTCAGATCACCCATGTGAGCGATGCGAAAGGTCTTTTCCTTAAACGGGCCATAGCCGTTGGAGATCATGGCACCGCGCTTGCCCAGTTCTGCGTTCATCTCTGCGACGTTGATGCCGCGCGTGTTCTTGATGCAGGACAAGGTGTCGGAGTAAAAGCTCGCTTCCGGGAACATGGCCCAGTATTTGTTGGCCCACTCCCGCACCACCTCGGCCATGTCAACGTGGCGTTGCCAGCGCTTCTCCAGCCCTTCGGCCAGGATGTCGTCCATCTGCCTGTTCAGCGCCTGGATGAGGCTGACGGCCGGGGTGGCCGGAGTCTGGCTCTTCTGATAGTACTTGTAGTTGCCCACAAAGTCAAAGTAGTAGCCCCGATTGGGGATGGTGGCGCACTTTTCCAGGGCGCGCTGGCTGACCGCACAGACGGTCAGGCCAGGCGGCAGGGCGAAGCACTTCTGGACGCCAGCCAGGCAGACGTCCAGGTGCCAGGCGTCGAACTCGATCCTGGCGCCAGCCATACAACTGACGGCGTCCACCATAACCATCACCTCGGGGTACTTTTCGTGCACCAGCCGGGCGATGTCCCCGACCGGGTTCATCACGCCAGTGGAGGTCTCGTTCATGACGATGGTCATGGCGTCGTAGCCTCCCCTGGCCAGGGCCTGGTCTACCAGTTCGGGGGTAATGCCGTGGCCGGACTTGACCTCCAGCACATCGCAGGGGATGCCGTTGGCTTGCGTAATATCATGCCAGCGGCGGCCGAACGCCCCACAAAGGGTGTTGAGCACCTTCCTGGCGGTGAGGTTGCGCACGGCCCCTTCCATCACACCAGTGGACGAAGAGGCGAACAGGAACACGACCTGATCGGTGTAGAGCATCTTCTGGAGCTTGGGAGTGACTTCGGCCTGGAGTGCGGCGTATTCCCTGGCCCGGTGGCCGATCATCGGCTCCGCTTGAGCCTCCAGAATCTCATCGCGGACATGAGTTGGACCGGGGATGAAGAGCTTCTTGTACATGGGGCAGTCTCTCCTTCCTCATTGCGGGTCGGGGTAGGGCTTTTCCCTGGCGGACGGCCTTGAAACACGAATATCACGAAAGGGACGAATACCACTGTTGCGGCACGGGCGGCACGAATTTGGCCGGAAATGACGGGACAATGTTCGTGAAATTCGTCCATTCGTGCTGTTCGTGATTCTACCTGACGGTGATGGTAATCGTTCTTGTGATAGTTTCTCCATTCTTGAGAACAACACGCAGCGTATGATCGGGATCGGTGGTTTCCCACATCCGCCTGGTGTCCTGGCCAGTTCCGGGAGCGCCAGCGCCGCCTTTCCAATCCAGGTAAACAGCCTGGACGTTTTCAACGCGCCAGCGAAGTGTGACCAACTCGCCAGGGTTGACTACCGTCTTGTCCGCTCTAAATTCGAGGATGCAGGAGGGCGTCGAGGTTGGTGTTAGCGTAGGTGTGTTCGTAGCAGCGGGAGTAGAGGTCGGCGTGTTGGTAGCAATGGTGGTAAGTGTGGACGTTGGCGCTTCAGTTGAAGGGCCAATGTGAATAGGAACCGAGGTAAAGGTGGGGGTTGGCGTTACAGCAGGCAATCTCTCAAGTAGAACAACATCGGGCAAGGTGTCCATAATTAAATCTATATTCTGCGTGTACCTCTTATATTCTTTCGCTTCAACAATCAAGAATCCTGGCTGACCTGCATGGGGAGAACTGATAAAGATTCTGGCGACACCATTTGAGTCGGTGATACCGTCTAGAGGCGCTTGTCCCTCTACCTCGATCGTAACTACTGCCTCTTGTATAGTATAACCCGTATCTCCTGCTTGCACTCGCACTTGGTATGAAAACTTGGGAATCAAGATTGGGAGTGGAGTTGGAGTAGATGGCAAGCATCCAACTGCTAAACTAGCTGCAGAGGCCAGTATCACAATCAACGTAGTCAGCCGGAGTTGCTGAGGCCATTTTGTCATTGTAGTTATCCCTCTAGAGTAAGTTGAGGTCAATAACTTCTGGGTTGAGATGCCAAACTTCTGTTCTGTACAAGAATTTCTGCAGCTAGGGCGCTGGCTCAAGCTGAACGACATCAGGCAAAGTGCCCACAATCAAATCTATATTCTGCGTATGTCTCTTATAGTCAGTGGCTTCAACAATCAACACACCAGGTTGCCCTGCGTGGGAAGAACTAATAAAGATCCTGGCGAGCCCATTTGAGTCGGTTATGCCGTCTAGAGGTGCCTGCCCACCTACTTCTATTGTGACCTTTGCGCTCAGTATATACTCACCTGTGTCCTTTGCCTGCACTCGCACCTGGTAATCAAAGCTGGTATCCGTCGGGGAAGGCGTTACTCCAATAGAGGTAATAATTACGCCTATCAGACCTATCAATGCCACGATGATAGGGACCCACCACACTCTAGGAATCCACAGCTTTTTCGGCCCGCTGTCCATAAGTAGTTGTTGAGAGTCTTGGGGCTCTCCGTCGGTACCATTAGACTCGGTAATCCCATGATCAACCTTGATAGTAACACTCACCGAAAGCTCTGCCAGCCGCGCCTCGATTTGGGCAATAGCTTTCTCTTGCTCGGCAATTTCATTGATGATGCGCAACGGCACATCGAGGCCATGTCTGGCTTTTTGCTCTTCCAGTTCATAGAGATTATGGCGGTGAATGGCCAGCCGACGTTCGAGGGCAGCTATCTCGTCTGGATCAGCGTTGAGATGGTTCGAATGTCCCACTCGATTGCCGTTGCTTTGCATCTTGTGCCTCCCTTCATTCGATAGGCCACGATGGGATCAGGTCGTCAATCTCTTCCATTAGCTGCATGGTCTCCTTCAAGGCCACGACGATCTTCTGGTAGTGGAAAAGGTCGTCAAACGACAGCTTGCGGCCTTTGCGGTCCTTGAGCCACTTGTGCAGCACCTGATAGCCGCCAATTTGGAATGCCCACACGTCGGGCTCAACCCCTTCGAAATACTGGGTCTTGTTGATGTACACGCGGCCTGGAATCTCGTTGCCATCCTCATCCTGGCGCAGCTCTGCGTAGCGCACCCTGCCCACCTCGTTGGAGCCGGCCACAGGGAAGCCGGTGATGAGTTGGTTCAGCTTGGGCGATTCCATCAGGTGCAGGGCCACCAGTTCCTCGCCCTTCTCCGCCAAGGCTTTGAATAGCTCCCGGTCCGAGGTGAGAGGCAGGCGGGGAAAGTCAATCTTGAGGAACTCGGCGTAGCGCTCGCGGTAGGTGGGGGAGTGGAAAACGGCATAGGCATAGTGGAAGATGTACTCCGGGCCAAAGGTTCTCTCCAAATCTCCCTTGCCGTCCGGCACAAAGTCCAGGCCCAGTTTCTCTTTGACAGCAGTGATGAACTTGGGCGAGAGGTTGGGTTCGCGGGTGACTTCTTCGGTGGCGAAGAGGGTGCCTGCGGTGTCTTCGGGGGTGGTGTAGCGATAGAGAGGAAATATGTAGCAATTTCGATCCGTTGACGTTGCTTTATATTCACTGATGTATCTAGACACCATAACGTGATTGAATGGAAACTCTGTAATCT
>SOHZ01000085.1 GCA_004377365.1 Anaerolineales bacterium | reverse complement strand
TCAACCTCATCGGCGGGCTGGACCGGCCCACTAGCGGCCAGGTGTGGATCAACGGTACCGAGTTGAGCGCCAGCGACGAGCGAACCCTGACCCGGCATCGCCGCCAGCACGTGGGCTTTGTTTTCCAGAGCTTTAACCTGCTGCCCCGCCTGACAGCCGAGGAGAACGTGGCTCTGCCTCTGATGTTCAATGGGGTGCCTGAGCAGGAGCGCCGGGCGCGGGCGCGGGTACTCCTGGAACAGGTAGGCCTGGGGCCGCGCCTGGCCCATCGTCCCACCCAACTGAGCGGCGGCGAACAGCAGCGAGTGGCCATTGCCCGCGCCCTGGTGGGCCAACCGGCCCTTCTCCTGGCCGACGAGCCGACCGGCAATCTGGACACAACCACCGGCGCGGAGATCATGGCTCTTTTGAGAGAGTTGAACCAGGAGCAAGGGCTGACCCTGCTGGTCGTCACCCACGACCCGGAGATAGCCACCTTCGCCGACCGCGTCGTCCGGCTGCGGGATGGACGGATTCAGGAAGGGGAGGGACAGCCATGACCTGGCGCGATTTGTTCAAAACGGCCCTCTCCAATCTGGGCCGGCACACAGTCCGCACCGCCCTGTCGTCCGTCGGCGTGATGGTCGGCATCCTGACCATGGTGACGATGCTGTCATTGGGTGTCGGGGTGCAGAGGGAAATGATCAGCAACTTTCAGAGCCTCGGGTTGGAGACGTTGACCCTGCGACCCCAATACGAGGAGCGCAGCCTGTTCAACCAGTTCGGCGAACCGCGACGCACCAAGCTACTGACTTCCACCCTGGCCGACGAGTTGCGGGCCCACCCTGAGGTCATCAAAGTCATGCCTCGCATCTATCTGCCCGGCACAATGAGCATCAGCCTGAGGATGGATGACCATGAGGTCCGTATCTGGGTTTGGGACACAGACGACGAGAATCCGACTGAGCCCTTTGCCTCGCCCGCCGAAGCGGTAGCCGGCCGGAAGATAGAGTCGGACGAATCGGGTCACATCACCCTGAGCACCAGTTTGCTGAAGGAAATGGACATTGATGATGACCAGGCTTTGATCGGGCAGGAAGTGGAACTGGTGCTTCACGCTCCCCGAGGCGAGACGGTCGCCTTCCCATTCACTGTGGTGGGTGCGTTCAACGGCCGGCGAGGGGTTCGACTTGGCTTCAGCGATCAGTTGGCCCTCAAGTCGTGGTGGTACAACGATCCCAAGCTGCTGGAGACCCAGGGCTACGATGCCTTGACCGTCCGCACCACCTCCCTCAGTGCAGCCACCCGGTTGCTGGATGATCTGGAAGCGCAGGGGTTTGAGGTACGTTCGATGAAGATGATGCTGGACATGGCCAACCGCGGTATCCTCATCATGCAGGCCATGTTGGGCTCGGTGGGGTTGGTAGCTTTGCTGGTGGCCAGCCTGGGCATCGCCAATACCATGATCATGGCTGTTTACGAACGTACCAAGGAGATCGGCATCCTCAAAGCGGTGGGGGCCGCGCCGCGCCAGATCCGGGGGCTGTTCATCATCGAAGCCGCGCTGATCGGGCTGATCGGTGGGGTGGCTGGGACGGTGGGCGGCTGGCTGTTGGGTCTGGGTCTCAACTGGCTGATCGTCGCTATTATGGCCTGGCAGGAGATAACCATCCCCCAAAACATCCGCTTCTTTGCTCTGTCGTGGTGGCTGGTGGCCCTGGCCCTGGCCTTCGCTACGGTGGTGGGGCTGCTGGCCGGGCTGTATCCAGCCGCCCGTGCGGCGCGGCTGGACCCGCTGGAGGCGCTGAGACACGAATAGGAGGTTCCGATTGCGGTACCCCCGTTCAACCATCCAAGCAAGCGCGGGCGGGGCACCAGGCTTGTCCTGCCTGTCCTGAGCAGAGTCGAAGGGCGCAGTGCGAGTAACCTTCCCGGAAGCTACAAGGCCACTTTTATGGAGGCAGAATGTGACTACTACGACAATGTCACATTCTGTCATTGCGAGCGACCGAAGGGAGCGAAGCAATCTCAACCTGGCTTGACTGAGATTGCTTCGTCGCTCCGCTCCTCGCAATGACACCAATCCTGATCGAAATGTGACATTGTCAAGCTACTCAGCTATGTACCCTATGATGGGCGAAGGTCTCCCGACCAAGCCTTCTGCGCCTCGGTCAGGAGACCTTCGGCGAACGACGAGGCTATTCGTGCCGTGCAGCTTCCGGGAAGGTCATCCCAACGCTTCCAACAGCAACTGCACCTCCGCCGCAAAATCATAGGAGAGCGCCGGATCCTCCGCCAGGGCCGGGTCGCGGGAGCCGCGCAGTATGGCTTGTAGGGCGGCCACCAATGCTTTGGCCTGATCAACCTGCCATCCAGGGTCCTCCGCCAACTGCTGTAGCGAGGCCGCCATCTCCCCCGTTTGCCCAGCTTGCATGGCCTGAGCAAACATGGCACACAACCGCCCGCCGCCGCTGTGGTTCTCCCCGCCGTCCCGCCGGTAGGCCGTAAAGAGCTGCCGCGCCTCGGCCCTGGCCTGTTCCGCCGCGGCAAGGTCCCCCACCGCCCGCTCCAGGTCGTGCAGAATGGCCCACGCTTTCCACGGTTGAGCGGCGTGACCATACGGCCGCTTACATTCAATGGCCCGCCCGATTTCGGCGCGGGCTTCATCGTAGCGTCCCAGCTTGATGAGTGTATTTGCCAGGTTGCTGCGGCGCATTCCTTCCTTGGCCCGGTTTTTGAGTTGCATATCAATATCGGCAGCCTGCCGATAAAAGATGACCGCCTCTTCCAACCGCCCCATTCTGCCGTACAGGTTGCCCAGTTGGTTCAAGGTATCGGCCTCATGCGCCCGATCCTTCAATTTCACCCACAAAGCAGCAATTCCCGTTTTGGCTTTCGGCTTGATATTTGCAGGCATTTCGCCTATA
>SOHZ01000077.1 GCA_004377365.1 Anaerolineales bacterium | reverse complement strand
AAACCATCAAACGGCTCCATCCGCCCCTTCACCCGACTTTCAAACCATGCCCCCAGGAGAACCTTAGTGCTCTCCTGAACCCCGATATCGCGACCGCCGAGGCTGCGGTCAGAGACGCCACAGCCGAGTTGGAAAGCGCCAAGAACAATCTGATTGTCGTCCAGAAGAGCGACGTCGTTTCCAAAAACGTGCGTGATCGCGAGTTCGAACACACTTGGTTCGAAAATAACTATGGCAGTTTTTTGAAGGCATACGAGCGGGGGGAGGAGAGCAAAACCCGCCTTGACCTGGAATGGAATGCCCTGATGACGGCCAAGGAGAAGCTCGATTCGGCCCGAGCAGAGGCAGCCAAGGCCCTGAACGATGCCGAGAACAGGGTAGCCCAGGCCGAGGACGCTCTACAGGAGGCCCAGGAAGACCTGGCTGCGCTCCAGGCCGGCCCCGACTCACTCGAGCTGGATAAAGCCAAGACTCAGGTGGCGCAAGGCGAATATGCTCTCCAAAAAGGGCAAGCCGAGCTGGCCGAGGTCCAGGCCGGTCCTGATCCCAAGGACGTCGAGGTGGCCCAGGCCCAGGTCGTCGCCGCCCAGGCCGACCTCGAAGAGGCCCAGGCGGCCCTGGAAGCGGCTACCATGGTCGCCCCCTTCGATGGCACCGTCATTGACGTGGGGGCCGAAGTGGGAGACTTGATCTCCTCGAATATCGTGGTAGTCACCCTGGCCGACCTCTCCCACCTGGAGGTCAAGGCTCTGGCGGACGAGACGGACATCAGCCAGGTGGAGGTAGGGCAGGAGGCGGAAATCACCTTCGACGCCTTGCCTGGCAAGAGGTTCAGCGGCCGGGTTCTCTCGGTGCCCCTGCAGGGGACGCTGAGTCAGAACATCGTAACCTACGAGGTGCCCGTCAGCCTTGAGGGGGCCGAGGACGCCCCCCTCAAGCCGGGGATGACGGCCAACCTAAAGATCACAGTGGGCAAGAAGGAGAACGTGCTGTTGGTGCCGGCCATGGCCGTGCAGTACGACGAAGGCTTGGCTACCGTGCTGGTGCAGGATGACCCCGATACACCACCTGCCACGACCAATGTGGAGGTCGGCTTATCTGACGGCGTCTACACCGAGATCGTGCGAGGGTTGAACGAGGGTGACCTGGTGGTGATCACCTTCGCACCGACCGAGGAGGGCTTCCCCTCCGGCCGTGGATTGTTTGTCATTCCAGGGGCAGGGCAGAGAAGAGAGCAGCCCAGGCATCCGTGACGTGATCGTGTAGCTTTACGCCGCCCTACTCAAGGAGAGCGAGGGAATGAACATCATCCAGAGCATTCGCGTGGCGTTGCAGGGACTGACCGCCAACAAGTTGAGATCGAGCCTGACCATGCTGGGCATCATCATTGGCGTGGCGGCGGTCATCGCCCTGGTGTCCGTGGGCCAAGGTGCCCAGGCGGCAGTGACCCAGCGGTTTCAGAGCCTGGGCTCCAACCTGCTGGTCATATCGCCTGGAGCCGCCTTCTCCGGCCGGGTATCCCAGGGGGCGGCGAGCGCCCAAAGCCTGACCAACGAGGACGCGCAAGCCATCGCCCAATTGGCCACCCTGGTGGAGGCCATCGCCCCTGAATACTCCACCCGAGCCCAGGTGGTCTATGGGAACAAGAACACCCAGACCAACGCCCTGGGCGTCACCCCTGAGTACCTGACGGTGCGCAACTGGCAGGTGGCCCGGGGACGTTTCATTGACCGGCAGGATGTGGAGAGCCTGGCCAAGGTCTGCGCCCTGGGGAGCACGGTGGTCGAAGACCTCTTCGGGGGCAACTATCTCGATCCTGTAGGCAAGACCATCAAGATCAACCGCCAGAACTACCAGGTGGTGGGAGTCATGGCCAGCAAGGGCCAGACGGGCTTCACGAACGAGGACGACCAGGTCTTCATCCCCTTGAGCACCGCCCAGGTCAAGTTCGGGGGAGCGGGCAACACCTCACTGGGGGCTATCAACGCCCAGGTGGTCTCGGCGGAGATGATGGACTTTGCCCAGGCGGAACTGACGGCCATCCTGCGGGCGCGCCATGGCCTGTCTCCCAGCCAGTCCGATGACTTTACCGTACGCAGCCAGGTACAGATCATGGAGATGGTGCAGCAGACGACAGGCACCTTTACCATCCTCCTGGGCTCCATCGCTGCCATCTCCCTGATGGTGGGCGGAATCGGCATCATGAACATCATGCTGGTCTCGGTCACCGAGCGCACTCGCGAGATCGGCATCCGCAAGGCGGTGGGGGCCAAGCGGCGTGACATCCTCATGCAGTTTCTGGTCGAGGCTGTGGTCCTGAGCGGTATGGGGGGCGTGGCGGGCGTCTTGGTCGGCTGGGGTAGCGCTCAACTGTTGTCCCGTTTGGCCAGCGAGCTTCTCAGCACCTTGGTCACCCCGGGTTCGGTGATCATGGCCCTGGGCGTCTCGGTGGCTATCGGCCTCTTCTTCGGCATCTACCCCGCCAACCGAGCGGCCAGGCTGAACCCCATCGAGGCCTTGCGCCACGAGTAGGCCAACGGATTCAACCCTATGCTGTCATTTTCAAACTAAACACAGGTACTTGAATCGTTTCAGTTGGTTGGAGTTTGCGAGTTTTCTCGAGGCCCAACAATCGTTCAACATCATCAAGTGTCTTTTCCAGGATGTATTCGTGCCCATTGGCTCGACAGCGAAGCGCAGGCACATCGCGGATAACTAAGAGATGTTCGTTGTTCCAGATCATATATTCGATTACAATGTCGTCCAAATTGTGCTGGCAACGCGGGCAATGCTCAGGCCTATGGGTTAAGACAACTAGCTTAGGGTGAAGAAGGTTTCGATGGAGGTCAACTTCGAATGCGACCTCCTCCATATCCTTCCAGTAATCAGTAGAATCATGGGATTCCCAAAATT
>SOHZ01000048.1 GCA_004377365.1 Anaerolineales bacterium | reverse complement strand
CGCCTCCGCGGAGTTTATCCTGAACGAAGTGAAGGGCTCCGGCTCAGAATGACAAACACACTGATTTAGGGCCGACAGGGGATTACCCTGCCCGCAACTGCTTTGTTGCCTCCTCGTCAATGGTCAGCGTCTCGGGGTCAATGACCACCTTATAATCCTCCCGTGCGCTCTCCAACGTCACCTTGCCGTCACGCACGTCGGCCAGTAGCAGTTCGGGGTCGCGCTCCAACGGGTCGCCGTAGCCACCCGCGCCGGGCAGCCGCAAGCTGACCACGTCTCCCTCCTTCAAAACGTCCATCCCCTTGGACTTGAGCGGGTGCTCCTCAGGGGTATCGGGATTGAGGACGAACTGGCCTTTGCTGCCCTCCTTGCCGCCAAAGAGGCCGAAGGGAGCGAAACGCTGCCGGTCGCCGTAGCGGGCCAGGGTGATGTCGTCAATGAGCATCTCGATGTCACGGCGCACCGTCAGGCCGCCCCGGTACTTGCCCGCCCCGCCCGAATCAGGGATAAACTCGTAGCGGCGGATACGCACCGGATACTCCAACTCCACGGCCTCGATGGGCGTGTTCTTGAAGCGGGCCAGGTGCGAATCCTGTCCGTCGCGGCCATCCTTGGTGGGCCGGGCACCGGCGCCGCCTCCCTGGATGTCAATGTAGACGAAACGCTTGCCCGTGACCGGATGGTAACCGCTGAAGCCGCAGTTGGTGATCTGACCGTGGGAGCCGGCCATCACATTATCGGGCACCGCCTGGGACAAGGCCAGCATCATGGCTTCGGTGATCTTCTGGGAGGTGTTGGTGCGCGCCCCGACAGCCCCTGGCGGGTTGGGGTTGACAATGGTCCCCCTGGCCGCCTCGACGCGGAAAGGCCGATAGCAGCCCGAGTTGGGAGGAACGTGGGGATCAATGACGGCGATGAGAGCATAGTACACCGCCGCGTGCACCGTGGCCAGCGGGCAGTTGATATTGCCCTTGACCTGCGGCGCGGTGCCCTCAAAATCCACCACACACTCGTCGCCTTTCTTGTGGATGTTGACCTGGAGTTTGATGGGCGTGTCGGTCTGACCATCGTCATCCACATGGTCCACACCGGTGTAGGTACCATCAGGGATACGATTCAACCCCTCCCGGATACGTTTCTCCGAATAGTCCAGCAACATCGCCTGGCACTTTTGGACGACCTCAATGCCGTACTTGGCAAAGATGTCCTGCATCCGCCGCACCCCTACAAAGCAGGCCGAAGCCTGAGCGCGGATGTCGCCCAGGGTCTTGTCGGGCACTCGGATGTTGTTGCGCAGGATGCCGAACAACTCGTCGTCTTCCTGTCCCTTCTTGTACAGCTTGACGAAGGGAAAGCGCAGGCCCTCCAGGTAGATTTCGGTCAGTCCTCCGGCCGTACCGCCAGGTGCCGCGCCGCCCATGTCGGAATGGTGAGCGATAGAGCCCACGAAACCAACCAACTGGCCCTCATAGTGCACCGGCGCAAAAGTGATCAGGTCCATGACGTGCTGGGCCCCGGCATAAGGGTCGTTGAAGATAATGACGTCCCCCTCGTCTAGCTCCTCGTCCTTGTACCTCCGGCGCAGGCTGCGCATGGGCAACTCGAAACCGGTCAGCAGCATAGGCGCGTGGTGGGCTTGGCCCACGGTGTTGCCGTACTTGTCGAACACGGCGCAGGTGATGTCCTCGATCTCCTTGATGATGGTCGAGCGGCCCGTGCGCACCAGGGTGCGGCCCATCTCATCCGCCACCTGCTCCATGGCGTAGCGGATAACTTGCATGGTGATAGGATCGGCTTTGTAAACCATTGTGTTTCTTGGCCTCCTCTCGTTGACAAGCATCAATTGGTATTTATAATAGAGCGGGTAAAGCCTACCGCGAGTTCCCCGATGTTCTCCTCTCAGAGGGTGCTGAATTGCCCTTCACCCCCTGGGGTACACGGCTTAACGGTCGGGTTCAGCCGCGTTGCGGAGCGCAGCGGAGCAACGTCGGCTGCAACCTGGTGTTAGCCTGCATCCCTTGCCTCGAGTGTGTGCCCAGCTTAAATCAGTCGCTACGATGTGAAAAGTCAACAGTACAAACTAGTTGACATTTCAAACCATATCTGCTATAATATGTTCAAAGTAAGCGTAAGGCACTCAGTATAAACTGGAGGTGACTCAGATGGCTCTACCAGATGTAGACAAATTGATTCGACAGACTCGCCAATATGAGTTTTCAGATGGTCTCCGCGATTTGCAAATGGCCGTACTGCTCGGTATCGGCGGCATGACCGTGTGGCTTAGTCTCGAACCGATGTGGATGACCTTCGTTGGCAATATGGTGAAAGTCTTCGGGCGCTGGGCAGCGTGGGTAAACATGCTACCCGTCTTCCTTGCAGCATTGGCTGTCTTGGGAACGCTTGGCTTAATGAACACTCTTCGACGGCGCTGGCTATGGCGTGAGAGTGGTATGGTCAAGTCTTCGCGCTGGATAGTCCCTCGCCGAGTCAATGTACTCTCGGCAGTAATTTTGTTGGCTGGTCTTGCCCTCGGCCTTGGCTTGCGATACCTTGGGCAGGCCGACGACTCGTTTGTCTTGCGGATGCTCTGGGCTGCCACAGGGTGGGCCTTTGGATACACACTGGTTGGTGTTGGTCGCCATATCAGCCTGTCGCGATATGTTTGGCTTGGTGTGATGGGGGGATTAATATCAACTGTTGTGCTGTTCCTGCCCCTTACCTTTGGCCAGACATCGCTGATATTTGGGTCAGCATGGTGTCTTTTGCTTGCGACAAGCGGCATAGTCACGTTACGGCGTGCACTGCTCTCTATAAGAGGTCAATGATGGCAGATGAAATTAAGAATATCGCCAGCCTTGACCGACTGATTCACCAACCCGCCCGCCTAGCAATTATGGCAGTGCTTTCAGCCTGCGAAAGTGCAGACTTTGCCTATCTTCTGGATGCTACCGGATTGAGCAAGGGCAATCTATCTGCCCACCTGAGTAAACTTGAAGAAGGCGGCTACGTTGCCATTGTCAAGAGTTTCAAAGGCAAGTATCCGAACACCAGTTGCTCGCTTACAGTAGCGGGGCAACGAGCATTCAACACCTATCGGAAGCAATATCTGGCGTTGGCTCAACATCTCGAAAAGTAAGACCTCCTGTGTCATCTTCCCCCTGAATTGACGGGACTTTCGACTGCGGCGAGCAGGCTAACTCTACAATTCTGTCTGAATAACTTGCGTAGCGGCTTGATGTCTTTCACCTTGAAGGCACCGATGATGGAGTATTGCTCCCCATCCACAACAGCACCGAAACTTCCCGATTCATCAACGGCAATGTGGATCATCCCCGCTCTCTACTCTCTTAACTCCACCAAAACACACTTCCACATCCATTACTCGGCACCCCCGGCGTGATGACGATGGCCAAAGCAATCCTTCTTGACAAACCCTGACTCCTGGCTTATACTCTAACTGAGGTGATCATCATGGCCAAGACAGTGAGCCTCAAAGAAGCACAGGCTATATATTCTCTTGCTCTGAACAAAACGGACCTGGCTCAGGGGCCCCTCATCCTGGAACACGAGGGCGAACCTGTAGCGGCGGTAGTGCCCATCACCGAATACCGCGAGTTCGAGGCCTGGCGGGAGCAAGAAGCCAGGACACGCGCCAAGTCGGATGAAGCTTTTGAGCGAGAGCGCGCCGCCTTTGAGCGACTAAAGCCAGAATTGCTGAAAACCCATCGTGGCAAATTCGTTGCTGTCCTCAATGAGCAGGTTGTAGATGGGGACACTGACAGAGTCCAACTCGTCCTGCGAGTATACGACCGATTCGGTTACCGGCCAATCTACGTCCAACTGGTCGAGGAACACCCACCGCGCTGGCGTCTACCATCAGTTTGGATAGCTCGATAATGTTTCCCTATGATCCTGATTTCAGCCCACCTGCCCCTGTGCTGGAAATCACCGTCCATCATCCAAAGACGGCTGACCTCAAAACCGGGGTACGTGCACAACTGGACCCTGGTTCTGACATCTCGGTGCTCCCCGAATCGGCAGATCACGCTATCCGGTTGCAACACGACGGCGAATTGGAAGTCGAAGGTTACGACGGCCTCGTGGCCCGCGCGCTGCTGTGTGTAGTGAAACTAGAGGTTGCGGGAGAGATGCTGCCGCCGATGAGCGTCGTGGTCATGCCGCGTTCCCATGCCATCTTGGGCCGTGATGTGCTCAACCACTTTACCCTCACCCTCAGTGGCAAGGACCTCAGTTTTAGGTTGGAAGACCCCTGATAGCTGCCTCCAGTTGTTCCTCGCCACTGCCTGCGACCCACATTTTTCCCCGACTCTACCGTCACAGTCCCACATCCCTCTACCACGGCACCCCCGGCGTGATGACGGTGGTGGAAGCAATCCTTCTTGCTTGACAGATACCAATTCCTGGCGTATACTCTAACTGAGGTGACAACCATGGCCAAGACAGTGAGCCTCAAAGAGGCACAGGCCACGTACTCTCTTTCTTTGGATAAAACAGATCTGGCTCAGGGTCCCATCATCCTGGAACACGAGGGCGAACCTGTAGCAGCCATCATCGGCATCGAAGACTACCGACGACTGGTAGCCGGGCAGGATGATGACACCTGGCGACAAGAACAGTTGCAACGTTTGCAACCGGAGCGCGAAGCCTTCCAACGACTCTTGCCCGAACTACTTAAAACCCACAAAGGGCAGTTCGTTGCCATCCACAAAGGTAAAATGGTAGACGCTGACACAGATAACCGCGAACTGGCAAAACGGATATACGCCAGGAAGCTATTCCCAGTCTACATCCAGTTGGTTAGCGAAAAACCCCGTGTGATCGAATTGCCATCCCCGGAGGAAGTACGGCGTGTTCCACTATGACACTCAGGTAATGCCACCAGCGCCTGTTGTCAAAACACAGGTCATCAATCCGCTCACTGAGGAGACGTCCCACCTGCCTGGCAAGTTGGATACAGGCGCAGCCATGACTGTAATCCCCAGGGAGATTGTGACTGCCTTGCATCTGGAGCAGATGGGTGACGTACTCTGCCAGGGATATGACGGGGTCGAGACCCCAAGGCCCTTATACTATGTGGCGCTTGAGGTGACAGGCTATCACATCTCAATGGTCGAGGTCACAACCTCTCCTCGCCGGGATGTCCTGCTGGGTCGTGACGTGCTCAACCACTTTATCCTCACCCTCAACGGCAAGGACCTGACCTTCGAGCTACAAGACCCCTGATTGCTTCGTCCTCACCTCAATCTATTCTCAGCCTCTACCCACCTAAATCCACAATGATATTCCCATACTCATCCACCGTCCCCGTCGCCCCTGGCGTAAGGACCGAAGTCGAGGCGATCTCTTCCACCAGGCACGGCCCGCTGATGACGTTCCCTGGCTGGAGCAGGTCACGCTCATAAACGGCCGTGTCAATAAAACCGTGAGCAGGATAAAAGACCGGGCGTGGATCCTTGCGAGCGGCGCTGGGATCACTTCCGACCTGGTCCCTGCGCACAAAGGACATCGGAGGCACCTTGCCGATAGCTCCCACCCGCAAATTGATAAACTCTACTGTTTCTTCGGCCGAGCCGTAAGCGTAAATGCGATAGTGCAACTGGTGGAACCGATCAATGACCTCTTCAAGGTCAGCCTGGGCCAGGGTGTCCTTACGGGCGACAGGGGTATTTAACTCATAAGACTGGCCCGAGTAGCGTATGTCAGCCGACCACTGTATCACGACCAGATCGTCGGGGACGTTCTGAGCCTTGAGCTGAGCCCGGCCACGGGCCTCCAACTCTTTGAAAGCCGCCAACACTTCTTCAGGCACCAGATCCGCCTGACTTTTGGCCATGGTGGTGACATAGTCGTGACGGGTGTTGGCCACCAGCAAGCCCACAGCCGATAGAGTGCTGGGGTACATGGGAATAACCACCCGACTCATGCCCAGGTCTTCGGCCAATTCCACCGCGTGCAATGGCCCTGCCCCACCGAAGGGCAGCAAGGCGAACTCTCGCACGTCGAATCCTCTCTCGGTGGAGCTGACGCTGATGCCCCGTACCATGTTGGCGTTGACCACGCGGATAATGCCGCTGGCCGCCTCCTCCAGGGAGATGCCCAGAGGTTTGGCCACGTGTTCCTGAATGGCCTTCTCGGCCAACTCGGGGTAAAGCTTCATCTCACCGCCCAGGAAATAGTCGGCGTTGAGGCGGCCCAACACCAGATTGGCATCGGTGACCGTGGGGCGCTCGCCGCCCAGGCCGTAGCAGGCTGGTCCCGGCTCAGACCCTGCGCTCTCGGGACCCACGTTCAGCGCCCCGCCCTGGTCAATCCAGGCCAGGCTTCCCCCACCAGCGCCGATGGCGTGCACATCAAGGATAGGAATCTTGACTGGAAAACCCTCGAACTGGCTTTCGGGGGCCACTCGAGGCTCGCCCCGGTCAATGAGGCCGATGTCAAAACTGGTGCCGCCCATGTCCACACCGATGATCTGCTGATCGCCAGTCAGCTTGCCCACGTAGGCTGCAGCCAGAGCCCCTCCTGCCGGCCCGGAGTTGACGATGTTCACCGCCTGATTCCGAGCATCATCGGTGGTCATGGAGCCGCCACTGGCCTGCATAATACGCAGGTCAACTTTACCATACCGTTCCTTCAACTGCCCTTCCAGATTGTCGAGGTAGCGGTCCAACACCGGCTGGAGGTAGGCACTAATGACTGTGGTCGAGGTACGCTCGAACTCGCGAAACTCGGGCGCAATCTCGGAGGAAATAGACACGGTGGCCTCGGGAAACATCTCCTGGCATATCTCACGCACCCGCCGCTCGTGGGCAGGATTGCGAAAGCTGAAGATGAAACAAATAGCGATAGACTCAACGGCCTGCTCCTTGAGGAAACGCACCTCCTCGCGAGCCGTCCCCTCATCCAGGGGGATGACCACCGAGCCATCTACACCGACGCGCTCTTTCACCTCGCGCCGCAGGTAGCGAGGCACCAGGGGCTGGGGCGTATCAACGAAAATGTCGTACAGCCCCGCATCAGGCCGCTCGATGCGTCCGATGTCCAGGATGTCTCTCATGCCATCGGTGGTGATCAACCCCATCCGCGCCCCCTTGCGCTCGATAAGGGCATTGGTGCCAATGGTGGTGCCATGCACCAGGTAGTCCACCTGGTCGAACGATATGGCTACCATCCTCAGGATCCTGTCAATGCCAGCGATGACGCCTTCAGCCAGGTTCTGGTGCGTGGTCAGCACCTTGGTGTAATGAATTTGGCCGGTGGCGTCGTCAATGAGGACGACATCCGTAAAGGTCCCCCCCACATCAATGGAAATACGCATTAGCTCAACCTCCGAGTCCTATTTGATGAATAGAAAGTCAATTCTAGAGGTGCCAGGCACTTCCAGCAAACTGCCTGGAAAGGAATATAAACCGTTTGTAAGACGACCATCAGGCTGAAGCAGCCATGTAAGTGCCTGGCACCTGAACGCTTACTTCTTGATCACACCTTTCTCTTTCAATCCCCTGATCCGCTCTCTGGAGTACCCCAGCACCTCCCTTAACACCTCCTCGGTGTGCTGCCCATGCATAGGCGGTGGTTCGAAAGGACCCTCAGGCATAGGAGGTGTCTTGACCGGGTTGCCAATCGAGCGAAAGCGCCCGACCTTGGGATGGTCAATCTCCACCACCATGTTGCGGGCCGCCACCTGCGGGTCGGTGAAGACGTGGTCCAGGGTGTTGATGGGACCACAGGGTACCCCCGCCTTGGAGAGGAGCCGCAGCCACTCCTCACCAGGCCTGGTGCGAAAGATGTCTTCCAGAATAGGGATCAACTCCCCCCGATGGTCGCGCCGCCTGTCGTTATCGGCGAAGCGCGGGTCGTCAATCAGTTCCTCGACCCCCAGCACCCGGCACAGAGCCTGCCAGAACTTTTCCACAAAGACAGCCACCACAATGTAGATGTCTTTGGTGGGAAAAGCCTGATAGGGCACCACCGAGACGTGGCCTGAGCCCATCGGGCCGGGCACCTTGCCATTGAGCAGGTAGTATTGCCCCACATAGGTCTGCAGGGAGACCAGGCAGTCCATGAGGGAGATTTCTATCTTCCGGCCAAGCCCTGTCTTCTCCCGCGCGTACAGAGCAGCAGAGATGGCCAAAGCACAGAAGAGACTCCCTCCCAAATCGCCCATAGGGATACCCATGCGCACCGGGGGACGACCCGGCTCGCCAGTGATACTCATGGCCCCGCTGACGGCCTGGATGGCCAGATCAAAAGCTGGGCGATCCCGGTAGGGCCCTGTTTCCCCAAAGCCGGAGAGGGTGCAGTAGATGATGCGGGGATTGATCTCCTTGAGAGTCTCATAGCCACATCCCATCTCCTCCATGACCCCAGGCCGAAAGTTGTCAAAGACCACATCGGAGACCCTGACCAAATCGTAGAGGACCTGGCGACCTTCTTCCTTCCTCAAGTCCAGGGCCACGCTCTTTTTGTTGCGATTGATGCCCAGGAAATAGCCGCTCTCTCCCTCTACGAAGGGTGGCCCCAATAGCCGGGTGCGGTCGCCGATTTCCAAAGGCTCGATCTTGATCATTTCGGCCCCCAGATCGCCCAACAACATGGAACCGTAGCCCCCAGCCAGCATGTGAGCCAGGTCTACCACGCGCACGCCGGATAGCATAGGTTTCAGCTTTTCAGACAATAACAATGTCCTCCTCAGAAATCGTCAAGGTTTCCAGTCCATCGTCAGTCACCAGGTGGGTGTTCTCGATGCCCACCACCCCCAGGCCAGGGTAGATGAGCTTGGGCTCCAGGGCGATGACCATCCCCTTCTCCAGAGGCATATTCTGCCCCTTGGCCAAGAAAGGGTACTCATCCAGCTCCAACCCCACGCCATGCCCCACGAAGGTGATACGCTCATCACCATAGCCCATGAAATGTTCGCCGTAACCCAGTTCGGCAGCCAGCTCCACCGCCAGGCCATAGAGTTCGCCCCCCGTCGCTAACGGTTTGGCCGCGACCCTGAGCGCATCTTGGACCTCCAGCATGGCCTTGTGCCCGGCGACGAGTTTGTCGGGCAGGCCACCGAGGGCGAAGACGCGAGTCTGGTCTACCAGGTAACCATCCAGGGCGAAGACGTAATCCATGAGCACCGGCTCGTGGCGCTGGATGGGTCGCAGGCTGGAGCCCTGAGCCACGGCCGGGCTGAGGCCCGTCCCACCCGTAGGGGAAGAGAGGTAACTAGGCACGGCTGCGTCGTCGCCAGCCATCAGGTGGCCATAGAAAAGCTCATTGTTCCAGAGGCGCATCCTGACGATGCCCTGGTGTCCCAGGCGCCGGGCCACCGCCTCCAACTTGCCGGCCAGCTCCACCTCGCTGATTCCCTCTTGCAGGAACTCGGCCATGCTGCGGGTGACCACGTCGGCCAGTCGAGCCGCCCGCCGCAGGATGTCCACCTCATAGGGCGACTTGACCGCCCGCACCAGCCGAATCTGGTGGGAGATGTCTACGATCTCTGTACCGTCCAATATATCCTGGTAGACGAAAAACAGGTTGGTCGGCAGGACATCCAGTTCCATCCCCAGTCGCCGGGGCCTGGCGTAGCCATACTCTTGCCACAGAGAGGGCAACTGCCGTGGACTGGGCAATGGAACCACTTTGTCCAGCACCGACTCCTGTTGGGCGCGCACCAGGCTCTTACGGGTCATCAGCAGGGGTTGGCCCTCAGCAGGGATGTACAGGTGCGACTGTTGGATAGTGCCACTGAAGTAGAAAAGGTCGGTATTTTGCAGGATCAGGGCCCCGTCCAGGTCGTTGGCTGCCAGGTGAGCCTGCAGCTTCTGGATTCGACTCTCCAGTTCAGCTTTGTGAGTGCGTGTTGTCATCGAGCCTACAGCCCCACCGGCTCTTTGAACTCGCCAAAGACATCTTTGAGCACCTGAGTCATCTCGCCCACAGTGGCATAAGCCCGTACCGCCTCCATGATGTAAGGCATCAGGTTCTCGGTGCCCTCAGCGGCGTGGTGCAGCTTTTCCAGGGATTCGCTGACCGCAGCCCCGTCTCGCTCGGCTCTGACCTGGTTGAGCCGTCTGATCTGCTCCTCGGCCTGCTCCGGCTTGTATTCGTGGAGCTGGACGTCCCGTTCCTCCTCCTCCAGGCGATACTTGTTGACACCCACCTTGACGATGGTGCCATCCTGAATACCCTTCTCGTAGAAGTAAGCCTGGCGGGCCACCTCCCGCTGGATGTAACCCTCGCTGATGGCCTTGACGATGCCGCCCATCTCATCAACCTTTGCCATCTCCTCTACGATCCTTTTCTCCATCTCGTTGGTCAGCCACTCGACGTAGTAAGAGCCAGCTAGAGGGTCAACGGTATCCGCCAGACCCATCTCTTCGATCAGGATTTGCATGGTGCGCAGAGAAATGAGAGCCGCCTTCTCGGTAGGGATGGTGTAGGCCTCGTCGTAGGAACAGAGGGCCATGGTCTGGGTGCCAGACAGGGTTGAGATGAGCGCATAGTAGGCGCTGCGCACGATGTTGTTCTCCGGCTGCTCGATGGTCAACCCACCGCCCCCACCGCCAGCGATCATTTTCATCTGCATGGCCTTGAGGTTCGTCGCACCGTACCTCTCCTTGACGATTTTGGCCCACAACCGGCGAGCGGCGCGGAACTTGGCCACCTGCTCCCACAGATTGCCAAAGATGTCAAAATTGAAGGAGATGCGTGCCACAAAGTCATCCACACCCAGACCCCGCTCCCGCACGTGATCAATGTAGGCACAGGCGATGGCGTAGGCGTAGGCAATCTCTTGCACCGGATTGGCCCCCGACTCGCGGATGTGGTAGCCACAAACGCTGACCGGATAGTACTTGGGGACATGCTTAGCACAGAACTCGACGGTGTCGCCAATGAGACGGATGGAGGGCTCCACCGGAAAGATCCAGGTCCCCCGCCCAACGTATTCCTTGAGGATATCGTTTTGAGTGGTGCCCCGGATCTCGGCTGTGGGCACGCCCTGCTTCTCAGCCACAGTGACATACATGGCCAATATGATGGCCGTCACAGCGTTGATGGTCAGAGAGACGCTGACCTTGTCCAGGGGAATGCCCTCGAAGGCGATCTCCATGTCTTGGAGGGTATCCACTGACATGCCCACCCGTCCCACTTCGCCCCAGGCCCGCGGGGCGTCAGAGTCAAGGCCCATCTGAGAAGGCAAATCGAAAGCCACGTTGAGGGCGTTCTGGCCCTGAGAAATGAGGAACTTGAAGCGCTCGTTGGACTCTTTGGGCGTGCCAAAGCCAGCGTACTGGCGCATGGTGAAGGGCCGGTAGCGGTACATGTACTTATGGATGCCACGGGTAAAAGGGTAGCCCCCCGGCTCCCCGATGTCCCGCGCATAGTCAATGTCGGCCACATCCTCCGGCCTGTAGATGGGCTTGACCTTGATGCCTGATTCCAGGACGACGTCTTTCAGTTTGATCTCCTTCTTCCTACTCATTGGCCGCCACCCACCTTCTCCTTGATAAATCCCACGATATCCTCAAAAGGCGTCGCGGTGGGAAACACCCCCGCTACCCTCAAGGCTTTCAGCTTCTCGATGTCGCGTTGAGGGATATTGCCGCCCACAATGACCGGAACCTCGGCCATGTCCTGCTCGGCCAACAAATTCATCAGCTTTTCGGTGATGGGTAGATGGGCTCCGGAGAGGATGCTGAGGCCGATGACGTCCACATCCTCTTGCAGAGCCGCTTCCATGATTTGCTCCACCGTCTGGTGCAGGCCGGTGTAGATGACCTCCATGCCCGCTTCGCGCAGGGCGTGGGCCACCACCTTGGCTCCCCGGTCGTGGCCGTCCAAGCCGGGCTTGGCAATCAAGACCCTGATTGGTTTCTCCATATAGCAACTCCTTTGCTCGTCTCTCACAAGCATCAAATATACGCACCTCGTTGCCAATCGGTGCGCTCGTGCAACAAATAAGCAACGATGACCTTGTTAGGCGACGGAACGGTGTAGACGATCCACCAAGGGCGAGCGTATAGCTTACGAAATCCCTTCCAGCGGTCACTCATGGCCGTTCCTGCCATGGGGAACTGTTTGAGAATCTCCACCCGACGGCGGATCACCTGTTGAGCCTTGCTGTCCAGAGTCAAAAAGTCGGCTTCGGCTTCGGCCGTCCAGAAGATCTCAGCCACCCCGTTTTGCCTCCGCGATGCGGACTATTACCTCCTCATGCGGGGTGATACGCCCAGCTTCGATGTCAGCCTTGGCTCGCTCTAGCTTCTCCAGGGCCTCGGGATGCAACATCTCCTCTAGAGTCGCCAAGCGGCTGCGCAACTGCTCGTATTCCTCCACGCCAATGAGGACAGCCATAGGCCGCCCCGCTCGCTCAATCAAATATTCGCCACCCTCGAAACGAGCCGATTCCAACAGACGGGAGAACTGGGCTCTCGCCTCACGTACGTTCAATACAGTGCTCATCCTACTTCACCCCCATCCAATTTGCTCCCATTATATCACCATCGTGTACATTGTGTCAATTGTGCAACAACATCCAAGGTGAAAGGGAAGTACGGGCGTGCGCAACGGTTCACCACGGCAGGGAGAAACTCTTGCTCCCCGAGGCCGCTGCTGCGCAGGCCCGGCCTCCACCGTCCGTCAGCCAGTGACCTTGACCACAACCCCCGCTCCCGAGTCTCCGGCGGCGCAGCCGACAAACATGCCATACCCTCCCCCAAGGAGGATGAGCTCCTCGATTACTTCGATAATCAACCGGGTGCCAGTGGGCCCTTGGGGGTGGCCCCAGACGAGGGATGAGCCATAGTTGTTCATGGCCTCTACCTTCACCCCCATCTCCCGCGAGAAGTAGATGTCGTTCACGGCGAAGGGGTTGTGGGTCTTGATCACCTGTAAGTCCTCGACGGTGATGCCCGCTCGGGAGAGGGCCTGCCGCGCTGCAGGGACAATGGCCTTGGCCATGTAGCCTTTCTTAGCCCGTCCCTCCCCGAAGGATAGCATCTGAATCTCGACGTCAGGGTCACGACTCAATTCCCGCGCCTTCTCCCGGGTGGTGACGATCATCCCGCAGTTGCCATCAGCAGGATGGGTCTGGGTCCCATAAGTGACCGTGCCCCCTTCCAGGACGGGCCTGAGCCTGGCCAACCCTTCAGCCGTGGTGGGGAACACTCCCTCATCCCCCTCGACGGTGGCGAGCACCTTGCGCCCCTTCTTTGCCTCAATGGGCAGCACCATGTAACGACGCTGAAAAGCGGAATCGTCCTTCAGAGCATCGTCATATTGCCTGTAGCGCAGGAGAGTCATCTCGTCCTGCTCTTCTTTGGTGATGCCCTCCTCTTTGGCCACATTTTCCGCCGTCTGGAGCATAGAGTTCTTGGGCCAAGGGTCGTGGCCAAAGTTGTCCAAGACCCAATCCTCGGAATCGCCGGTAGCGCCTGGCCCCAGCGGGTTAGGATAGTAGCAGTGGGGCCCGTTGCTGCAGCGGTCGGCGGTGATGGTGAGAATGACGCGTTCTTCCTCGCTGGTCTCCACCTCAAAGGCGGCTGTGCCCATCACCCTGGCTCCCGTAGCGCAGGCTTGGCTGATGATCGGCCCGGTGATAGCCGTCGCGCCGATGAGCCCCGCCAGCCAGGGCCCACCGTAAAAGCTGTGCTTCTGGGGCACCGTCAGCCCCAGCAAAAGCTCGTCAAAGATCCCCGGCGAGATTTGTCTTTCCTCGAGGGCACGCACGGCAATCTCCCCAGCGAAGGGGATGGCATTGAGGTGGCCAAAACTCCCCTGCCATCGGCAGAAGGGTGTGGTCCAATACCCACCGTAAGGGACAAAGACTTTTTCGAACGGCATGATGACCTCCTTATTCTAAATTCTAATTTCCAATTTCTAATTTCTAAATTACTTGTCGTAATCAAACTCCCCATCCAGAACCTCTGTGAGGACGCCGCAGAGGTCCTGAGGGTGATGGATGAAGGCGTAGCGATTGCCCAGCAACTCGCGAGGCTTCTGGTCAATGGTCTTGCGCCTCTTGGCCTTCAGTTCGGCCAGGGCCTCGTCCACATCGTCCACGCGATAGGAGATGAGAAAGAACCCCTCCCCGCGCTTCTCAATGAACTTGGCCACCTCCCCGTCGGGTGCGGTGGACTCCATCAACTCCAGGGCCACGTCGCCCACGTAGTAGCGAGCCACCCGGATCTTCTCGCTCTCAGCCACGTAGGTGCCGTACAGCTCTAGCCCCAAGTCTTCCTCGTAGATTTTCCGTGCCTTCTCCAAATCTCGCACGGCAATGCAGATGTGGTCAATCTTTCGTATTTTCACGTTTCTTCCTCTCAATCGCCTCCAACACCACCTCCGGCGTCATCGGAAACTCGTGAATCCAGGTGCCGATGGCGTTGCAGATGGCGTTGGCGTAGGCCTGGGCCGCCGACATGGCGATGCTCATGCCCGCCTCCTTGGCCCCGTAAGGCCCATTAGGGTCAATGGATTCCACGATGACCGTGTTGATTTTGGGCATGTCGCAGGCCAGGGGGATTTTGTACTCGCGGTAGGTCGGGTTGAGCAGATGCCCCTCGGCCCATTGGTGTCCCTCAGTCAGCACCCCACCCTGGCCGCCCATGGCCACCCCCGACTCGAACTGCCCCTCCACGACCATCGGATTCAGGGCGAAACCGACGTCCTGGGCGGCTGTCACCTCCAGCACCTTCACCTGGCCCGTCTCCGGGTCCACCTCCACCTCAGCCACGGTGGTCCCAAAGGAGAAGGCTTCGGACAGTTGCCCGCGTGGGTTCTTGACCCACTCCCGGCCGTGGTCTACTTTGGGCGAATAGTGGCCCCGGCCCATGACGGGCTTGTCCAGAATCAGCGCCTTGCGGATCACCTTAGCGATGGGAATGCCCTGCTCTGGATCGTCCCTCACAAAGACGCGCCGCTCCCTGGCCTCCAGTTCGTCAACGCCCACCTCCAGGTCGTAGGAGGCGATCTCAAAGAGCTGCTGCCTGGCATCCCGGGCAGCCAGCCGCACGGCGTTGCCTCCGGCAAAGGTGCTGACCATGCTAAAGCTGCCCGGCGCGGTGGGCGTGACCTCGGTATCAGCGGAAATGAGACAGATGTCCTCCGGCCGCAGACCCAGTTCCTCGGCGGCGATCTGCACCAGCATGTTGTCGTTGCCCTGGCCGTTGTCCACCACCCCCGAAATCACCGTCGCCCCGCCGTCCTCGTTGAATTTTATGAATGCCTGAGAGCCGCCCCGGATGCCCATCGGGAAGCCCGTCTGCACCGAGTTGCAACCCATGCCGATGCCCCGCCACTTAGGCAGCCCTTCGACAAGCTCAGGACGTTGCTTGCCCCGCTTCTCCTTCCAGCCAGATACCTCCATCGCCTTCTTGATGGTCTCGTCCAGGGCACAACTGAACACTTTTGACTCGGTGGGGGTCACGTCGCCCACCCGCCTGGCGTTGCGCAGCCGGATTTCTCCGGCGTCAATGCCCAGTTCCCCGGCGATCATATCCAACTGCATGTCAATGCCCCCCGCAAAGGCCCGGCCATGGGTGCGGATCATGCCCCGTATCGGCTTGTTGGTGTAGATGCGGTAGCCGTTGTAGCGCACGTTGGGCATGCGGTAGACCTGCTCCAGACACAGGAAGGGCACCGAGGTGGCGATGGGGCCGGTCGAGCTGTAAGCCCCACCGTCCATGTACAGGGTCATATCGCGGGCGAGAACCACCCCGCGCCGGTCCACGCCCGTCTTGATGTGGGCGATCATGTTGTGTCCCTGGCGGGTAGCGATAGTGTTCTCCTCGCGAGTGTAGACCAGCTTTACCGGACGCTGAGTGCGGATGCTCAGCAGGGCGCAGATGAACTCGCCGGGGAAGATGTCAGAGCGGCCGCCAAAGGCCCCGCCGATAGCGATCTTGCGGACGTGGACTTTGTGCAGCGGCATTTTCAACAGATTGGACATGGCCTTGGCCTTCATGTGCGGGGCCGCGTTGGGCATCCACATCTCCAGGACGCCCTCGCTGGTATAATTGGCCACCACGGCCAAGGGCTCGCTCATGAAGTAGGACTCTTCCTCGGAGACAAAGGTGTCCTCGCGAACCAGGTAGGAATCCTTGAAGCCTTGCTCCACGTCTCCCACGACAATGGGCACGTGGATGTTGATGTTGCGCTCAAAGCCCTCGTGGAGGAGGGGTGCCCTGTCAGCCATGGCCTCCTCGATGGTAAACACGGCGGGCAACACCTCGTATTCCACTTTGATGAGTGCGAGCGCTTCTTCGGCGATCCCCTCGCTGGTAGCCGCCACTGCCGCCACCTCGTCACCCACGTAGCGTACTTTCTCGGTGGGCAGGAGCTCCTGATCGCGAGTATAGCGGAATACGCCCCACTTCACCCCTGCCGTGTCCCTGCCAGTGATGATGGCCTTGACCCCAGGCAACTTTTCAGCTTCGCTGGTGTCAATGCGCGCGATGCGGGCATGAGGATAGGGACTGCGCAGGACCTTGGCGTGCAACATCCTGGGCAACATCAGGTCGGCGGTGAACCTGGCCTCCCCTGTCGCTTTGGCAGGCGCATCAATGCGGGGCATTCGGGTACCGATTAGATTGTATTGCATATTCTTCTCCCTCAAGTCGCGTACGATAACATTCAACTGTCAACGCCTGGTTAGTTCATCTATCTGTTCGATTACCGCCGATACTCTCTGATTTTTGGGAACTCGGTTGCCGACTCGGCTAACTGTACGATAGACCCGATAGGATGCACGCCCAGCAGCAACCGACCGCCCCGTGGATTGACCGCGATCGCCATCCCTACCACCTGCCCGGTGTACTGGCTGACAAACGGCGACCCGCTCATCCCATCTGGATTGAACAACTCGTCCATCAACACCCACACGGCTGTGTCGCTAACCGATTGAACCGTCCCTTCCAGAATACGCTGGCTGCCACGGCCATCCCCTGAGCAACTGAAAAGCGACACGCGCTCGCCAGGCTGCGGTGCGCCGCGTGAGTCTGGCGTAAGAACAAAGCTCGAATCAATTGGCTGGTCAGCTCGCAGCAGCACATAGTCCACCGTCATGTCTCCACCTGTCCGGGGTTGACCAAGCTGGCCTCGCAGCCTATCGAACTCGACCACGAAATCCGTCTGACCAGGAGCAGCCAGCGCGATTTGTTGAAGCGGATGGTCAGGATCGCTGAACGAGAAACCATGCGCTGGAGTCACCCCCACGATTTCGCCGTCACTCAATCGGATCAGAAACCCATGCACCACCTGTCTATCCGCCTTGCCCCGGTACCGTGCCCACCCCTGCAAGCCAACCGGGCCGGTCGGTAGCTCGCCGCGCGGCGCGAGGATGGTTGGGGGCGGTGGAGTCGGGTCAAGTGGACGGCCAATCCGCGTTGGGTTCATCACCAAAGTGAGGACTACTGAGGCGATCACTGCTACCGGTAACGCAAGGAGCAACCCCCGCATGACAAACTTGGTGTTCAACCTCAAACCATTTCCGCAGCTTTCAGCATGGCCTCCACGATTTTGGCATAACCAGTGCATCTACACACATTCCCAGAGATGGCCCACCGGGCCTCTTTCTCCGTAGGATTGGGGTTTTCGTCCAGCAGGGCCTTGGTAATGAGAATCTTACCTGGAGCGCAGAAACCGCATTGGATCGCCCCGTATTTGACAAAGGCCCTCTGGATGGGATGCAGTTCCCCCATCGGGGCCAGCCCTTCAATGGTCGTGATCTCCCTGCCCTGGACTTCAACAGCCAGAGTGAGGCAAGAGCGAATCGGCTTTCCATCCAGAAGGACAGTGCAGGTCCCACAGGCTCCTTCCCCACAGCCATCCTTGGTGCCGGTGAGGTACAAATCATCCCTCAGAACTTCCAGGAGGGTCTGGTTGGGGGCAACGACGACCTCATATTCCTCGCCGTTCACAGTCAGTTGAATGATCCGTTTTTCCATGACGGCCTACCCCCTTCCCCCAGCATTGGCTAGGGCCCTTCTGGTCATCACTCGCACCATTTTCCTCCGGTAGAGGGGAGTACTGCCGACGTTGGCCACGGGATGGGCCACTTCGTAGGCGGCCTCCGCTACCTTGGCGATGGTCTCTTCGTCAGGCTTCTGTCCTTCGAGGAGCTTGCTCGCTTCCTCCACCACGACCGGGGCCGAAGCGACGGCAGTCAGAACCACCTTGGCCCTGGCACAACCCTCTCCATTCCAATGGAGGACAGCAGCCACACCTATCAGCGGAAAATCCATCGCCCCCCGGTAGCGCAGCTTCTGATAATCCCCTCCCCACGAGGCAGTGGTTAGACTGCTCCCGCCGGATTTGCAATCCGGCGCTGGCCCAGGTATTTCCACCTCAGTCAACATCTCTCCCACTTCCAGGGCGATGGGCTCTTCCCCTCTGCCTGTGTAAAGATCGAGCAGAGGGATCACCCACTCGCTGCCCTTTCTGGCCACCTTCACCCTGGCTTCAAGGGCAATCAGTACCGGCGCCAGATCACCCTGGTAGACCGAGTAGCAGTGATCCCCGCCTTTGACCACGTGACACATCTCTCCGCCCGTTTTGAAGCACAGGGGACGGGCCTGCCTCCAGAACTGGGACTGGTTGTAGAAAAAACAGCGGGTGTTCAGGCACAGGTTGCCGCCCAGGGTGCCCATGTTCTGGAGAGGAGGAGCGGCGACGTAACCGGCCACCTGGGCCAAGACGGGGAATTTCTCTTGCACAAGCGGGGATTTGATGAGGGTGGTCAGCCTGGTGAGAGCACCAATCCTCACCCTCCCTTTGTCCTCCTCGATGAAATCTAGCTCCGCAAGTTCCTTGAGGCTGAGCAGATACCTGGGGGTGAGTAACCTCTGCTTCATGGACACCAGGAGGTCTGTCCCCCCGGCGATGACCTTAACCTCTTCCCCATGTTCGCTGAGGAGATCGAGGGCCTCCTCCAGGGATTCGGGTTGGAGGTGCTCAAATTTCGGCAGGCGCATTGTCGCCTCCTATCTTTCGACTTTACCCAAACCGATACTGCACTCCGAAACCACCTCTCGGATAGTTCCAATCCAGCGCCCCGTCAACACAGGCGATCATGCAGGTGCCGCACTCCAGGCAGCCGCCGAACTCTAGCGCCATCTCCCCAGTTTCCTGGTTGACGGAATAGCGCCGGCCGGGGCAGACATACAAACAGTACTTTGCCTCGCACTCTTTGCAGATTTCCTGATTGACGACAATGTGCGTTTCCTTGTCAAGGATGAAAGCGTCCAAGCCCAGTTTGGTTTCTATGTTCATTAACAACTCCCTTTCTATCGTTTTTGTATCTCAGAGGCAATAATGTTAAGGATGATGGTCTGGGTGCCAGCGCCATAGAGAAGCCAGCGAACGTCACGAAAGTAACGTTGAATGTTCATATCCATGGCCGCACCGTAGGCTCCAAAGATGCGGGTGGCATCGTCAACGATCCTGAGAGCTGCTTCAGTAACATAGTACTTGCACACGGCCGCTTCCACGTTCACCGGCAGACCCTGATCCATTAACCAGGCTGCATAGTATATGAGAAGCCGGGCCGCTTCGATATCCACCACCATTTTGGCCAGCTTGTGCTGCATAGCCTGGAACTTGATAATGGGGCGTTTGAAAGCCACGCGCTCCTGGGCATACTCGAAGGACTCTTCATAGGCAGCCCGAGCAGTTCCCAAAGCCTGGGCCGCGGTATGGACCCGGATGTCGTTCAGGATGTTGCGCAAGAGGGCAAAGCCCTTGCCCTCCTCTCCACCGTAAAGATGATCGGCCGGGACGCGGACGTTGCGGAAGAACAAGTCGTAACATCCCGAAGCCACGGCGATCATTTTATCAATCCTCTTCCCCACCTCCACGCCCGGCCTGTCCTTTTCCACCAGGAACATGTCAATGCCCCTGAATCCGGCTTCGGGATCGGTCTTGGCAGCCACGGTTAGGAAATCGCAGTCGGTGGCGCCGGTAATCCAGCTCTTCTGCCCGTTGATGACGTATTCGTTGCCGTCGCGCACGGCCGTGGTCTGCATGGCCCCCAGATCCGTGCCGCCGGTCGGTTCCGTCATGCACATGGTGCCGTATCGCTCTCCCTTGATGGCCGGGATGAGGAATTCTTGCTTCTGTTCCTCGGTGCCAAAGCGGTAGAGAAAGTCGGTGCCCATCAGACACTGCATCATGGTCCTTGCCGCCGTGCTCATATAGCAGCGAGACATTTCCTCGATAAAGATGGCGAACATGACGTTGTCCCCACCCTGCCCTCCGACCTCCTCTGGATAGCGCAAGCCATAATAACCCTGTTCGGCTATCTTGTCAAAGATGTCACGGGGGATCTCTTTCTTTTCCTCCATCTCCGGGATGCGAGGTCTGACGTACCTGTCGGCGAATTCACGCACAGTGCGGCGGAAAATTTCCTGTTCGGGGGTAAAACTGAAATCCATGGCTGACTCCTTTCGTTGGGACAAGTTACCAACTTGTCCTACAATCCCATTTGTTTACTGATGATGGTACGCAATATCTCCGAGGTCCCTCCACCCAGCAGCAAGAGCCGGGCGTCACGGAAGTAGCGCTGCACGTCGTACTCCATGGCGAAACCGCAACTGGCAAAGGGGAACTGGCCCTCCTCATCTATTTTGGCCGCGACGGGAACGACCTCCTTGTCCACGAACTCGGCCACGCTGCGGCGGAAGAGTTCTTGCTCTTCGTTAAGCTAGAAATCCATAGGTCAATCCTCAATTCTCAGTACATGGGAAGAGATAAGGGTGATTGAAATATTCCCTCGATTTTCAACCTCTCAGTCGGGATTCTTTAGTAGTGAACGAAATTACACAAGCCTGCACTAGATTCAAGCTCACGCTGAAGGCAATCACTCAGCCGATCTAGAATCTCAGGAAGCGGAGTGCAAGCTTGTTTTATTGGCCTGCCCCAATCACCACCCCTAGCCAGGCAGATGTCAACAAACGAGTTGATAGAGTCGGCAACAATAAGATAATCGTTGACTGCATCCAGAAGCTCCGAACTAGCAGCCAGACCCGGCGATCCGGAGACAAAGGCCGTCTCAAATGCAGTCACAGGAAACTTTGGTACACCACGCCCCATACTAAAGCCTGGCGATTGGTAGTGTTCTACCACTCCTCGTATTCGTGCAACCGCATTTATCAGCGATTGAAATGCCGTGACACGTGCTCTCTTAGCATCCTCCTCTTGAAATCTCCGAGCAGCCAAAGTCCCCGCCACGTCGCCGTACTTCCTGGCAATAAGCCACGCACCAACTAAGCTCACTGCTACGCCCGCTAAGGATATAATTGCATCCGTTAGCATTAAATTACCCCCTTCTCTTTCAACTCTGCCAGCTTCTGGGCATCGTAGCCTAAGGCTCCGTAAACCTCCTACCTGTGCTCACCCCAGCGCGGTGGGAAGGGCAACTGCATGCCCACCGACTCGAGATACGGGGTAAAGCCGAAAACGTACTTTGTACCATCATTCTTGCCACATAGGTTGAAATGGCCAGCGGGCTATACTTCCCCGTTATCCAGTTCTAACAGACGCACATCTTCTAAATCAACCTTTTCAACGGGATTCTGGGTAAGGGAAGGGCAGCAAGTCGCTCCACTCCCGATGGCGGATCGCTTCCAGATCCTTGCTCGCCCAACCCATCACTTCTGCCAGGAGTGTGCCTACGAGCATCACCCGGACGTCGTCCTTTTCCAGGGCAGCCTTTGTGTCGTCGTCGTGGAAATCTTTATCGTTCGTCACCAGATAATCCACGCGGGCCTTAAGAGCGGAAAGGGCTACAGGTACGTCGGTCACATCACGCACCAAGGTGATGTTGGCCTGCACCTCTTCGCGGCTGGGGTCTGGAGCCAGTTCGAACCGGCACGTCGCCAGAAAGAACTCGAAGAACCACCGTGGCTTAAACACCCCTGCGATGATAATGTTGGCATCAGCCATGACACGCAGCGGTTGTTCATCCACGTCCGTATCGCTCCGCGTAAACCTGTTGCTTGATGGCAGCGATCTCTTCCTGGAGCGATTCCTCCGTCACGCCTTCTTCTTCTGCTTCCAGCCCGGCCTTCTGACCGAGTTCATAGAAGCGACTCCAGGCTGCCTGTCGCTGCAGCCGTTCATATTCGGCCACGGAGAGGATCACCACGGCAGGGATGCCATCACACTCGACGGTGAAACGCTCCCCTGTGGTGACTGTATTGTGGATAATTTCCTCAAAGTGAGTACGGGCCCACGTAGCCGTGACAGTTTGTATCTCTTTCACTGTTCTCTCCTTACGATTAGGGGACCAAACCTGACAGGTTTTGGCGCTAAACCTGTCAGGTCTGACTTACTAAGCTGACTAGATTATTCCCGCCTCCTTCAACTTTGCCAACTTCTGGGCATCGTAGCCCAGGGCTCCGTAAATCTCCTCGTTGTGCTCGCCCCAGCGCGGCGGGAAGGGCAACTGCATGTTCACCGACTCGAGATAGGGGGTGATGACCGGTGGGGGCGGCAGAAAGACCTCCGTGCCCGTGCGCGAATCTTTGGAAGAGATCAACTTGCCCTTCATATGGGGATCTCCTATCACCTCCTCGATGGTGCTGACCGTGGAGATGGGCACACCGATGCTGTTGAACAACTCGACCATCTCGGCCGTCGTCTTGGTCCTCGTCACCCGGTTGATCCCTTCGTTCAAGCGCTGCACGTCAGCGATGCGCCCGGCGTTGGTCTTGTACTCTTCTTTGGACAGCCCCTCGAAACCAGCCTGCTCGGTGATGGTCTGCCACTGCCGGTCGTTGCCGATAGCGATGTAGACGTAACCGTCCTTGGTCTCATAGACCGAGACCGGGGCAAAGAACTCGTGGGTATTCCCCCGGCGGGTGATCTTGTCCCCAAAGCTCTTGGTCAGCAACACCGGGTTTACCATCCAGGACACCGCGCTTTGGAACATGGAGATGTCTATACGGGAACCCTCACCGGTGGCCACCCGCTTGTAGAGGGCCTTCATGATCTGGCCATACCCGTGCTCGCTGGCCCCCAGGTCGGCCATGGGCAAGCCAAAGACCATCGGCTCGCCATCCCTTTCTCCGGTCAGCTCCATGAACCCGGCCCGGGCCTGCAGAATGGGGTCATAGGCCGCTTCATTGCTCTCCGGCCCAAAGCCAGTGACCCCCACCCAGATGATGCCCTCTTTGACGCTCTTGAGCCGCTCGTAGTCAATGCCTAGCTTTTCGTAATTGCGCGGCAGTTGGTTGGTGGCAAAGATATCCACGTCCAACTGGAGGATTAGCTCGCGCAACAGTGCCTGACCCTCCTCACCTCGCAGGTTCAGGGTGATGGCCTTTTTGCCCACGTTGTTGGGAAAGTAGTAAGTGTTCATGCCTTTCTCACCCAGGACGTCGCGGCCCACGAAGCGGTTAGGGTCGGGCCGCTCCGGGTGTTCGACCCGGATGACGTTCATCCCCTCAGCGGCCAAGCGATAGGTGAGATAGGGCAACACGGTGGCCTGCTCCAAGCTCAACACGGTGATGTCAGTAAACAGCTCCATGTCTCAATCCTCCATTTTGGGGCGAAGGACTTTGGCGAGCTCAGTCGAGCCGTCTCTAACCGAGCCCTCCTCCATTCTCTATTCTCTATTCTCCATTCTCAATGCCCCCATCACTTCACCCAAAACCTGCAAGAGGCGCTCGTTTTCGGCGCGGGTGCCTACAGTGATGCGGAAGCAATCGGGGGCACGGAAGGCAGCCATAGGACGGATGATCACCCCCTTCTCCAACATGCGCTCGTAGACCAACTGCGGATCGTAGCCAGGTTTGACCAGGATAAAGTTGCTCTGGCTGCGGGCGTAGGGCAATTCCAGATCATCCAGCCCAGCGTAGAGGAATTCTCGCTCAACCCTGTTGTGCTGCACGCTCTTCTCGACGTGCTCCCGGTCGTCCAAAGCGGCTATCGCTCCCCGCATCGTCACAGCATTGATGTGGAAAGGCAACCGCAGGCGGCGGAGGTACTGAGCCAGTTCCTCGTAGGTGATGCCGTAGCCTATGCGCAGGCCGGCCAGACCATACACCTTGGCAAAAGTTCGGACAGACATGACGTTGCGTCCTTCCCGAACGTAGGCCAGGGTGTCGGGCAAGAGCTCAGGGTCGGCGTACTCCCAGTAGGCCTCGTCAATGACTACCAGCACGCAGGATGGGACCTGATTCAGAAAATCGTTCAGTTCGTCCCGGTCAATCACTGTGCCTGTGGGATTGTTGGGATTGCAGAGAAAAATCAGCCGCGTGCGGTCGGTGATGCTGTCCAGCACCCGGGACAAATCGTGGGTGAAATCGTCTTTCAGATCCACAAAAACACACTTACCCCCGCAGATGTTGACCATCATTTCGTATACCACGAAAGTGGGCGGGCAGATGATGGCCTCGTCCCCTTCCTCGCAGATGAAGGCCCGCGTGATCATGGCCAGCACATCGCAAGAGCCGTTGCCGGTGATGAAGCACTCCTCACTCAGGCCACTGTCGCTCAGAGTTCTGGCCAGTTTGGCCCGCAACTCGTCATCGGCCACGGGAGGATAACGGTGGATGTTGGCCAGCGTCTTCTGCATGGCCTCCACTGCCAGTGGGGAAGGTCCCAGGGCATTCTCATTGGAGGCCAGCTTGCTGATTTCCTCCAGATCATACTTACGCCGGATTTCCTCAATAGAGGTGCCAGCCACGTACAACTGCGCTGAGCTTATGCAGGGCTTCAGCTTCAAGTCCTCCATACACGTTTTACTCTCGTTTCCCACTTTTTTTCTCCTTTAATGCTTTTAATACCTTCTCGGCCGTGATGGGCAGGTCCTTGATCCTGACCCCCACGGCATCGTAGACGGCGTTGGCGATGGCCGGGGCGGTGGGGTTGTTGGCTGGCTCGGCCATGCCCTTAGCCCCGAAGGGCCCCTCAGGGTCAATGGTCTCGACGATGATGAGATCAATAGGCGGCATGTCCAGCGCCGTAGGCAGGGCATAGTCGGCGAAGTTGGGATTGAGCATCTTCCCCTCCTCCAACACCAACGCCTCATTCAAGCCGTAGCCCAGGCCCATGGACACCCCACCCTCGATCTGGCCCTCCACGGCCATAGGGTTGAGGGCCCGGCCCACGTCGTGAGCGGCTGCTATTTTCAACACCGTCACCTCCCCTGTCTCGGTATCCACCTCTACCTCGGCAGCCTGGGCAGCAAAGGCGTAGGTAGCAGAGATGTTACCCCGAAATTCCTTGTCCTGCTTGTCAGTGGGAGGCTCGTACCAGCCCCGGGCCAGAACAAGATCCCCATCGGGTCGAAAGTGCCCGGCCCGGATGGCCTTTGCATAGGGGATGCCCTCCTCTGGCTCACTTTTGACGGAAATCTGTCCCTCGCGCAGGTCCAGGTTTCCCGACTTAATGTTATAGGCCTGGGCAGCGGCTTCCAGGATCTGTCGCTTGGCATCGGCGGCGGCTAGACGGGCAGAGTTGCCAGCGATGAAAGTGGTGCGGCTGGCGTGGGCCCCCACGTCCCAGGGGGTGATGGCGGTATCAGTGTTGACCACAGTGATATTGTCCACCGGCACCCCCATCTCCTCGGCCACGATCTGGGCAATGATGGTATCAGAACCCTGTCCCATGTCGGTAGAACCGGTGATCACGGTGACCTTGCCATAGTCGTCCACCTTGATGGTAGTGCCGCAGCCGTCGGAGGGGTAAATGCGAGCTCCGCCGCCCACGTGAAACTGCGCGGCTATGCCCACCCCGCGATTGCCTCCCTTACCTCGCTTCTCCTGCCAACTGATGCTCTCCGCCGCCTTCTCGATGCACTCGCTCAAACCACAGGTGGTGATCTTGACTCCCTGTCCGGTGACGTCTCCTGACTGGTTGGCGTTCTTCAGACGGAACTCCATGGGGTCCATGCCCAGCTCGTGGGCCAGCATGTCCATGTGAGAATCCACCACAAAAGTGGCCTGGGGATTGCCATAGCCCCGCATAGCACCGGCATAGGGATTGTTGGTATACACCACGAGCACATCATATTTGACGTTGGGCACCCGGTACAACGAGGAAATGGTCATCATCATCACCAACGGGGTGGTGGCCCCCCAGGAGGAGTAGGCCCCGTTGTCGAGGATCATCTTGACCTGACGGCCCATCAGGGTGCCATCCTTCTTAGCTCCACTCTTGATGTCGCAAATCACTGGCTGGCGGGTGGGTGAAGCGATGAACTCCTCCTCGCGGGTGAAAGTGATCCGCACCGGACGGCCTGTCATTTGGGCCAACAGGACACACAAGGGGTCGTGGGGATAGGTGTCCAGCTTGCTGCCAAACCCTCCGCCGATGGTGGCCTTGATGACCCTGATTTTGTCGGGCGGGATCTTCAAAGCCGTGCTCAATTCCCGCTGGGACATGAAAGGCATCTGGCTAGAATTCCAGACAGTGAGATTGCCCGAATTGTCAAAGCTGGCCAAGCAGAAAGAGGTGCCCATGCAACAGTGGGCGACCCGGGTCAATGTGAGGCGGTCCTCGATCACCACATCTGACTCGGCGAATCCCTTTTCCACGTCACCGTGGAAGTACGACTGGGTCATCATGGACAGTATGTTCCTCTCCGCTTCCTCGTGGATGAGGGGCGCACCCGGCTTCATAGCTTCTTCCGGGTCAAAGACGGCCGGCAGGTCCTCGTACTCTACCTTGATCAGCTCCAGGGCTTCCTGGGCCGTGTCCTCGTCCACGGCTGCCACAGCCGCAATCTCGTCACGGAAGGAGCGCACTTTGCCCGTCTTGAGGATGGGATTGTCTTTGGCAAAACCGACCCGGATGTCAGGGATGCCATCGCCTGTGATCACTGCCTTGACCCCCGGCAGTTTCTTGGCCCGGCTGGTATCAACATTCAGGATGCGGGCGTGGGCGCGGTCGCTGCGCAGGATCTTGCCGTAGAGCATACGGGGCAATTTCATGTCGTGGCCATAGATTGCCCGGCCTGTGACCTTGTCTATGGCATCCAGCTTGGGCACCCGTTTGCCGATGAATGTGAATTCTTCTGCCATACTTGGCCTCCTAACGGACTTTTTCCCAGAACATCACTTCTAAACTGCCCATCCTTCCATCGTACATCTTTTCTATTCCTGGTTTTTGTGGTATACTCATACTATGAAGAGACACGATGAAACCAGAAGAGCTTGAACAGGCTCCTGTGATCCCCCTCGAGGATCTGCTCATCTTGAAATTGATGACCCTGAGAGAATTGGACACTATTGATACCATTGCCCTTCTTTTGGAAAATCCGGAGCAAATCAATATCGCTTCTTACAGACGGAAGGTAGTCACTGCTGATCTGACCCAACACATCAATGCTCGGATAGAGGCCATCGCACAATTGTTGAAAAGCGGGCAGGCTAGCGAGGTCTGGAAGAGATACATGGGCACCGATCTTTCTTCCAGGGAGATTGGAACTGCCCTCACTGCTCTCAAGAAGCTGGTCATACCAACAGAGTTCATCTGTCCCACTTCCAATTCCCCTCAGAAGCACGTCTTCAAAACTGATGCCCCCCGCATTGACAACCTGGGCAATCTCTATGCTTTCTGCCCGATTCACACCTACACCTGCTACGAACTGGCCGTCCCCTCATGAAATACACCTTGAAAACTGGCGTGGGCTTGAGGGTCTGCACCCTCTTCACATCCCGCGAGCTTCCGGCTCGCGGGAGAGGGTATGACCATTAATCTTCACGGCCTAAGAGTTTTCGAAAACCACCTGAGGGAGCAGTCAGCCGTTTTATCACACCTTTCTGCTCTTCTCTTGCCTGGCGCTTTTGTTCTTCCTCCAACCCGTCTGACAGCAGTTCAACGATACGGTTTGGCGGCGCTGCGAGGAGCGCACGCTGAATGGTCTCAGCGTCCACATTGACATCAGCGGCGTACTCCATTGCTGCGTCAAACATGTCCTCCTGCAATTTCTCGGATCCGATGACGTCTTCAGCAGCCTGGCCCCGGAAGCGTCGTTTCACCAAGTTCTCCACCAGTGCTGTCAGCCAGGAATAGAGTGCACCGAGCGTCCCCCTCAGCAACTCGATCTGCTGGTCCAGTGTCTCAAATGTCTGAGGATATTTCTCTCGATAGTACCTCCCCCGGTTGGGATCAATCTGCACGACCAGCACCACGGCGATATGCAGAATCACTACATCATCAACATATCCTAAGACAGGGATCTTATCCGGGATCAAATCTATCGGGGCAAGGACATAAACGATTGTCCCCACTGCCAGAGAACGCGCCTTCATGTCCAGTTCATCATCACCGATCATCTCTATCAATATTTTGATGTCGGTGGGTAGAGATACCAACCAACATACAAGCATCTCGAAAAAGGTTTCGCCTGTTGTGGCCTTTTCACTCATTTTCCTCGTCTCCTTCCTCCCCTCGGCCAAGAATCCTCATAAGTTTCTCGTAAGCCTCCTGACAGCAGAGCAACTTCTCGTTGAAATCATCACGGACCCACTGTGGTAGGTTTTTTTCAAGCTTGTCAGGGTGGAATGTCTTCATGATTGCCCGGTACACTTTTTTCACGTCATCGAGAGAAGCGTCGGGAGTTAGGCCAAAAAAGTTAAAGGGGCTCTGTCCTATGGCAAACAACAGGGCGACGACTGTCAATATCAGCTTCCGCTCTCTTTTGCCTTTTGCCCAATTGCGAATGGCTATAACAGTACTTCCTGCAACGCTTACTCCCGCTATAGCCCATCCTATTGGGCCGAGAATGACGCCTAGCAGAGTAGTGGCACCTTGATACACTCCCCAGGAAAAAGTGGTTCCGAATGCCAGAGAAAGCGCGTGCAAGCCCGTGGTAGTGGCTAGATAGATGCCAAACCCAGACAGTTCACCGACTATGATTGCACCAGCCCCGGCAAGCGGAACTCCCATCGTCTTGGCAGATTCCTGGAGATTGCTTCTGGCAATATCAAGCAACTCCTCCTTTTTCTTTGGGTCGAGCTCATCGAGTCGCTTAGCTACTAGCATCTGGATTTGACGGCGTGCAGCCGAAGCAATGTTGTCTGTATGGACGACATCCCAGTTTTTGAAGCTCACCCCAGCTCTCCTAGCAGTAGCGATAAGGGCCAGCCTTATAATCTCATCTTTGCTAGCGCTTTTGGGAGCCTTCGTGGCATCGCGTAGAAAAGGGATAATGCATCCGCGAATAATGACATCGTGATCCGGGGCAATAGCCGTATCGCTCCCACGAATGATGGACACGATGTCATAGAGTGTTGTTAGCTCTAGATAGTAGAGCGTCTCAAAGTTGAAACCATATCCGTTCAAAGTTAACCTCCTTAGAGCGTGTTTTAAAAGTTATGTTAACTTACGGGGCGTGCAGCTTACAGGG